>JAAELK010000225.1 GCA_024226935.1 Desulfobacteraceae bacterium
GAAACTAAAGGTCGTGGGAAGCTTGGCGGGCAGCCAGGAAAAATTTGTGTTCCCATCAAAGATATTTGGGTCTTTCCTCTTGATAAAAAGTTTAGAGTTTTGCTTAAATCAACTCATGAATGACTAACCCGAATATTTACGCTGTTCAAGGATGATATTTAATTTAATCAGTCGTTTTCTCATTTCCAAAGCTGCCTGCACCGCCATTTCCGGATGATCATCAAACCCGACAGGCGCTCCGAAAACAGCCTCAATCTCATCTCCCACATATTGGAGAATAAGCCCCCTATGTTCTTTTACGGCCGGGGTCATTTCGTTAAAATACTGGTTTAAGATTTTCACCACCTGGCGGGGGTGATTTTTTTCCACAAGACCCGTAAAATTTCTCAAATCGGAAAAGAGCAAGGTAACCCGTTTCATCTCTCCTTCCAGGGAAATTTTACCCGACATGATTTCATCCCGGATTTCCTTACCCATGTATCGACCAAAGGATTTTTTTACCCGTTGGCTTTCATTTAAACTGCGAATCATATCATTTATCCCCTGGGCCACATCACCCAATTCATCATTGGACACGATTTCCACCCGGGCATCCAGGTCATTATTTTCCACGGCCTTGATGGTCTTTTTGATCTGAAGCAAGGGAGTAGAGATACTTTTTGCTAAAAAATAGGCCAGAATCAATGCAATGGTCAACGAATCCATGGAAAGAAAGAACAGTTCCCAATAAAGGGAAGAGATCAACTGACTTCTGGTCACTGCATCGGCCAGGGAAAGCTGCTGAATATTGGAAACAATAGTGGTCGCAATGATGGGAAACGGTATCAAAATAATCCCCAGCATAACCACTAAAAATCGTTTTCTCACACTGATTTTGAAAACATGTTTAACCCGGTTTAAATGACCTTCTGGAAAGAACTTAGGGATGTGGGAACGCCAAACATTTTCAAGGACAAAAAAAAGAACCATACAGGTCACGCCACCGCCGAGAAGAATGATTCCCAAAAACCGCCTGAAACAAAATACCAGATCCTGTGTTGCCACATTAAAAATCTTTGCCGTGATCAATGGTTCCAAAAAACCAAAGATAAAACCCCCCACTATCCAAATCAAAAAAGAAGCCATCGTAACAACCATGGGGTACTGAATGGCTCTCCTTTGGAGATGGTAAATCATGAAAGGATCAAACTCAGAGATATCCCGACTGCCGTCGGCCACTTCATACAAAGATCTGGACGATTTTCTTTTTAACAAGACAAAAGCCAGAAGAGAAAGCGTTGCCATACCTGCAAAAAAAAACAAAAGATCATAATAGTCCGGAATCACTGGATTTTGTTTAACAAAGGGCTGGATAATTCTAAAATAGATGAAGGTGGAAGATGCACCTAACATATTACCCACCCCCAATAATATTCCTATTTTTTTCATATTGCCTTTTTTAACAATTTTTCAATGGTATCAGCCAGATCATCCCTGCCCCGCTGCCTCAACAAAGGAATCATGGGCCTGTAAAATGGAGGCCGAACCCTGATGGTAATATCAAATTGTTCAATATCCTCTGGATTCACCTCATCTTCAACAAAAGCCCGGGTCTTGTGCAATATTCCCAGGGCGGTCAACTCTGTCATGGTCCGAACACATTTTTCACATTTACCACAGTTCAAACGGTCCGGGACATTAGCAAGACAAACCCTGAAATTTTGAAATGCCGCATCCCAGGAAGAGACTATTCTTATTTTTTCAAGACGGGACATTTCATAATCCCGGTGGCGAAGTCTCAGTCCATAACTTGAATATTCCGGATCCAGCAGCGGATGGGACCCACAGGGATGCAAATTAGGAATATCATAGGATGATCCGATAAACATCAGATTTATCCGATTGCTGAAAGCATGGGCCATGGCAGCCAGAACAGCCCCAAAAAAACTGTCCAGCCATAATTTGCGCTCATCACACAAATGACGAATATTGGTATAGACCGGAATCAACTGGGTACCTGCATCCCGGGTAATTTTTAAAATTGCATCCATGGCCCGGTCAAATACATGATATTTACTCCCCCGCTCCACCACACCGCCGATATCAAAACCGTGGAGAAAAAAACTATCTCTTACATATCCCGGATGCCCCTTGGAATAATTAAGTCGATTTAAACGAAGAGCAGCAAGGGAATCCATCCCCCCGGACATGACCATACCAGCCCTGACAGGATTCAAGCCAGGCAGTGTTTCCAGGGTTTTGGCCTCAATGGTTATGGGAGTATACCGGCTATTTTCCGGCCCCAACCTTGTCCAATGGGACAAGATATTCATGGCCACACCTAACCCTTCCTTAAGAAATGGACAGATCTTTTGTCCAATGAAAATTCTTTTTTCTCCCAGATGAAGGGCCGGCAAAAGACAACCCACCAAAAACGCATCGGGGTTAGCCTCAAACCCAGATGCAAAGGAAAGGGGAGTCTTAATAAATACACTTTGTTCGGGCCGATTGCAATCTTCAAAAATCACCCTGGCCCCAGCCGTAACAAATTGACTGTCCCGGGTCAAATTAAAATCAATAATTTTCATTGGCTTTTTTTCTTATTTCCATCTGGTTAAATTCTCATAAACTTTTATTTGAAACGATAGAGGATAGATAATCAATAATCTGCCAGGCAATATCTTTTCCGGTTGCTGCCTCCAGACCCTTAAAACCTGGCGAATAATTTACCTCAACCACGAGGGGAGGTCCAGTTTTTTCAACCATCATATCAACCCCGGCAATTTCAAGACAAGAAACCCTGGCTGCATCAAGAGCCAGAGTCTCCCATTCCCTTGGAGGATCAATGGCTATCGCCTGACCATTTTGATGAATATTGGCCCTGAAATCACCCGGGGAAGGTTCAAGGGCCATGGCTCCGGCCAGGCGACCTCCGATCACCAGCATTCTCAGATCCTGGCGCCCCTCAGGTTTGATAAATTGCTGAACCAGCATGCCTTTCAAAGGGTTAAGATGGGTATCAAGGTATATGTTTGCCTGACTTTCATTCTCAATCTTTTCCACACCGTCTCCGCCCATACCATCCACTTGTTTAGCAATAACCGGAAATCCTCCCAGATGGGCAACCGCTTTAAAAAAACCAGGCTTCCGGGTAATAAAACAGGAATTTGGAACCCGTATCCCTGCGGCTGCCAGAGTCTGGAGGGTAAGATATTGATTTCTTGCAATGGTCACCCCCTCAATTTTATTAACCAGGGCAATATTCATCTGCATAAAATGACGGAGCAGAACAAACCCATATTCCCCCATGGGAGATCCCTGGCGGGGTAATATCACATCGGGAACCCGGCCTGAAATATCCATGGGAAAACCAATAAAATCAAAAAGACCAGATTTGCCCATATCCATGGCACAGGTAATTTCATAGGGGTTGATCAACAAAATTTGATGCCCCAGATCATTTGCCGCCTCCAAAAAACGCTTATTGGGATGAAAATCAAATCCATTGACAGTCATTATTCCAATGATCATTTGTCATTATCCCCTTGATTATCAATCATATGTTCCGGCATCCACACTCCCATTTGTTTATTTAATTTTCCACTGAAATAGGTCAGGATTTTTTTCGTATTATTCCGAAGGGCAATTTTCTGGGTGACCAGATTCTCCTCACTGATAATGGAAAACACCTTATAATCTTTTACCCTTTTGGTCAGACCCTCCAATAATTTTGCCCCCACTCCCAGGGCACGGTACTCGGGTCGCACAGAAGTATATCCCCTTTCCACAAAATTGGTAAAATCAACCCCTGTCATCTGTTTAAGCCGTTTTATAAAACTTGCTCTGGGGTGCTTCAAACTGGAATTTCCAATAATCACTCCATTTTCCATGGCATAACCGATCATATAAGCCTTTTCAAGATTGGATCTAACATGGGTGATGTCAACAGATCCACCTGCTTCCACCATTTTACAAATTTCCTCCAGGACTCCAGAGGGAAGTTCCTTGGGTGACTGGTAAGTAAAAAGGATTTGCCTTCCAAGACAAATAACCCGATTATTTTCTAAATCCACCCGGAGATGACCCAATGATTTGCTGTTTATTTGACTCAAATACACCAGCAAGTAACCAGGATCTCCCAAAAATTGCCAAAAGGGAATCCCAGGCAAGGGAGCTACACCGGCATAATCCATAAACCCGGGCGGTATAATCGGAGCAAATAATTCATCCCGGGTCAAATCCCGGACTGTATCTTGATTTGTATCTTGGAAGGAATGAACAATATTAGGGCTATTTGCAATAAATTTTATCCGATCAATATCACTGTTGCCTTGTTCCTTGAATAGATCCGAACCGGATAAATGGTTCCATATACCAAGCTTTGATGCCTCCCATAGGGTTTTTTCAGAAATTTTAGATCTATCTGTTTGCCAATGAATCAATCTAAGCCCAGCTGTAAACAGATCCGACATTTCTTTTATATATCCCGGAAAAAGCTCTCCTGTCCTGACCTGTATACTAAAAAAGACACGGGGTTGTTTTATTGAAAACCAATGGGCCAGATGCCGGCATATGTCCCCCGGGAAAATTTGGTCCGCCTTTTCTTGAATTTTTCGGCCCGGCGATTCTATTTTTTCATCAATATCTGAATTAGAAGATGCCTGGACAAATACAAATCCCCGGACACCCAGGTTATGGACCTGATCTTCCAGAAAGTCTGATAAAGCAAATGGATCCTTAAAAAATAAAGGATAAACCAAAATTATCTTTTCAGGAGTTAGATACTGATCCAAGGGAACTGCCCTGAAATCGGGCAGACTATTTTTAAGATCCATTTTCACCCCATGGATCTGGTTGACCCAATCCCCCAGCAGGACAAGGCCTTTTTGGGCCTGATTCCAGATAAGATGATCAAAGTATCGAGTGTCCGGAAGAGGAAATCCTCTTTTTATCATTGCCACCACCCTGACACCGGGATAATGTTCTTTAATGAAAGCTGCCATTATCCGTGCAGCAACCGCCTGGGCCTGGCAAGAAACAAAAAAAATTACCGTCCCCGGATCATACCTGTCAAGTTGGCTTGCCAACCCTTGTTCGCACAACAACACAAAAGGATTGCCATGGGCGCAAATATCTGTATTGGATGCCAGGATCAAACAACTATCTATTTTATTTTTACAAGATATAAAATACTGGGGATCATAAAACTTATTCCCTTTAAACTCATCCATATCAACCACGGTTTTATAAGTGGCTTCATACAACTTTTTCAACCGAAAATAAGTTTGCCTGGAAACCTGTCCTGAATCTCTCTTTTTTTGAATTTGTTGAAAATAAAACAATAGACTTGTTTTAGAAAAAAGGTGGGTCCTATAAAAATCAAGATTTGCGTCATAGTGACCTATAGTAAATCCGGAACCGGACAAACTCCCCGCAACCACGGCCGCATCCCAACAGGGCAACATCGGACTGGCTGCCGGGGGATGAATCAATAAAATAGTAGACGATATCATACTAACCAATATATATTTTTTTTTAATAATACCCAACACCCCTTGCAGATCAGCTTTGATTTGACATCTTCCACAGATAAGCTGCAAAGGGGTGCTTTTTCTTATATGCACAAGATCATCATTTTTGCAATGCAATGGTAATTTTACTTTGGCCTGTCAATTGTCTCCTTATATCAAACCCGCTGCCTTGCAATTTAAAAAAATCCCCCGATTTGACTTTGGATAGCTATAGGAAAAACCCCGGTGGTAGCTTTGGGGTTTACCAAAGGTCTTGTCAAAAAAGATAAACCATGGTAATGACTTGGTTTTTTTTAATGGATGGTATGGTGTTAAAGCCAAAGAATAAATTAGGTGTCATTGCAGGTTTTGTTTGTTGTGTACTACTGGCTACCGTTTGGGCGGGCAGTTGTTTTCTAAAAACCAACACCACCAAGACCATTTTGTTACACCTTATCAGTGAGAAGGTTCCAGGCCAGGTTGTCTTTGATAAACTGGAAATCCATCCTCTTTTAGGGCAGATCAATTTACTGGGACTTCAACTCCGTGGGCCCCATGGAAAATCTCTGGCTCGCATGAAAAAAATGAGTCTCGATTTATCCTGGACAAGCCTGCTAACCGGCAAAATCTGTTTTTCCTCGGTTATGATGGACTCTCCCAGGTTAAATCTTAGTCTATTGAAAAATGGTTCCCTTGCCCCAGGCCTTTCTTCAGTTAAAACTACAAATGGATCTTCCTGGTTCTTTTCAGATATTCTTGTTAAGAAATTTGTTTTAAAAAATGGAAGCCTCGTACTGGAGGTGCCTGGTAAAAACTTGAATCTATCGGTTTCAGGTCTGGATGTTCTGGTATCAAATTTTGATCTTTTGCATGGATCAGCAAAATTCAAAGCAAACTTTGAGACCGGAAACATCACAACCCGGGAAAAATCCATTTTGCTTAATCCGACCCGTATGGAGGCTGATTTTAAAGATGGAGGATTATCCAATATTTTTGTCCATTTAGACTCCAATGACCTTGATATGAAGATCCTGGGCTCTGTCAAGGATCTTTTTAATTGCCCTGTTTTTGATATTCGTCTTAAGAGTATAATGGATCTTGAACAGGCAACTTTTACTGCAGGTATAAAACCCAAGGCTTTCCAGGGACAATTGCTAACCAACCTGTCCATTAAAGGAGATCTTGACAATCCGGTGATAACAGGTTCCATCCAATCTAAGAAAGCCTGGGTCAAGGGTTATCTCCTTGAAAACCTTATGCTGGAATTTAAGATAAAAAACCGAATGGCAACAATGCTGCCATCCCATCTTTCTTCCAAATTTGGAGCTCTGGACCTGGAAGGAAAAATAAACCTTGAAAAGGTTTTTCCCCATGGATTTTTAAAGCCCTTTGATTTAAATGAACTTTCGTATAATATAAATGCACTTCTTTCAGGGACAAAATTATCTGTCCTTTCCGGGATAAAACCAGGCACAAAAGGTAAAGTGACATCCAGGATAAATTTTTCCGGTAGGGGTGTTGATCCTGAAAAAATAAAGGCGGATATAAAAGCAAAGCTGAGCGCAACTGGGCTCAGACTAAAAGGTATGCCAACATCAATGGCTGCCATGATCAACACCGATATTGTTCTTGATAAAAAAACTGCCAGAATTAATTTCCTTGATTTGAGGGCCCCGTCAATTATACTGACAGGTAACGGCCAGGTGGATATTACCACCATGAAAATTTCAGGCAAACTCAATCTTAAGATGGGTGATATTGGATTATTGAACAGGCTCACCCATTTAAGACAGAAAGGACAAATCAGTGCAAAAATAGAGATTAACGGGCCATTTTCATGTCCTGGGGTCTCTTTGACGGCTTCAGGCTCAAATATCGAAATCAATAATGTTGTCCTGGGAAATCTGACTTTAAAGGGTAATCTTGACAGGACCGGCAGAGTCAGGGTTGACAAATTTTTACTGGAAAACCATGGATCGATTCTTAATGGTACTGGTTGGTTGGAATCGCTAAAAAAGATGCTCAATGGAAATAGAAAAAATTTAATTCATTTTGATGTGAAAACTGGAAACCTGAATCTCGCCAATTTCATGCCGACCTCTTTTTTTAAAGGAAAACTTAATGGCAAGATCATGGTAAGAAGCAATCTTGTGAAACCCATCGTAAGGGCTGATATCAAAGGATATGATCTTGCTTTTAAGAAGGTACAGATCAAGGATGCTACACTTTCCCTTAATGGGAAGATTCAAAGCCGTTTTTCCAATGTGGATGGTGTTTTAAATATTGACGCAGATTCCATAAAAGTTTTTGACCAGGCAAGGGGCAAATTTTCTTCAAAATTTTTGCTCCGGGGTAGCCTTAAGAACCCGCAGATCAAGGGCAAACTTGATATTCAAAAAATTATGATCTTAAATGAAAAACAAAATCCAATGGATTTGACTGTTAAACTGCAAAACAAAAAACTTGAAATAAAGGCAGATATAGGCCCCATGATGGAAGGGGTGTATCACATGGATACCAAGGTATTTGCAGTCGATTTTAATGTGGATGGTTTTAATTTATCACCCTATTTTGCACTCATGGGCCGGTCAGGATTCACAGGAGATATCACCGGCAGTATCAAGGCAAAAGGCCGGATTGACAAACTTAAACAGATCCAAGGATCAGCTGATTTTTCTAAAATTATGATTGCCTTTGCAGGCAACCCTTTTATCCAGACAAAAGATTCGCGACTTACCTTTAAAAACGGACAATTGTGCCTTTTGCCCACCCAGATTAAGCTCTTGAAAAAAGGCATCCTTATGGTGAAAGGCCAGGCAGACCTTAGCGGTTCCCTCGATTTTAAAGCCTTGGGAGACATCCCCTTGGAGCTGCTCAATCCCCTGGTGGACAAAATAAAATTTGCCACCGGCAATGTCCGCATCACAGCTTCCCTTAAAGGCAGTATTTACGACCCTATTATCCAGGGAGATCTTTTATTCAACTCCCTTGGAATGGGGGTTGATGGACTTGATCAGGATTTTAAAAATATGAAAGGCCATATTAAGTTCACCCCGGATAAGATCGAGATTTCAGGGTTTGAGGGCTATATGGGTCAAGGCCGTTTTGACCTTGGCGGCAGTGTGATATTAAAAGCCTGGGCACCTGAAAAATTTAATCTGAAAATTAATGCCCATCAGCTCAATCTGGATATTCAGGATTTAATGGACTTGACTTTCAATTGCAACCTGAACTTTGTCGGCACGGATAAAGCGTCCCAATTAACCGGCGGGGTTATGTTACTTGGGGGCAGCAGGTACCACAAGGATGTTAAACTGAACCTTATTACCATGGCCACAAGACAGACAAGACAAATCCCTTCAGAAGGAAAAAAAGCAATGGGCTTTTTGCACAATATCAGTCTGAACCTGGACGTCGGTAGCCGTGAGCCTTTGTTGGTGGATAATAACCTGGCTTATCTGGAGATCAGTCCCAACTTGACAATCAGGGGAACGGCTGCAACCCCTGTACTGATAGGTCGCGCCCGGGTGGACGGAGGGCGTATTCATTTTCAAAGGGCTGAACTTGAAGTACAAAAAGGGGTAATTAACTTTGTTAACCCTTATAAAACAAAACCTGTCTTAGATATTGAGGCAAAAATGGAAATCCGGGCCTGGACCATTACCCTGGCCATTTCAGGATCTCCTGACAATCTGAATTTACAACTATCCTCCGACCCTTTTGAACAGCGTATGGATATTCTTTCATTAATTCTCCTTGGCAAGACCACCCGGGAATTTGGAGATACAAACGGTGGGCGGCGGTTTGGTTCTGATGAAATTATTGCCAATGTTATGGCAAGTTCCCTGGAAAAAAGTTTAAAAGAGGCTACAGGCCTCGATTATTTGAAAATTACTCCCCAGATACAGGAACTATTAGCTTCCTCCGGAGTTGATGTCATGCTTGGAACAAATCTGTCCAGGCATATCAACGTAAAATACGGGGTGGATGTCAGAAAAGGCAAAGTTGTTCAGCGGGTGATCACCTCTTATCAATTACTCGAAAATCTTTTGTTAGACGGGTACCGGGATACAGATGGAAGATTTGGTGGTGAACTTAAATATCGACTGGAGTTTAGATGAATAAAATATCTATTTACAGCCGTACCTGTAGCCTGAAAGCCTTGCTAATCTGGAGTATAATTATTTTATTTGGCTTTGTTAAACCTGGATTTGCCGCAAACCCGGAAAAACATCCCAAAGAAACTATTTTTCAAATTGATGTCAAAATCCTTGGGATAAAAGGGGATACAACTTTTTGGAATTCCATTGCCAGGGATTTAATTTCATTAAAACCCTTGGACCCATATAATAATGATCTAATAAAACAGGCGATTGTCGGTCTTTCCGATTCAAACCTTTTTCAATCCATACATGTATCCGATCCTGTAAAAACTACCAGGGGCTTGAAAATCACCTTTGAGCTTATTCCCTACGGGCGTATTAAGGATATCAAGATCTACAAGGCCTTTCCTCTGTTTGACCGGGAAGTACTCGATATTATGACCCTTTATAACGGGGAACTTTTTTCTAAAAAAAGCCTTGAACAGCAGAGCAGTCGTGTGATCACCCTTTTTAAAAAACAGGGTTTTATTGATCCCAAGGTCACCCTATCCGCCCAAAAGGATGGGTATGATGGAAATTATCTGATCTCGGTTCATATTAATAAAGGGGACTTTTTCCGGGTAAACAAGGTGGAGATCCAGGGAAATAAAAGTTTTTTATCATCCCGCTTAAAGCTGAGGACTGAAACCTGGAAAGCCTCTGTCCTGCTCGGCAGCGCCAAACGATTTATCCAAAATAACCTGGATGATGATGTTAAAGAACTTATCGCATTTTACCGAACCCAAAAATTTGCCGATGTCGCAATTACCCCGGAAGTGATAAGGGATCGTAAAAAAAAACAAGTGGATGTGATCTTTCATGTTGAGGAAGGCCCCAAATACCTGATCGACTTTAAAGGGAATAAAAAATTTTGGGACTATACCCTGAATAAAGAAATGACCCTGGAAAAAGACGGAAATAAAAACAATTTTGCCCTTGGAAAAAGTATCCGGAATCTGAAAGAAAAATATACTATGAAAGGATACCCGGACGTAAAGATAAAATCCGGAATAAAAGAAAATACTTTATCCAGGCCTCCGGAAAAACAAGTGACCATCTCCATTAATGAAGGCGATAAATATTGTGTTTCAAAAATTGATATCCTAGGAAATCGATCTATCACACAAAAACAAATTTTTAAAAATATTCTGACCCAAACTTCGACTCTTAGCAATTGCAATATTTATGTGGCAAATCAACTTGATAAAGACATAAATACCCTTCGAGAACTCTATTTTACAAAAGGATTTATCGGGATCAAGATTGATAAACACATCCGGTTTTTAGATGCTGATAATCAGGACAAAACAAAAGTCAAACATGTACAAATCGAACTTGTCATTGATGAAGGGATCAGAACAAGGGTTGAAAAGGTTCAGTTTAAAGGTCTGTCTGCCCTGTCCCGGGACAGGGCATTGGAGTTTATCACCCTGAAATCAGGAATTCCCTTTGATCCCCATATGATGGAAAAAGATGAAAAAAATCTGGGGCAAAAAATTTCCGAGTTAGGGTATCCCAACAGCTGGGTAACGGGCGTTGTAAAATTTAGCCCTGACAGATCTGGAGCAATTTTGACCTATACCGTGGAACAAGGCCACTATGTAAGGGTAGGGCATATATATTATCAAGGAAATTTCAGGACAAAACAATCCATTCTTGACAATAAAATGCAGATCTTTTCCGGTGAACCCTTTTCCCTGGTCAAATTACTGGAGAGCCGACAGAACTTAATGGAAATTGCAGCCCTCAGTTCAGTGCGGTTTACTACCATAGGCCTGAACAACAATGCTTCAAAGGTAGATATAATCATAGTGGTTGAAGAAAAGAAACCTTATTTTGTAGAAACAGGCACAGGTTATGATACCCAACGCCGTTTTTATCTCGACTCAACGGTGGGAGATCATAACTTTCTGGGTCGTAATTTGGATCTTCAACTAAAAGGGGAGTACAGTCAGATCGGGTATAATTGGAACATAGCATTAACGGAACCACAGCTTTTTTACACCAAAATTTTGTCCAGCACCCGGTTTTTTGGTGGAAAACAAGAAGAGTTTAACAAGGATTATGGAATCAAGACCCGGGGGATCGCCCAAAATTTTTCCCGGACTTTTTTATCCAACAAACTGATAGTAAACCTAGGCCTGATGCATGAATCCAGAGATCAATACCCGACCCAGTACCGGCAAGACACTGAAACAACCCAATATGATTCACGAAATATTATCACCATAAGTCCGGGTATCAGCTACCGAACTATAGATTCCTATATTAAACCCAGTAAAGGTCATATTTCCACTTTTAACATGGAACTTTTAAAAGGACTTGATAATGACCTGGACGATTTTATTAAATATCGCCTGGAAACCAGGTATTATCATACTGTGTTTAAACCATTGGTTCTTGCCCTGCGGGGACAATACCAGTTGATCCAACCCTATGGAAGCAACAGAGTTGTGCCTGAGGATCAATTATTTTTTTTAGGTGGAAGTTCAAGTGTCCGGGGTTTTGATGAAAACCTTTTGCAATATGATTCAACAGGCAACGCAGTAGGGGGAAGAGAGACTATCTTAGGAAGCATCGAAGCACGGTATGATCTGGGATTAAATTTTGAACTTTCCACCTTTTACGACATAGGAGCAGTAAAGAAAACCCAAGGCAAAGATGCAGATCATACATTCCGTGACTCCATCGGCCTTGGGCTTAGTTATATGACACCCATAGGTCCCATTGGATTATTGTATGGCTGGAAACTGGACCCCAGGGCCAACGAAAGTGCAGGCAGGTTTTCTTTTTCCATGGGGTATACCTTTTAAAAGATTGGCTCCTATTAAATTTTCTAAGTCCTACTCTTATTGTCAACCATAATAGTTTGAAATTTGCTGCCAAATTCTCAGCTATCCTAAACACTCATAATACTTGCTATAAAAAAACAGACTGGTTACTATTAAGACACCTTGAATAATCACGAAAGATGGATTATTTATCATCTTATATACAAACAAAGATGGGAGCTGCCTTGAAAACAGCCTGGTTGAAATATATATTTATAATATGTTGCCTTTTCCAGACAATGGACGGATTTGCAGTCCAGGACAAACCCTTGGAAGAATGGCAAATCCAAAACATATGGACCGGGGACTATGACAAACTCATCAAGCATCGGGTCATTCGAGTCCTTGCTCCCTATAGCAAAACTTTTTACTTTTTAGACAAAGGTATGCCAAGAGGATTAACCTATGATCAGATGATGGCGTTTGAAAAAATGGTAAACAAAAAGCTCCATAATCCTCGTCTGAAAATTCATGTTTTAGTAATTCCAACCCCCCGGGACAACTTGATTCCTGCCCTGCTTTCCGGAAAAGGAGATATTATTGCCGGGAACATGACCATCACCGATCCTCGCAAAAAAAAAGTGGCTTTTGCAGACCCGTACCTGACCCATATAAATGAGATTGTAGTGACAGGTCCTGACTCCCCGGAAATTAAAACCATTGACGACCTGTCAGGACAGTCGATCTATGTCAGGAAAACCAGCAGTTACTATGAAAGCCTGGTCAAACTGAACAAAAAATTTATATGGAGCTGGAAAAAAAGAGTTCATATTATTCAAATCAGTGAATATTTAGAAGATGAAGATCTCCTTGAAATGCTCAATGCCGGAATGATTTCCATGGTGGTTGTTGACAGCCACACAGCACAGTTCTGGGACCAAATTTTTGATAAAATTGTGCTGCATCCCCAAATCATTTTACGCGATAATGGCAGTATTGCCTGGGCCATTCGAAAAAAAAGCCCAAAACTCATGGCAATCATCAACAAATTTATCAAAAAAAACAAAAAAGGTACCCGGAGCGGCAATATCTTATTTGAGCGGTATTTGAAAAATATTCACTATGTTCGCAATGCCCTTGTGGACGATAAAAAATTTCAACACATAACAAAAATTTTTCAAACATATGCCAAACAATATGATTTTGACTGGCTTTTACTCAAAGCCCTTGCCTTTCAAGAATCTGGAATAAACCAGAACAAACGAAGTCCCATGGGGGCTATTGGAATCATGCAAGTACTACCCTCAACCGCCCGGGATCCCAATGTCAACATCAAAAACATTTACAACCTGAACGCCAATATCCATGCTGGCACAAAATATTTAAGGTACCTTGTGGATCATTATTTCAGCGACCCTGACATTGACTTACTCAATAGAAATTTATTGGCATTGGCTGCCTACAATACCGGGCCCAATAGAGTTTCAAATCTCAGAAAAGAGGCTTATTCCATGGGGCTTGATCCCAACGTCTGGTTCCAGAATGTGGAAGTCGTGGCAGCCAAACGTATCGGTCGAGAAACCGTACAATATGTCAGTAATATTTTTAAATACTACATTGCTTATAAACTGATCTATGATCAACGGGCAAAAAAACCAGACTATTTACGAAAATGATACTTCCATCCCTTATCACGCATGCATCTTCGTGAATAGGATATTTCATCACTGACACTATAATTCCACCGTCTTTCCATTACATAGTCCCTGGCTTTTTTTTCACACTCATCCTGATCTTCATAAAATTGAGCTTTTGTTTTTTCAGGATTAAAAGCCACATAGCTATAGCAACCATCCAAGCACAGCAACAAAGAACCCATCAATCCCACAAACAATATTCTTTTCATCTTTTCCAACTCCTGAACCCTTGTTATCGGACAACGTCTATTAATAATCTGGAAAGAACCTGTCAATTCCGATTCATAAGGCCCACCATAAACAGAGCGCGCCTGAAACACAAGCAAATTTATGACAGACTATTTTACTTGTTCAATAATCACAACCGATATTTTTTGACGGATCAATTTGCCTTTGCTCTCAATAGTCAAAAGAATGCTGTTTTCACCGGGAGGAAGCTTCCCGCCATAAATCCCATGTTTATCCTTGCCTGCCGAATAGTCGTTCCATCCCGCCAGGGCAATTTTTGCCAGGGGAAATAGCTGCTTGGAAAACCGCATTTTTGGGGAGATCACATCATTGGGAACACTATTTTCCCGTACTCTGGTCGGTTCAATCCCCTCAAATACAAACCCGCCCCGATTTTTACCATCATGGATATACCGGGTTTTATTCCAGTCTATCTCAATGTTGGAATCCGATTTATTTTCAATATCCAGCATAAAGGATGAAAAATAGCTGGTTCCTTCCTTGGCCGGCGTAAAGCTGACACTAAAATTGTGAGTATCAATCGTCTTTGATACCGGACTGCTAACATATTCATAGTTAACAACCGAACATCCAAAACAGCCCAGCATAAAGGTGATAATAACCCCTGTGAATAACTTGATATTTACATATTTCATGTCTCCCCCCTTATGCAGATCTTTAATTTGACTTACCCATCTGAACAGATAAGTTATGACAGATAAACTATTTGTATTCAAAGTTGAAAATGAAGTCAAGGTCAGGCAATTAAATTTTAACATATTCTCCAACCCCGATTTTGACTGGACCCATGGTTCAAAAAAAGGTATAGTCCCGGGGAAAGTAAATATTTTTTAGACCTGTCACAAAAAAATGATTATCTATTGACAAAATCAAGCAATAATTATAGAATAAAGAGTTTTTTGAAATTGCAAAAAGTATTGAAATAATTAAGGAGAGTTAACATGTACGCAGTTATCAGAACCGGAGGAAAGCAGTACAAGGTTCATGAGGAACAAATTCTGACAGTTGAAAAACTTGAAGGAACTGAAGGTTCTCAGGTTGAATTCGATGATATCCTCATGTATTCCGACGGAGAAGTCATTACCCTTGGAGCCCCCAAGGTTGAAAATGCCATTGTAAAAGCACATATCCTTGAACAAGGACGGGGTAAAAAACAATTGGTCTTCAAGTATAAACGCCGGAAAGGCTATCGCAAAATGCAAGGCCATAAACAGCATTATACAGAAATAAAAATTGAATCTATTTCGGTTTAAGGAGAGATCATAAGATGTCACATAAAAAAGCAGCAGGTAGTACCAGAAACGGACGTGACTCAAAGGGTCAACGCCGGGGCGTTAAAAGATTTGGCGGGGAGATGATTTCTGCCGGAACTATCATAGTAAGACAGATCGGCACCAAAATTCATCCGGGCAATAATGTGGGCATGGGCAAGGACTACACCCTCTTCGCAAAAATGGACGGTGTGGTGACTTTTGAACAAAAGGGTCGCGACAGAAAAAAAGTCAGCGTTTATGAAGCGTGAAATTTGTAGATGAAGCAATTATCACCGTCACTTCAGGCAATGGTGGACCGGGATGTGTTAGTTTCCGCAGGGAACGGTACATTGAGTTTGGAGGTCCTGATGGTGGAGATGGCGGTGATGGTGGGAGTGTAATTCTAAGGGTGGATCCAGGCCAACGGACACTTTACGAATATCGTCGTCAAAAATTGTTCCATGCCAAGAATGGTGCCTCCGGACTTGGCAAACAAAAACATGGTAAAAATGGAAGGCATACATTTCTGGATCTACCACCTGGGACCATGGTCTCCAACGCCGATACCCTTGATCCCATTATTGATCTCACCTCTGAGCATACAGAACATATTATTGCAGAAGGGGGCAAAGGGGGACAAGGAAATAAGAGGTTTGCTTCAGCGACCAATAGAACACCCAGATTTTCTCAACCAGGAATTCCCGGTACCGAAATAAAATTGAAGTTAGAGTTAAAACTTCTGGCCGATGTGGGCATAGTAGGTCTTCCCAATGCCGGTAAATCCACTTTGATTTCCAGCATATCTGCGGCTCGACCAAAAGTTGCAGATTACCCGTTTACAACCCTTACCCCGACCCTTGGCATGGTAGAGCCCCCCTTCGGAGAACCCTTTGCCGTGGCAGATATCCCGGGACTTATTGAAGGGGCCCATGAGGGCATCGGCCTTGGCATCAAATTTTTAAAGCATATTGAACGAACCGGAATTTTAATTCACCTGATTGATGCAGGTCAAATCGACCCGGAAAATCCCCTCGAATCCTTTAAATTGATCAACAAAGAGCTGGCCATGTACAGTAAAAAACTGGCCCAAAAAACCCAGATTGTGGTACTTAATAAAACTGATCTTACCGGCTCACAAAATCGAGTGGATAAGTTTAAAGCAGCCGTGCCAAATCTTAAGGTTCTTACCATTTCAGCAGTTACCGGTCAGGGTGTAAAATCTTTGGTCAAACTGCTCGCTTCCAAACTTCAAAAAGAGTAACCCATGAATGCAGGACTTTTTGGGGGGACTTTCAATCCGCTTCACAATGGTCATATCGATGTTATTAAATACGTGAAGCAGGCCTTTCACCTTCAAAAGATCTTTTTATTCCCCTCTGCTACCCCGCCCCACAAATCCATGACCGAGCTGGCCCCAGCCCGGGACCGACTGGATATGGTAAAAGGCTGGGTAACAGAGCAGGATGGATTTTACGCATCGGATATAGAACTAAAAAGAAAAGGCCCTTCTTTTACCATTGATACCATAAAGGCCTTTAAAAAGAGTGCCTTTGAAAATGAAATTTTTAAAAAAAAACATGGTCTGCAACTTAATTTCTCCCTCTTAATGGGATCAGATGCATTTTTTGATATCACCACCTGGAAAAAACAGGAACTCATTTTTCGAGCTATTCCCATCATTGTCATGCTCAGGGGAGATCGAACCGGGATAGAACCCATTGCATCCTTTATTGACGAACATATCTCAAAAGGATACAAATTAAATAAAGGACTAACCAAGTTTACCCATAAACAGATGCAGCCTATATGTATTTGTAATGTACCCAAAATCGACATTTCTTCAACCATGATACGGGCACGGGTAAAAGAAAACCTATCCATAAAAGGACTTGTCCCGGCAAATGTTGAGAACATCATCAAAGAAAAGGATTTATATAAATGACAAACCCCATGGCATTGACAGAAGAATTCACCCCCTATCTTACCCCTATTTTTGAACGCAAGGCTAAATCTATCACAGCAATTGATGTCCGTAAAATGACATCCTACACAGATATGATAGTGATTGTTGAAGGGGAATCAGGCCGCCAGGTAACTTCTTTGGCCGAACATATCATCAAGGCCCTGAAAAAAGAAAAAATAATGGTTTTCGGCATGGAAGGGATCAAGGAAGGCGAGTGGGCCTTGCTGGATTACGGCCATATCATCGTCCATATATTTGAATCAAAAGCAAAGAATTTTTACGATTTGGAAGGACTGTGGAGTGATGCTCCAAGGGTTGATCTATCCCAGTTCGGCCCCATCCTTGAAATGGAAGAAGACGATGATTTCTAAAAAAAGTCCGGTCAATATTCTGATGATCCTTGATGGATGGGGAATTAGCCCCCATAGGCATGGGAATGCCTTTGCCCAGGCCAAAACCCCTTTCCTGGACCACCTTCTTAATAAGTTTCCCAACAGCCAGCTGGACTGCTCCGGTAATGCAGTAGGTCTTCCCCATGGAACCATGGGAAATTCGGAGGTCGGACACATGAATATAGGAGCTGGACGCAAAGTTCCCCAGGATTTTGTCCGAATCAACACCGCCATTGAAGATAAAAGTTTTTTTAAAAATCGGGAACTTAAAAAAGCCATGGAGACCGTCAAGAAAAAAAATAGGAGTCTTCATCTTTTAGGCCTTCTATCCGACGGTGGAGTTCACAGCCATATTTCCCATCTTTTTGCCCTCATTGACATGGCAAAACAAAACCAAATAAAAAATCTTTATATCCATCCCATTCTTGATGGAAGAGATACCTCACCCACCAGCGGCATCACCTATATCAAACAGATCCAAGAACACCTCGACTCCGCAGGGATAGGAAAAATTGCCAGTATCATCGGCCGGTACTGGGCCATGGATCGAGATACCCGATGGGACCGGGTAGAAAAAGCCTATCGTCTCTATACCAGCGGAGAAGGCAAAAAGGCAAAGGACCCTATCCTGGCAATACAAGATGCCTATGATTCATCAGAAACCGATGAATTTATCCGGCCCATTGTCTTTGAAACCAATACCGACAAAGGCCAATCAAACAAAGGGGTCATCCAGGACGGAGACGGACTGATCTTTTTCAATTTCAGGGCAGACCGGGCCAAGGAAATCACCCGGGCCTTCATTGAAAAAGATTTTGATGGATTTAAAAGACAGCAAACTCCTGCCCTGTCCTGCTTTATCTCCATGACCCAATATGACCAAACATTTGGTCTGCCAACGGCTTTTGCCCCCCAAAACCTCACCAATGTTTTTGGAGAACTCTTAAGCCACCAGGGAATTAACCAACTCAGGATTGCAGAAACAGAAAAGTATGCCCACGTCACCTATTTTTTCAATGGGGGAAAAGAGACCATTTTTGAGGGCGAGCAACGGATCATGATCCCTTCCCCCAGAGATGTAGCCACCTATGACGAGAAACCTTCAATGTCCGCCGCCAAAGTGGCCCAAACCGTATGTGAACAAATAGATTCGGGCAAATTTGAATTTATCGTATTAAATTTTGCCAACATGGACATGGTTGGTCATACAGGCATATTGGATGCCGCCATCAAAGGGTGTGAAACCGTAGATACCTGTGTACAAAAGGTGGTAAAAGCCATTTGGGCAACCAATGGTACCGCCTTTATCACTGCAGATCATGGAAACTCAGAACAGATGATTGCCAGTGACGGTTCTCCACACACAGCCCATACTCTGAATCCGGTCCCCTTTATCCTGGCAGGGGAAAAATTTAAAAACACCCCGGTTCACAACGGAATACTGGGAGATATTTCCCCCACCATCCTCAAAGCCCTTGGGATGAGCCAACCCATTGAGATGACAGGAACCCCTTTAATATAAGTGAATATTTATGTTTGAACCAATTAGAGATTTTATTACCGGAAAAGAAATTGACAATAGAGGTTCGGAAGCCAGTCGCCAGATCTTTGAAAAATTTCTGGTGGAGGTAAAAGGATTTAATAAGAAAGAAATCAAAGTAGATACACCCCTCATTGTTCAGTTCAAAGGAAAAGATTATGTATCTGCAATTGACCTGATCGTCCACTGTGACAATAAGCCTTTCATGGCGGTCACCTGTGTGGCTGGCTCCATTGGATCCTACGAACGGGAAATCCTGGCCGGAGCCAGATTAGTGTACAAATCCCAACTCCCCCTGGCCGTATCCACCGACGCCCGAAATGCCGTTATAATGGAAACTGTTTCCGGAAAAACAATCGGCCATGGCCTGGATGCCATACCCTCCAGACAAGAGGCCGAAAAACGCTTTATATCCATTGAAGAAATCATTTATGACCCTAAAAAAAGAGAGCGGGAAATGATCATCTATCGCTCCTTCAATATGGAAAAAATAAATAGATAGTAAAAATCTCTTACCATAAAAAAGCGAGGGCAATGATTAGAAGTACATTCTTCTCCCATTGCTCCCGCTTTTTACTTTTTCAGATTAATGGTTCTATCCCCGGGAAGTTTCCTTATTGCAATGCTTGCAAAGAACAGCCCTTTTCTTTATGATCTCGGCACAATAGGGACATTCCCTTGTAAAATGCCGTTCATGGAGCTGCTCAACGGCCTTTTTCACCCCTTCCTGTAAAACCGGGGTGGGAAACTTATGATTCACCAAGTGTTCTGCTGCATCACCATCGCCCAACTCCCCGACCATCTGGGCAGCTTTTAAACGAGCCTTGGGGGGAATTTTGGGATCCAGTAAGATCTTCAAAATTTCATCCCAATCCTTTGACATATAATAATCTGTCAATACGGAAAAAGTCTGTTTCAATAGATCTTTTTTAGCTTCTTGTTCCAAGAGGACGGCATCATCCAATTTTTGCCCACTGGCACCCATCGGACTGAACACGGGCATATATTCAAAATTTTTCTGACCCGGCTCATTAATACACCGATAAGATGCCGGTGTCTCCATGGTCTCCTGGAGATGATCCCATCCTTTTTTATAAGAAGGACAATCATCATTAAAACATATGAATAAATAGGGGGTCCCCCAGCCCAGACCGTCGGAAACACTGATCTGGGGAACTTCCCACAGAGTCATTTTCTGGTCGCAATGGGGGCAATGGGGTTTGTCCATTTTTATATATTTTGTAAGCAGTTCTTCTTTTGTTTCAAATGCCATTCCTGTTCTCTCCTTATGGTAGTCTGAATATACAAGACTACCCGAATAAGCTATAAACCAAGACTTGTTATCCTATTCAATAACAGCAAGAATATCATTCTTAGCCACTGAATCACCACTCTTAAAATTCACCGCAATGATCACACCACTGGCAGGAGCCGGCAGGGCATTTTCCATTTTCATGGCTTCAATTACCACAATGGTCTCCCCTTCATTGACCGTATCCCCTACATTTTTTTCATACTGAATGATCATACCGGGCAGAGGAGCCTTCACCGGTGTGCCCGACCCGGCAGCCGGCGCAGGAGTCAAAGCTGCTGCCTTAGGTGCAGGCTTAGGGGTAGCAGCCGGAGCCGGTGCAGCCTGTTGTACTGCAACGGGAGCCGCAGCAGCAGGGGATACAGGAGCCGCAGGAGCTGCGTAGGTAATCATTGGAGATCCCCCAACTTCATCCACTCCCACCTCAAAATATTCCCCTTCAACAAATACATTAAATGTCCTGGCAGATTCACTTTTTTCCGGGATATTTTCCGCATTTGGTTTTTCTATCAATTCTCCCGCCTTGGCCATTTTGACCATCTCTAACTGCTTTTCCACATCTTCCAAGGTGATGGGCTTAAGGTCAGCAGGAACTTCCTCCCTACCATATTTTTGCTTCAGATATTTTTTCCCGGTCACAGGGAAAAGAGTATAAATAATGAGGTCTTCATCATCCATGGCCAGGTCACCGATCTCTTTTCTGGCCTTTTCAAGCTCCGGTTTCAACACCTCGGCTGGACGACAAGTAATGGGATTTTCCCCTCGATCATACCCCTTCAAAGCTTTTTCCTGAAGTTTCGCATCAATGGGTACCGAGGTTTTACCATAGAGACCATAACACAGATCTTTTACCTGGGCTGTGATCATTTTATACCGCTCTCCATCTCCATCAAACAAAACATTATTCACGGTCTGGGTCCCCACAATCTGACTTGTGGGAGTAACAAGGGGGATCTGTCCCAGTTCTTTTCTGACCCGGGGCAATTCTTTATAAACCTCATCAATTTTATCCAGGGCATCCATCTCCCGCAACTGATTCACAAGATTTGACAACATACCACCTGGAGTCTGGTGCAGCAACACATTGATATCGATCATGGAGACCTTTGTATCATCCAGCAAATGCTTGTATTTAGGCAGAATCTCCTTTTCAAGGATTGTATTTATATCAGCAAGGGCATTGATATCAAAACCAGTATCCCTATTGGTCCCCAAAAGAGACATAACAAAGGGTTCCAGGGCGGCATGGGAAGTTCTGTAGGCATAAGGAGTCATACAGGTATCAATAATATCAACCCCGGCTTCAATTGCCTTGAAATGGGTCATGGGAGACATACCGGATGTAAAATGACTATGGAGATGAATCAGGGGTTTTACATTCTCTTTTAAGGCCTTGACCAATTCATAGGCATCATAGGGCGACATGAGCCCTGCCATATCCTTAATGCAGATACTGTCAGCCCCCATATCTTCAAGTTCCCTGGCCTTCTTAAGATAATAGTCTAAATTATAGACATCACCGCCAAGACGCGGTTCGGTCAGGGTATAGCAGATACATCCCTGGAAATGGGCTCCACATGCCTTGATCACAGGAACTACAGTTTCAAAATTCCGATAATCATTCAAGGCATCAAAAGTTCTGAAAATCTCCAATCCGTTCTCAACGGTCTTTTCCACAAAAAGCTTGGCCACATCATCGGCATAATTTCTATACCCTACCAGATTCTGCCCCCGGAGCAGCATGGAAAGTGGAGTTTTTTTAAAATAACGCTTTAAGGTCCGAAGCCGTTCCCAGGGATTTTCACCAAGGAACCGATGCATGGTATCAAAGGTAGCCCCGCCCCAGACTTCAGCGGCCCAAAATCCGATCTCATCCATTTTTTCGGCGACGGGAATCATATCTTCTGTTCTTCCCCTTGTGGCAAACAGGGATTGATGACCATCCCTGAGAGACAGATCCTGAATTTTGACTGGATTTTCAGCTGCGGGCCTGGATTTATCGTAATTCATCTCGACCATTTTAACCTGATTATGCTCACTCATTTAGTTTTCTCCTGGTATATATATATTTTATTTGCGATCTATTTTATCTGGCAACAACCCTATTTAAACATTCTCAACTGCATCATGGTATTGGTCTGCATCAATTCCCGTCTACCCGTTATCCCCCATAAATTCACCTGGGGTACAGGTTTTGCCGACAAATCCTGGGAGTGTTCCAAATTTTGACAGGCAGCAGCCTCACCTGTCTTGATATATGCAGTTACAGCAGCCATGGCAGCGGCTATTTTTTTTTTATCCATTCTAAATATCTCTCCTATACAGGAATATTTCCATGTTTTTTAGCCGGACGCATTTCCCGCTTGGTAACCATGGCCTCTAGGGCATCGATAAGTCTGGGCCTTGTTTGGGAAGGCTGAATTACAGCATCCACATAGCCCCTGGCAGCCGCGCAATAGGGATTTGAGAACTGCTGATTATATTCATCTATCTTCTCTTTTCGTTTAGCCGCAGAGTCATCGGCACCATTGATTTCCCTGGCATGGATAATATTGGCAGCACCTTCTGCTCCCATGACGGCAATCTGGGCGGTTGGCCATGCAAAAGCCATATCAGCGCCCAAATGCCTTGAACACATGGCAATATAAGATCCACCATAATCTTTCCGGGTGATCAATAATAATTTAGGTACTGTGGCCTCGGAATAACACCAGAGCAGTTTGGCGCCATGGCGAATAATCCCCCCCCATTCCTGATCACTGCCCGGCAAGTATCCCGGCACATCTGCAATGGTAAGCAAAGGGATATTAAAGGCATCACAAAACCTGATAAACCGGGTGGCCTTATCGGAAGCATCTATATCCAGGCATCCTGCCATATTATTGGGTTGACTGGCAATAATACCAATGGTACGCCCATTGAGCCTGGAAAAGCAGATCACAATATTTTTGGCAAAATATTGGTGGGGTTCAAAAAATTCTCCATCATCCACAATGGAGACAATAATATCTTTTACATTATAAGCTCGATTGGGACTATCCGGAATAATAGAATCCAAAGCTGGGTCCATACGGTTAGGATCATCCGTAGGAACAGTCATTGGCGGATCTTCCATATTGTTGGACGGCAGATAAGATAAAAGTTTACGAATATTTATTATGCAATCTTCATCGGACTCACAGGCAAACTGGGCCACACCGGATTTTTCATTATGGGTCATGGCACCGCCCAGATCTTCAAAGGAGATCTCTTCTCCGGTAACCGCCTTGATCACATTAGGACCAGTGATAAACATATAACTGGATTTTTTTACCATAAAAATAAAATCTGTCATGGCAGGAGAATAAACAGCACCTCCAGCAGTGGGCCCCATGATGGCGGAAATCTGGGGGATCACCCCGGAAGCCGCAGAATTTCTAAAAAAGATTTCCCCATACCCGGACAGGGCATCGATCCCTTCCTGGATTCTGGCACCGCCGGAATCGTTCATACCTATCACCGGAGCCCCGGCCTTTAAGGCCATATCCATCACCTTGCAGATTTTCTTGGCCTGCATTTCCCCCAAAGACCCCGCACGGGCGGTAAAATCCTGGGCATAGGCAAAGACAATACGGCCTTCCACCTTCCCATGACCCGTGATCACCCCATCGGCAGGAACTTCTTTTTCCTCCATACCAAAATTGGTGCACCGATGGGTCACAAACATATCAATTTCCCTAAAGCTGCCTTTATCAAACAGGAGATCAAGCCGCTCCCTGGCATTTAATTTTCCGGCTTCCCGACGTTTTGCCAGGGCCTTTTCTCCCCCCATTTCCAGAATTTTTTGTTCTTTTAACTTCAATTCCTGGATCTTATCTGCTGTATCTCCCATAGTACATTCCCATCCTTTATGTTTAAACTATTCTTTTATTCGCTAAACCGCCAAGCACAAAACCAGTCATCCGGGTACCCGCCAAGCGGCCACCCAACATACTGGTTTTAATCCTTAAAATCCATGACACCAGGACAATATATCTATTCCATAAACCCCATGGATTTACACGGATAATCATACAATTTTTCTTTACCGTCCATATCCGATACTCATTGAGCTAAAATACAAAACTTTCCGGTCCCTCGTCAACAACAAAACTTGATTTGTCTTCTTTTGTATGACTTTTAAAAAAATCACCGGCAGCTGCAATGGGAATAATTGCTTTAAACATGACGGAGTACCCTTTAAGATAAAGGGTCTATCCCCCAGGCCAAGGGCATTTGTCGTTGCTTTTAAAAACAATTAAAGTTAGAATGAAGCAAGGATTGTAACTATTAGTTACAGCAGATTAGGAGCCGGAGATGTTTAAAGGAAAAAATCCGACAGACCAGATAATACCAACGACTTCCCCTGAAGTTTTATGCATCCCTTCCTTATGCAACAAACAAGGTCAAGGAGATAGTAAGTGATCCCGGACTATCAGCATAAGGTTTTGGTTGTTATCAGTGACACCCATGTCAGCGAGGTAATTCTCAATATCCTTGAAATGGAAAATCTCAAATACACGCATACCGACAATTGTAAATCGGCACTTGAGAATCTTAAGACTGCGACCCAACCCTTTTCCCTGATTATTTCTGGTCAACAAATGCCCGACATGCAAGGCACCCAATTGCTTGAACATGCAAAAAAACTATCCCCCGCAACCATCCGTTTTTTGTTAACTGAAGATTCAAATATACAGACCATTATCAATGCAGTTAATAAAGGTTCAGTCCAGTGGTATGTCTCAAAGCCCTGGGATAATGACAAAATGATCAAAACCATAGGTTCCGGTATTGGACAATATGAACAATTCCTGAAAAAGGAAAACCTCATTACCCTTGCAAAAAAACAAAATGCCAAATTATATGAATTAAACTGTGAACTCATGGAAACAGCAAAAGCCCACGATAAAAACCTAATAGCCATTGACTCTGAAATTGAATCTATTAAAGCACAACTCAAAGAATTAACTTCCTATGCCCCCCTGAGCCCGACCCAGGTTATGGAACAATTACAAGCTATTTTGGCCCCCCAGGACGAAAAGAGCCAGGAGGTACTCAATGCTCTGTTTTCACAAACCATAAATACATTATTTATCAATTTTAATACCCTGGCCTCGAAAAACGAATTTGAAATGCCGGTCCCCAGTAAAAGAGGGGTGGCATGACCGAAACACCAAAACCCAAAATTCTCATCCTCGAAAGCAATGAAACAATAAGCGATCGTGCCGGAACCATCCTTACTAAAGAAGGCTGGGACATCCATAGTGAAAAGACTGCAGAACAAGCCCTTTTAAGACTGGAGGAATCCAAGCATAGGCCATTCAACCTGTTTATATCCAATTTCAAATTACCAAAGATGGAAGGAGATGACATACTAAAAAATGCAAAGGCTATTTCTCCCATGACCCAACGAATGCTCATGGTATCGGCGGATAAACCGGAAATAGTTATCAGGGCAATCAATAAGGGAGGCATTAATTCCTGCATCATCTACCCATTCCAGGACGAAGACCTTGTCAATCAGGCAAAAAACTGCCTTACCCAATTTCAACTATCCATAAAAAACCAACGATTAAAACGGGTCACCGACCACCAGAATAAACAACTATTTCAAATAGCCCAAAAGCTGAAAAAAAAAGGCAAGGCCTCCCAAAAACTCATTGAAGAAAAAAAAGCAGAAAAACTAATGCACCGGGCCAACCTGAGAAAAACACTCAAACAAAAAGACCAGAAGACGAATATCACCCTTGAAGACCGAATAAGTCAAAACAATGTCTCCGTCACGGCCGAATCCTTTCAAAGTGAATTTTTAATGCTTTGCGATTATATCAAAGCCTTATTTGACAGTACCGCTTCAAAAATAAATCTCAACCCGGTTGTTCTTGATTTCAAATCCCTTAATTTAAAACAAACCCCAATAATAACGACGGATGACACTGACGCTGCTGACACTACAAACACCGATGATGATGATACTGAAGCTGCCGAAACTACAGACACCGATGATGATACTAAAACTGCTGACACCACAGACACCGATAATGATGATACTGAAGCTGCCGAAACTACAGACACCGATGATGATAATACTGAAACTGCCGAAACTATAGACACCGCTGCCGAGGACCTGTCGGATCTCACCCAAAAAATCTTAAAGGTTGCCTTTACTTCCCAGTCAGACCCCGGCTTTACCCCACTCCAGAAAAGACCAAATGCCGGAGATCAAAAAAAAGAGGTATCCTTGGACGTATATTTTGAGATTTCAGTCTCAAGGGATCAAACAAAGGCATCGATTCAAATAATCGAAGGAATGTACTTTCCTGGAACACTCACTCTTTCAAGTATAGTGGACTTTTTGCACAACCAGGGCATCTCCTACGGCATAATCGATGATCAAACCATTGAAGCCTGGATTTTGCAGCGGGAAACAAAAGAAGAAAGCTTGATAATAGCAAAAGGGGAAAAACCAATGACGGGCCAGGACGGCCAAATAAGTTTTCATTTTGAAAATGACTTTACGAATCCCGGAAAAATTCAGGGAGATGGAACAATTGATTTTAGAGATCGTGGAGACATTCCCTATGTCCACAACGGCGACCTGCTTGCAAAAAAAACACCGGTAAAAGAGGGCAGGCACGGAATGGATGTCTTTGGCAACTCTGTCCTTGTTGAAGAGCCCATGGACCCTCTCTTTATTTCCGGCAATGGCACAGAGATCAAAGAAGAGGAGCTGGAAATATATGCGGCCTTGGACGGCCAACCCAATGTAGATGCCATGGGAAATATCACAGTTAACCCGGAATTAATGATAAAAGGCGATGTTGATTTTGAAACCGGAAATATTGATTTCAATGGAAATATCATTGTCAATGGAGTCATTAAAGAGGGCTTTACAATTAAAGGCATCAGCCTTACAGCCCGGGAAATAGAAGGGGCGATAATTGAATTATCCGGAGATCTACATATCTCAGACGGCATCACAGAAGCAAAAATCAACTCTGTGGGCAATGTTCATGCAAAATTTATAAACAATTCAACCGTCACAGGATTTGGAGATCTTATCATCCAAAAGGAGATTATCGATTCCAATATTATTATCAGTGGGGCCTGCCAGAATCAAACAGGACATATTATCTCTTCAACAATCATTGCAAAGCGGGGAATTGAAGCCAACAAAATAGGAACGGCTGCATCCAAACCTGTCATCTTGAAAGTCGGCGTAAGTGAACATATAAAAATTCTAACCCAAAAAATTGAAGGTCAACTTGAAAAGTCCCTAAGGCAACTACTGGAACTAAGGGAAAACATTGAAGGCATCGAAACCAAAGATCAGGAACTTTATGAACTGATCACCCAAAAAGCCCAGGTCCAGGAAAAAGCCGAAAACGAAAGCAAGCAAATCCTGGAAACCATTCCAGACTTGAAAAAGACAAATGATATTGCAGGCGTTCAAAAATCGACCCTCCGGATAAAAAAATTATCTAAAACAGCAGAAACAGCAGAACAGGAATTAAACAAGATATTTGAAACACAAGACCTTTATGCAAAGCAAACAGATCAATTTAAAGAACAGATAACCATAATTGAAGAGCGAAATAAAAAATATGTCCTGGAAAAAAAGGGGCTTGCAGAATTTGACACTAAAACCCCACCCCTTCCACAAATACTCATAAACGGAAAAATCACCCAGGACACTTCCATCCAAGGGCCCAAATCATCACTCACCCTGAAAGACGATCTATCCAGATGCCAAATACAGGAGATCTCCATCCAGGAAGACGGGCGCTCTTTCCATGAAATGAAAGTCTCCGATCTATAGACAGATTCCAAAAAGAGATTGATACAACCCCAGATAATACTGTCCTTCCTCATCGCGTTGCCTTTTCAAACAACCATTACCATAAATCCGACATTTTTTTTCTAAAACCTTTGCCGCTGTTTTTTCCTGTTGCCTGGAAAGAGTTTTAGATTGAATCAAACCAACAATGGAAGCAATACGGTATTTATCCTGGGAATGATGGGCCGATAATTGGTCCCCATGCCCGCCATGTTTTATGGTACAGGGTTTATCAACTAAAAATATGGGATAATCCGCCAGAATACGAAGCCAGAAATCATAATCTTCACATACAAGAAACTCTTCATTAAAATACCCCTTTAATTCAAAGAGTTCTTTACGAATCATCACAGCAGACGGACTGACCAAACACAAATGAAGAGAAGCATCAAAAATCATACCTGATGGTTTTTGATGCTTTATCTTGGGATTAACCCGCTTGCCATTACGTATCCAAATCTCTTCTGTCTGGCAAATAAGAGCATCGGGATTGCGTTCAAAAAAATCAATTTGACAGGAAATTTTATCCGGTTCCCAGGCATCATCAGAATCCAAAAGCGCAATAAATTCCCCATGGCTGCGTTTAATACCCAAATTCCGGGCGGCACTCACCCCGGAATTTGCCTGGGTTAAAACCTGAATTTTATTCCCATACCCATCTAAAATATCCAAGGTATTGTCCGTGGATCCATCATCGATGATAATAATCTCAATGGCGTCATAATTCTGGTCCAAGACCGAATCAACTGCATTTTTCAAGGTCCATGCCCGATTAAATGTGGGGATGATGACACTGACCAATTTTTCTTGAGTTAGCTTCATGTAAGGATTTATACCACGCTCCTTTTATATCGTAAATCCTTATCATACCAAATTATTAATTCTTTTGTTTCCCTGCTTTTTTCAAAGAAAAAAAAAGAATGAATTTCATTCATTTTAATGTTAGGTAATCCTTGACATCCAAATTCAAATCACATATTGAATATCCTTTAATTTGGATAGGTTTATCTATTTAAGAGGTTATTATGGGAAAAGGCAAATCAGTCACACATGTAGTTGACAAAGAATGGTGTAAAGGGTGTGGTATCTGTGTTCATTTCTGTCCCAAAAAAGTACTCGAACTTGACAGAAAAGGGAAAGTGGACACTGTACGACTGGAAGACTGCATAGCATGTAAGCTCTGCGAACTCCGATGCCCCGATTTAGCAATACAAATTATAAACAAGCAGGAAAGGGAAAATGACTAACAAGGATAATATCAGGTTTATTCAGGGAAATGAAGCCTGTGTTGAGGGGGCTCTCTACGCCGGTCTCAATTTTTTCGCAGGTTACCCAATTACCCCATCCACTGAAATTACAGAACATCTTTCCGAAAGGCTTCCCCAGACAGGGGGAAAATTCATCCAGATGGAAGATGAAATTGCCTCCATGGGCGCCATCATCGGTGCTTCCCTGACCGGGAACAAAGTAATGACCGCCACCTCCGGGCCTGGGTTTTCCCTGAAACAAGAAGCCCTGGGTTATGCCTGTATGGCGGAAATCCCCTGTGTCATTGCCAATGTTCAAAGGGGCGGACCTTCCACAGGAAACCCCACCCATGTAAGCCAGGGAGACATAAACCAGGCCCGATGGGGAACCCATGGGGACCATGCCATCATTGCACTCACCGCATCCAATCACCAGGATGTATTTAAAATAACAGTGGAGGCTTTTAATCTGGCTGAAACTTATAGAACCCCGGTTATCATCCTCCTGGACGAAGCCATAGGACACATGCGTGAGAAGCTTATCATTCCTGAACCAGGAGAACTTCCCGTGGTGGATCGTTTACGAACACACGTTCCCAAAGGTGTGGATTACCACCCCTATCTTCCCAGAGAAGATGACCGGCTTCCCATGTCCGATTTTGGTGCCCAACATCGATACAATGTGACCGGCCTTTTCCATGACATGTGGGGATTTCCCAACAACGACCCTGCAGTGGTAAATGGACTCTTACACCATCTGGTGGATAAAATTGAAAACTCCGTCAATGACATTGCCATGTACAAAGAATATTGGCTGGATGATGCAGAATATGTCCTTGTTTCCTTCGGATCTTCAGCCCGGTCTTCCATTCACCTTGCCCAGAACAGGCGGGCCAGAGGGATGAAAATAGGAGTTCTCGAACTCCAGACCCTGTGGCCATTCCCCACGGATATTGTCCGGGAAAAATGTGCCAATGCCAAGGCTGTCATCGTAGTTGAAATGAATATGGGACAGGTGATCACCCAGGTAAAGAATGCAGTGGATAATCCCAACAATGTATTCCTGGCAAACCGGATTGACGGCCAATTGATATCACCCACTGATATCAAAACTGTCCTGAGAATGATTCAAGGTAAGGGGGTATAAAATGAATGACACACCATTTAATTTTAAAGATTATGTAAGATCTCGATTTTTCCCCCATATGTGGTGTCCTGGCTGCGGCCATGGAATTGTCCTGGGCTCTTTGCTCAGGGGAATCCACGAACTGGGACTAAATAAAAATGAAATTGTCATGACCTCGGGCATTGGTTGTTCCTCCAGAATATCCGGATATGTTGATTTTCATTCCCTGCATACCATCCATGGCAGAGCATTGAGTTTTGCCACAGGTGTAAAACTTTCCCGACCGCATCTCAAAGCCATTGTACCCATGGGAGATGGAGATGCACTGGCCATTGGTGGAAATCATTTTATCCATGCGGCCAGGCGCAATATTGATATCACGGCAATTGTCATGAACAATAAGATCTATGGCATGACCGGCGGCCAGTTTTCACCCCTGTCTGGCCCAGGCAAAAAAGCTACCACCGCACCATATTCCACCATTGACAATGAGTTTGATATTGTTGAACTGGCAAAAAGTGCTGGTGCTACATTTGTAGCTAGATCCACAGTGTTCCATGCCGTAGAAGCCAAGGATCTCCTAAAAAAAGCCATCATGCACAAAGGCTTTTCCGTTGTTGAAATTCTTTCCCAATGTCCCACCTACTATGGCAGGAAGAATAAGGAAGGGGATGCGGTCCAAATGATGGAAGGCTTCAAAAACAATACCGTCAAAATCGGATCCAAAAAACTGGAAAAAAATCCCAACCTGATCCAACGGGGTATCTTTGTTGAGGACACAGACAAACCGGAATATTGTGAGGCATATGACCACATCATCGAGACCGCAATGAAAGGAAATTCATAATGGAACGTTCAAGACTTGTTTTTTCAGGTTCAGGCGGCCAGGGTGTGATTACAGCAGCCATTATCCTTGCCAAAGCGGCTGCAATTTTTGAAGGGAAAAATGCCATCCAGTCCCAGAGTTATGGAGCTGCTGCAAGGGGAGGGGCGACCCGAAGTGATATTTTGATATCGGATACCGAAATTAATTTTCCTAAAGTGACCCAGCCCAACATTCTAGTCAGTCTAACCCAGGAAAGCTATAATAAATTTTCCCCGATCCTCAGACCGGGTGGCCTTTTATTGATAGACTCAAAATTTGTAACCATTGAAAAAAAAGTGGATGCAAAACATATTTGCCTTCCCATGTATGAGATGGTCATGGAAAAAATCGGAAAACCCATTGTCTTTAATATCTGCATGTTAGGAGCTCTCATCGGGATTTCCCAGCTGGTGAAACCTGAATCCATCCTCAAAGTTTTGGAAACCACCGTCCCCAAAGACTTTATGGATATGAACACAAAAGCCCTGGATCTGGGTATCCAAATGGGGAAAAACCAATAATAGGCACAATTATAGTGGTGTAAGAAAAACGCCTGCTGGAAAATTTATCAGCAGGCGTTTTTTTATCTCTTTTAGTTAGTGGCAGACCGAAAACCCGTGCTTGGATGAAAGCTTACCTATATGCAAGGCGCAAGAAAGTTTGAAACCGGAGTGTACTCCAGTACATGAGGATTTCAGACTTTTGCAGCAACGCGGCAGATGGGTGAGGTTTCGTTCAAGCACTAGTTAGTTGGAACCGGCCCAGGTCTTGCTGCCGGAAACAGATCCTCAATATTAAGTCCCTTTATTTTTTTCAGACAACTTTCCAGGGCTTTTTGCTCGGAACTGCCTGCCCCCTGATGTTCCGGTTTAGCAACGATATTAACCAGATTAGGAACTGCAATGTAATCCCCTGCCAGATTCCCCTGGATTTTCTGGTGAACATCAATATAAATCATTCTGCCTTTTCTGATCAAATTATACCGGGTAATCCGGGTTAAAATGTCATTTACGTGAAGCTCCATATGTGTATCTCCTTTTTTTAGATTACACCTGCCACACTTCCCCATTGTTTTCAACATTTTTCTTCTAAACCATCCCCTCCTGAACAAAAAACATTGATAAATACGCCATTGACAATGCATATCCCAATGGATTTAAAATACCTGGCAAAAACAAGTTTTGCATGGGTGAACCAGTGATCAACATCGACTATTAGATACAAATAACTTACTAATTAGTGGCTGGCCGAAAACCACTAATTAAAATTGAATTATCGCGCATGGAGAGTAAATGTTTTAACCACAAGCTCCCTGAATTCCCGAATATAATCAATGGTTTTCTGGTTCATGGAATGGGCCTTGCTATCCCACCCCACATAAACCATGGCAATAATCTTCTGATCAACAAATACAGGCAAAACAGCAAACCCAGAAAGGCGTTCTATTTTTCCAAACCGATCCATATACCATGGAGGAATCTTTTTTTTATTCTTTTCCCCATGGATGTCCCTGACAACAATATCACTCTTTTTCAAGATTGAATCGTTAAAGATATCCTGGATATTCTCCAATTTAAATGAAAAGCTTTTAAGAAATTGCTGTGACGTATCCCCTTTGACAAACCTGGCATCCATTGTCTGGGTTTCTTTTTTTTTAATGGAAATACAGACCTGGGTAAAATAAAAACTCCTGAAAAGGACTCCCACGATATTGGTAAAAATTTCATGTATACTGAGTTGGCAGTCCAGGTTTTCTTTTATCTGTTTTAAACCGCTATTCAAACTATCCATATTTTTTATGCCAGAAGACTTATCCGGCCGGAGAGATCGGTCCGGATCAATATTCAGTAAAGCCGCATGTTTAACCATTTTATCCCGGGAAGTTTTGACCATTTCCAATGCCTTTGACATATTGATACTCAAAATTCCTTTATATTTGACGGCAACACCCGCGGCCTGGTCACGTACCTGATCCCAGCCATTATCCATGGGAATATCACACATTTCCCTGGTAAAAGCACAAGCATACCGATGGCGACTGCCTTCACTGATATCTCCCCCCTTCATATCAAAACCCACCACCGGCCGCATACCATCGACGACATTTTTAGGCAACCGAAGTTTTAAAGCCACAAGCCTGCCCAAATCACTATAGGAAAGCCCAAGGACAGATTTTGATGCCGCCTGAAGAGAAACCTGACCTTCATCCATGACAACCTCAATCTGAATATATTTATCCGGGGCAAACAATGCCACCAGATACTCTCCCAGATCGTAAACCATGGCAGAAATCTGGAGAGCATCAGCATCCTTATATCCCCCCTCAAGGGCAATCTGTCTTGCCATAATACTCCGTTGAAGCCCTTTTAATGCTTTATCCCTGAGGAGATCAACATTGGCAAGACCACTCATCATCTCATAAATTTTCAAACTGGCGGCTGCCAACCGGATTTCATCGGTACCAAGAATGATCATAGCTTCTGAAATAGTGGAAATACCTTTGGTTGAAAAATGCCGATAAAAAGAAGAATTCACCAATTTGAGCACCTTTGATGTCAGCGCCATATCCTTCAAAATTACCTGAGCGATATCATTAGCCGATGAATATTTCATGGTTAAAATTTTATTCACATCACTGACCTGCCTGGAAAAGGATAAAAATGAATCCTGGGCCATCATTTTTTTAAAAATAGATTTTACGAAAAGGCTGTGATCAGAAGCATCTGACTGGGTCGCCACCTCATCCCCAGTGGCTTCCCGGCCCAAAGCCGGCAGGCAAATCGCATCCAATTCTATACCCGCATGGCGGGTATCTGATACATCCATTGGAACTCCATTCAAAAACAAGCTTGAAAATAATGATGATTACCCCATATAATACAGGTATCATCTTAAACTTTCTAAGTGTAATTTTCAATTTAATTTTGAAACAGGTAAGAAAATGTACCAAGAAAACGATAAGATAGAAAAATTAAAGAAACAAATTTTACACCTAAAGGCCTGTTTTTCCAACTATAATATAGTCCGTATGCGAGAGGCATTGAGATATCTTACGGGCCCAAAACTTGAGCTGTTCATAAAAATCCCCTTTTTTATCCATGTCAATTTACCAAAGTTTCCAGGATTCGTTGATTCAGATCCGGCTGCCCACGGGATTTATAATTTTGAGCAATCCGGTTTTTATAAAGAGGTTCTCAAACAAAATTTATTACCCCAAAATGCTATTTTCAAAAACAAAGCCGATACGCCGTGTGTACAAGGATTTTATCACATCGGCAGCCTTGGTACCTTCACCCAGTCCGCAGGATCTGATTTCGACTATTGGGTGATAATTGATAAGAAAAAATTTTCTGATATACGATATTATAACCTTGAAAAAAAGCTGGATCACATCCTTAAATTCAGCCGGGAAGACTATGACCAGGAAGTCACTTTTTTTATTATGGATCAAAAAGATATACGAAATAATTGCTATGCCAGATTTAACGATCCAGAAACCCTGACTGCTCCCAAAGTTTTTTTAAAAGAAGAATTTTATCGGACTTTCTTGATGATCGCCGGCAAAATCCCCATCTGGACCATACTACCCTGCCAAAGCGATATTAAAACCTACACTGCCCTTGTTAAAGATATTTCATCCACCAGCCACCTAAAATCTATTTCCAAGGAGTTCATTGATCTTGGCACCATTGAAAAACCGGGTTTCCAGGATATTTTAAAAGGTCTTTTATGGCATATCTGCAAATCACGATTTGATCCGGTAAAGGCCCTGATAAAAGCATCCATGATTTTTTCATCTGGATTTGGTCAAGCGGATCAAAAAATACTTTTATGTGATAAAATCAAAGCAAGATATGAGAAAGCCGGCATCGATGATTATCATGCTGACCCCTATAAAATGCTTTTTGATCAAATCATTACGTTTCACCAAGACAATGAACCCAAGAGCATAAATCTCATTAAAACCGCCATATTTCTCAGGCTTTGCGGATATCCCAGGGTCACGATACCGGAAATAGGATCTCCCAAAAAACAATTACTGGACTGGTATATCCGAAACTGGAATCTCAACCAATCCCAGGTCAGCAAACTATTATCCTACATCACATGGTCGGAATCGGAAAAACTACTTTTTGAAAGAAGCATCATCACCCGTCTATCATTTATGCACCAAACGGTTCAAAAAAAATATCCCCTCTCTCAAATAGAAGATAACTTCCCTGCACCGGAAAAAAGAAATTTCAAAATTCTCATCCATAAGACAAAGGAACGTTTAAACAAACCGGATGGGAAAATAGCTGAATGCTCCACCTATTTAAAACAACAAAAATTTCAATTATTTCTTCTCCAACACAAACGGTCCCAGGAATGGCATCTATCTTGTTATATAAACCGTCAACCCCAGCTTCAAAAACTTCATCAAGCTCCAGCGCTTTTAGGCCTATTGGGATGGATACTTGAGAACCAACTCTATGCCAGAGCCCAAAGCTCCATGAAAATTGATCTTCCCTTACACCTGTTTGAAAGCCATACCATCCCTGTGGACCCAGACAAACTATACCTGGCCTTTCAACCCGTCAAACCCCTATCCGACGATATTTTTGAATATTCTCCAATCTGGTCAAAACTGATGATTCTTCTGATATACTCGGAAAAAGAGAAAAAAAAACCTTTGGAAAAGGCGGAATTTCTGGGCTTAAACACCTGGGGAGAATTATTTTTAGATACATTGGTGCTTGACACAGACAAAAACATGGGGGATAGGTATAAGGAGATCGCTGTCAAAATTGATAAATACGGAGAAAACAGCCTGCGACTTTATTTTTTCCAATTAGCAAAGGAACATGATACAGAGGCAGTATTTGAGATCAAACAACACTTAGCAACATCGTCAGTGAAGCAACATCGTCACCCCGGGAATCCAGACAAAAACCGTCCATTATTGGACAGATTATAGGAAAAAAAATGCAAGATAAATCCATCCTGGTGGTCAGTGAAAAAGAAGATGAAAGAACAGATCTGACCCAGACTTTAAAAGAAATAGGATACAACAAAATCTTATCTGCCCAGGGCGGAGGAGATGCATGGGCATGTTTGAAATCAAACAAAATCGACTGTGTCATCTCTTCATATGATATGGAAGATATGTCAGGACTTGCTTTGTTAAAGATTCTTCGAAGGGAAGAATCGGTGGCCGACCTACCCTTTTTCCTCACCCATGATGCCTTCACTCAAATAAAGGTGATCAAAGCCGGACAGATTGGCGTGACCGGTCTTTTTGTGATTCCATACAACGAACAGGGAATGAAAGACAAACTTATTCAAGCCCTTGAAAAAATCAAGGACCCGGTGGTCGTCCAGGTAGAAGAAAACCTGGAAATAGGGATTGACCTCATTGAAAAACAAGAATTTAACAAGGCCCTGAAGGTATTTCAGCGCCTTGTCAACCAGCGGGAAAATCCTGAATATTATTTTAATATCGGATATATTAAAACCTCCCAGGGACATCACAGTGAAGCTATTGAAGCCTTTTCCAAGGCTACCCAACTGGACAGACTTTTTGTCAAAGCATATGAAGCCATGGGAAGGGCCTATAAGGCACTTGGGGATGCCCAAAAATCGGAAGAATGTCTCCAGGTTGCAGCAGAAATATACATGGACACAGACAAACTCGGGTCGGCCGAAGAAATTCTCACCGAAATCCTCAAAACCGGATCAAATTCCTTAAACGTATTTAACACATTGGGGGTACTCCATCGAAAAAAAGGAGACACGGAACTGGCCCTCCGCCAATACAAAAAAGCATTAAAAATCCATCCGGATGAACCCTATATTTATTACAATATCGGCCGACTATACCTGGATATGAAAAATACAACCAAAGCTAAAAACTATTTCCAGACAGCCCTGGATAAGGACCATAGTTTCGACGAAGCCAAACAGGTAATCAAAGCCATTGATTTGGGCCTTGTGTGAAATGCTCTTAAAGCCATATGGGATGAATTTCTTTCAAAAGATCCTTTGTACACTGAACAACAGCAGACAACCTGAAATACCGTAATGCCATGCCAAGATTCAGAGTCAGCAATCGAAGATAGGAAAGCTCACTGGCTGACATTTCCCACGGTTCTGAGTGGTAAATTCTCAAAGCTCCTATAATTTTTCCCTTTAAATTAATTGGCAGAGATACAATGGACCTGATCCCTTCTTTTTCCGCTTTTTCAGGGTATTGAAGACGATCACTATCTTTAGTATCGGTTATGATCACAGGTTTAAAGTTTGATTCCAACTTGATACTCTTATCAACCAAAATAATGCCTTTATTGACATACCCAAGACTTAATCCTTCCGTGGCAAGTATCTCCAAGGCTTGGGTCCCAGGATTTACCACAAAAATATTAACCCCTTTCACCCCCATGGTAGACACCAGCAATTGAGCAACCTGGGAACCCATGATGGAGGGATTAACTGCATCAAAAACAGTTTCAACAATTAATTTATATTTTTCAAGATCTATTTTATAATCACTTAACATGCATGCCTCCTGTAGTTGTTGATAGTATTACCCTTTTTTTCAATTGACTATATGAACACCGATCCCCCCCTCAACATGCCGGGTAACCCTTTTTGAAATACTTCTGCTGAAATAATTGATAATATTGCCTGGATTTCGATTCAACACCACCACATCGAATTTGCCCATTTTCCAAAGGCGGATAATATCATCGGCAATATCCTGTCGCACCGGTCGATACAGGCAATGGATATTCTGACCGGCAAAACCATAATTTATGAGCTTTTGCTTGGCAGCTTCCATGGCATGTTTTTCCTCACCCTGCTGAAACCGAACATAAGAGGCGTTTTTAATCACTTTGTCCATGATAGGATTATTGCGGGTATCAATTTCCGGGACAGGAGTAAAGGCATGAAACAAAGTTATTTCGACCTCCTTTCTTTTCCCATACCTCTGACCAACAAAATCAATGGCGATTTCATCATTAGCGGTGAAATTATAGGGTATCAGTATGTTAACCGGCATCCTGACCTCCTTTCCTAAGGATTTAAAATTATTTTGGATAATGCAAAAAGACAATTTATTTTTGTATCAGTGAAAAACCAAAATACATATCAATGATGAAACCCAAAAAAGCGATCTAAAATCAGCGGAATATAATAAGACAGGGCCATATAACCAAGCTGCCTAAAATATACCAGAGACACCTTGTGTTGTAAATTAATTTACCCGTTTTTTTAATCATTGTTCTGGACATTTACCCCGGGCAAGCTTTTATTCCCAAAATATTTTTATTATAATTTGACAATAAATCATACAAATTGATAGACTGATAATAGGAATAATGCTAAATTCAAGCAGAATGATCAATTTCTGTAGTAGTGGTGTTTTTCGATTCTTCTTGCCGCAGTCCTGTCATTTTTTTTATCACAATTAATTATGTTTAAAAAAAAGGAGTGCATTATGGCAGTTTCCATTATTATCAGCCGATTGGTTCAAAACCAAACCATGGCAACACAGCTGGCCCCCTTGATCGTACAACTCAGATCCAAGGCCACTGTTCAGCCAGGATTTCTCACAGCCCAGACTTTCAGTTGTCTGGATTGTGAAGGCGAGTACCTGATCATCAGTACCTGGAATACTCTGGAAGACTGGAACAAATGGATGCACAATCCAGAGCGCCTGGCCATCCAAAGCCAAGTAGATGAATTATTAGGGGAAAAAACCCGTTATCGGTATTATGAACCGGTTGTGGGTGGCATCATCCCCAATTTCCCCCCTGACACACAATAATCTAAAGCCAATTGAACCAGGAAACATTGTCAATGAAACCAAGTAGATCCGTATTGTCCGTCCCGGGACACATGGATAAAATGCAGAAAAAAGCCGCTGCCGGTGCAGCAGATGTCATCATGCTGGACCTTGAGGACAGCGTACCGGCAGATAAAAAATTGATTGCCAGGCAAATCATCACCAAGGCCATTCTCACTGGAGATTGGAAGGGAAAGACCCTGGCCGTCCGCATCAATCCTCTGGATACGCCCTTTGCCTACGAAGATATCATCCAGGTAGTGGAGGCTGCGGGGCAGGCCATTGATTTCATTGTTATTCCCAAAGTAGCCCATGCCGGGGATATTCATTTTCTTGCCCGCCTTCTGAATGGAATAGAAATGCGGAAAAAAATTTATTCCAAAATTGCCATTGAAGCCTCCATCGAGACCGCTGCCGGCCTTGAACAGGTGACTTCCATTGCCCAGGCTGACCAGCGCTTAAGATCCCTATCTTTTGGTGTTGCTGATTACACAACATCAATTGGCGCCAAATTAGTTTCCCTGTCAGGCCACGGGGAAAATGAAGAAGAGATCTACCCAGGACATCGATGGCATTACCCCATAAGCCGAATTGTAATGGCAGCCAAGGCTAATGGACTTCTGGCCATTGATGCCCCCTTTGGTAACTTTAAGGCCCCCAAGGCTCTGGAAAGTGCCGCTGCCATGGCGGCGGCACTGGGCTGTGATGGGAAATGGGTAATCCACCCGGATCAGATTGAAATCGTGAACAAGGTGTTTAGTCCGACACCAGAAGAGATCAGGCGGGCTAAACAGATTCTGGATGCAGTTAAGACTGCTGGGTCCTCATCCCAAGGAGCGACTGCAATTAATGGACAAATGATAGATCTTGCCACGGCACGCCTGGCCGAAAAGGTTTGGGACCAAGCCAGACAACTGGGCCTGGTAGAAAAATAATTCAATAAACTTATTGAGTCGCAGAATCTTTTGCACACCCACCAACAGAGGAAGCATCCGCCCTATCTTGAGAGTTTAAGCCAAGATGCTGTTTTATCTGATTGATATCATTGCCTTCCACCATCCAGCACCCATCCCCTGATATCACCACCGGGACAGAGGAAAGACCAGCCCTTGAGAAAAAAGAGATGGTTTTGTCTATGAGAATATTTGCCTGACTGCATCCGGGTATATCCTTGGCATATTGAATTTGCCCATAGTCTTTATAGGCAACTTTGTCACAAATAGCCTGAACTGCCATGTTACGGCTTTTCGAGCCCAGCACCGGAAAAAGAATTACCTTAATTTCAAGATGATTTTCCATGGCAAGTATTTCAAGAGACGGCAGCAACTTCTTACAGTGTGAACAATTGGGATCCGTGACTACATACAAAAATGTGTCGGCTTTCCCAGGTTTAAATGAAAATAAGGTCAAATCATCTAAAACCTTCAAATTTTTTTGAAAAAAAGCCTTCCGTTTTGCCTTCTCAAGGGCTTTTTTCTCATCCACCTTTACACGTTCCTTCCGGGCAACATCCGCCAATGAATTCAAAGTATCCCGGGTAATAAATTTTTTATTTTTAAAAAGCTTTCCAACCAGGAGAAAATCCTTCCCAGCATAGAAAGGTACAAGGTCACCACCCAGACTTAAGACAACTTCGCACAATGACCCTTGATCCTTTTTAAACACGATTTTAGCATCCCCGGGCAGAGGTGCCTGTCGGGAAAGCCAATCCATATCAACGTGGGTACAAACCTCGGCGGCAGACACATCAAAACTCAACATCAACAATACTAAAAACACCAACATCCATCTCATCTTAAATCACCCCTATTTTTAAAAAATATCTCAGTAAAAAATCAAAATTTTCTGAATTCTCTATTACCATATTTTTTAAACATTAATAAGAGATAAAAAAACTAATCGCTAAAAATAACCTGCACCATGGAAGGCAGTGCAAAACAGACCACTCCCCCCACCAGACATATTGTTCCATAGAATAATATGAAGAAACGCTTGATCAAAAGCCTTAAAAAAGAGTAATAGATAATTAAGAGTATTTTTCATCAAATCATAAGCATCGGAATATTATCATGGAGCAAGACAACAACGATACTTTATTTGAAATTCTATTGGATGCAGCGAAAAAAGTATCCATGGGGGCCTATGACAAAACAGATAGCCTTATGGAATTAACCAATCAGAACAAATATCCTGCTGTGGTTTCAGAATTGGCCGAAGCCTTTGGTATGATGATCGTTCAAGTCGAATCCAGAGAATTTAATCTGGAACAATTACTATCCGAACTCAAGACAAAAAACCAGAAACTAAAAGAAACTCTCCTTCGGGTCCAGATACTTGAGAGCATTCAAAGCCACATGAGCAAATTTGTACCCAAATCTGTCCAAGACCTGATTGAGGACAACCCTGAAAATCCGGATCTAACCAAACATGAAAAAAATATATCGGTACTTTTTCTCGATATTGCCGGATATACAAAAATGAGTGAAAATAACTCCAGGGAAAAGATGAATTACCTGATCGAAACCTATTTTAGTGAATTTTTAAATATCATAGTTGAAAACAAAGGAGATATTAATGAAACAGCAGGAGATGGCCTGATGATCCTTTTCCAGGATGACACCCCCAAAACCCACGCAATAAACGCAGTTTCCGCAGCCGTTGGAATTCATAAAAGAACAAAGCTCATCAATGAATCTTTAAAGGGAAAATATAAACCGGTATCAGTAAACATTGGCATTAACTCAGGCAATGCCTCTGTGGGCTCCACTCGATTCAAAGGCATTGCCGGCGATCGATGGACCTATACTGCTTCAGGTGCAGTCACCAATATTGCGGCCCGGGTATGCGCCATTGCAACAGATGGAAAGATTCTTGTCACCTCCTTAACATCCGATCATATCAAAAACAACTTTAGACTGGGCGAACAAAAAAAACAAAAACTTAAAAATGTCAGTAAGGCAATCCAAGTCCAAGAAGTGCTTATTGACTAAACAAACCAAAGTGGGATTCCATCACCCACCCAAGGGGTAAAGCCTAGGGCAAATCTTCCATGGTATCGTAACAGGGCATAATAGAGGGGAAACCTGAAATTTCGATCACTTCCTTAATATTTCCAGAAAGTCCTGCCAGACATAATTCCCCTTTAAGAGCCTTTACTTTCTTAGTAGCAACCAAAAAAATTCGCAACCCAGCACTGGAAACATATTCAAGATTGGTTAGGTCCAATACTATATTCAAATTTCCCTCTTCAATAATTTTGCCGAGACTTAGTTCCAGTTCCGGTGCTGTAACTGCATCCAATCGTCCCTTTAACCCAACCACACATCTACCCTCTTCAACCAGCTTTCCTATTTCCATATGATCTCCATAAAAACGCCGTTTCCCTTTGGAATGATATATAGTCTACACCTTACCTCCACTATCTGTATTCCATAAAAAGGATTGTGTCAATTAGAAGCTTAATTTTGTTCAGGGCAAACAGGACCAGCCAGGGATGGCTTTCCATAGAACATAAGGAAATTACACCTGATTGATCAGGCAATATAATTTATAAAATGGAATCAAATGCCCCTGAATATCACAAGGACAAAAAAAAAGTCTCTGAACAAATTATAGTTCAGAGACTTCTATCTTTTCAAGTCACCAAGATGACTTTTTTAGCTAAGTAAAACGGCTAACTAGAGCACGGTTACATTTGTTGCAGCAGGACCTTTCTGTCCTTCTTCAATATCAAATGAAACACGGTCCCCTTCATTCAGGGATTTAAAACCTGCTGAATTAATGCCGGAATGATGTACAAATACATCTTTTCCGCCGTCTTCTTGTTCAATAAAACCAAAACCCTTTGAGTCGTTAAACCATTTTACAGTACCGTTAGCCATATTGGCAATCTCCTATAGTAATAAAAAAAATACAAGCTTCAAACTTCGGAGCAACACCATTCTATTTTTTGGAATATACACCTCAGAAATGAAACCTAAGCGCTTTACATACAGCAGCGCAATCTTTATAAGAATACAGGAATACTAATAAAAGTCAAGCATTAAATTAATCAGATTACATTTTTTCCCACAATAATGGGAAAAAGACTCAATGCTTGACCCAAGACAATTGAATGGTCTATACTCATCAGATAATATTATTTTCGTTATTAATCTCAAAGAAAGAAGTCATCAAAAAATTCTTTCTTACATATTGGGTATTGAAAATCACCATGATCCTAATGCAGGGCGAAATTTTATTTAATCTTTTCCCAACCCGGGAATTTGCAGGTTTAGTCTGTAGTTTCAAAAGCGCATTGCCGGATAATTATGATATTCACCAAAAATTCACAAGGAGATTCAAACTCTGATGGGTACCGGCAAAGGACTTCATATTCAAATGTTTAGTATCCATGGATTGCTCAGAGGCAAAAATATGGAACTGGGCCATGATGCCGACACAGGCGGCCAGATTAAGTATGTAGTTGAACTCTGCAATGCCCTTGCACAAAACGAGCAAATTAAACAGGTGGACCTTTTCACACGCTTGATTCGTGACAAATCCTGTTCTGGAGATTATAGTCTCCCCCTGGAACAAATCAATAAAAAATTCCGTATTATCAGAATCCAATGCGGGGGACGCAAATATATCCGCAAAGAATTACTATGGCCCTTTTTAGATGAATTTGTGGATAAAACCATCAAATTTATCCAACAGGAAAAAAAAGTCCCTGATATTGTCCACGGACACTATGCAGACGCAGGTTATGTCAGCCGGGAGCTGGCCAGATTTTTCGGGATACCCTTTGTGTATACAGGCCATTCTCTGGGAAAATCAAAAAAAATACAACTCCTGAACGATGGAATGGATATCAATGATATTAATAAAAAACTAAAAATTGATCATCGCATCGATATAGAAGAAGATATTCTCCAATTTGTTAATTTGATCATCACCAGCACCAACCAGGAAATTGAAGGCCAATACTCCCTATACCGCAACCGAACCCTGCCGACATACCAGGTAATTCCACCGGGAATCGACATTGAAAAGTTTCACCCCTATTACCACGACATCCTTTTCAACAACGGTGAAAAAGAAGAGGCATTATTTGCCAATGCCTCAGTCACCCGGGAGTTGGAACGGTTTTTTCAATATCCGGACAAACCCATAATCCTGGTATTATGCCGCCCGGACAAAAAGAAGAATATCCAAGGCCTGATCAAAGCATATGGAGAGGATTATGAACTTCAGGCCATGGCCAACCTGGCAGTTTTTGCAGGTATAAGAAAAGATATTGCCCTGAAAGAAGACAATGAACGGGATGTACTGACCCAGATGCTGCTGTTGCTGGATAAGTATAACCTGTATGGAAAAATGGCCATCCCGAAAAAACATAATTTTGAACATGAAGTGCCGGAGCTCTACCGAATTGCCGCCAAAAAAAAAGGCGTCTTTGTCAACTCTGCCCTGACAGAACCCTTTGGACTGACCATTCTTGAATCCCTCGCCTGCGGCCTGCCAATTGTGGCCACCCACGACGGTGGACCAAGGGATATTATTTCCAACTGCCAAAGTGGAATCTTGGTGAATCCCAAGGATACTAGAGCCATTGCCCAAGCTATCAAAAATATCCTTGCACACCAGGATCTATGGGATGAATATTCAAAGAACGGCATCATGAACACCAGAAAATTTTATACCTGGGAAAATCATGTCAAAACCTATACCACCGCCATTGACCGCCTTTGCCAGGAATACGATTCTTCGAACATCCAGGTCAGAAAACCCAGCCGCAGCATTGGATATCGGCTTTCAGACCTTAACCACATATTAATCACAGATATTGATAACACCCTGCTGGGCGGGAACGAAAAAGAGCTTGGCGCTCTGATAAATCTTTTAGAAAAAAACCGAAATCATTTAGGATTTGGTGTGGCCACCGGCAGAGGATTGGAATCTGCCAAAAAGATTCTAAAGGCCCATGACATAATGACACCGGATATTATTATTTCCTGTGTAGGCAGCCAAATCAGTTATGGAGACACCTTTTACCAGGACAAGGGCTGGGAAACCCATATTTCAAAAAACTGGAAGCCCGGCCCCATGGCAGCATGCCTTAAAAGAATTAATTTTATTCAACCCCAGGAAAATTCATCCCAGAGTCCCTATAAACTCAGCTATTATATGGAACCGGGAAAAGATCGTTTGGCCCGTATCCACCATGTCTTAACCCAACACCGCTATCTTTACACCCTGATCTATTCCCAGGATAAACACCTGGACCTGCTTCCATACCGCGCATCCAAGGGCAAAGCCATCCGATACATAGGTTATAAATGGGGAATCCCCCTTAAAAATTTTCTGGTCTGCGGTGATTCAGGCAATGACGAAGAGATGCTCAAGGGAGACCCATGTGCTGTAATTGTTGGCAATCACAGCCCGGAACTTGCTTCCTTAAAACCCAGTAAAAATATTTATTTTGCCGAGCAATTCTTTGCAGGAGGCATCTGTGAAGGAATTTCCCACTATAACTTCATCCACCATGCAAAAGGGGAAATATGACCCTCAAAAACAAGATTCAACTTATTACTTATCCAGACAGCCTAGGCGCCAACCTTCCTGAACTGCATTATTGCCTTAGAAAATATTTTGCAAAGGCAATCAGGGGGGTCCATTTACTGCCTTTTTACCCTTCCTCTTCGGACCGGGGATTTGCTCCCATAACCTACGATGAAGTAGACCCGGCCTTTGGCACCTGGGATGATGTGGAAAAAATCGGACATGATTTTGATCTTATCATTGATTTCATGGTCAACCATATTTCCCGACAATCTATTTTTTTCCAGGATTATATTGACAAGGGTCCCCTCAGCGAATATGCAGACATGTTCTTAACCTTTAACAAACTTGCAGCAAATGGTTTTATTCCCGACGAGGATCTGACAAAGGTCTATACAAGAAAGCCCCGCCCACCCTATCAACAATTGGAACGGCCCAACGGAACCCTGGAAAAGATATGGTGTACTTTTGACTACGAACAGATTGACCTGGACTATAAATCTCCCAAAACACGGGAGGTAATGCGTAAATTTCTCATCCGACTGGCCAGAAACCGTCCCAAAATGATTCGACTGGATGCCATTGCTTACACCACCATGGAAATAGGAACCAATTGTTTTTTCCTGGAACCCCAAATTTGGGAACTTTTGGAATGGTTTGACGATTATGCATCTGCCTTTGACACTGAAATTCTACCGGAAATCCATGAACACTACACCTATCAATTCAAACTGGCAAAGAAAGGATATTGGTGCTATGATTTTTCTCTGCCCATGCTGGTACTTCACTGCCTGTACATGAAAACCACCAGACGCTTAAAATCCTGGCTAAAAAAATGCCCCCGTAAACAGATCACTACCTTGGACACCCATGACGGCATCGGGGTTGTGGATGTAATGGAACTTCTCAACCAAAAGGAAATAGATGCAACCATTGACCTGCTATACAAAGAAGGCTCCAATATCAAAAAAACCTATTCCGGACCGGAATATCAAAATCTTGATGTCTACCAGGTCAACTGCACCTACTACTCTGCTCTGGGATGCCATGATGATGCTTATATTACTGCAAGAACCATCCAATTTTTTACCCCGGGGATACCCCAGGTCTATTATGTAGGCCTTCTGGCCGGAGAAAATGATATTGAACTGGTTGAAAAAACTCGACTTGGCAGAAACATCAACCGCCATAATTATACCCTCGAAGAGATCAAGGAAGATATTCAAAAGCCGGTGGTACAGCGTTTGCTTCGTCTCATGGAATTTAGAAACTCCTATCCGGCCTTTAATGGTGAGTTCACTGTCATGAAATCGACGGACAAACAATTAATATTGGAATGGACCCATAAAAAACACACAGCCACAGCCTTTATTGACGTGAAGACCCCGGGTAACACCAAGATCACCTACACCGATCCTGTAGCATCCCGGGTGGTAGATTTTATTGTTTAAGCCTGTAATTGGGTTTTTGAAACACTTCCACGGTTTCCTGGCAAAGGGTGTGTTTACGGATACGAGCAGCTTTTATCCTGGCCTTCTCCACGTTTTCTCCTGGAATCTTATTTTTCAAGTACCAATCATCGGGGTTACCTAAAAACCGAATCAATTCCAATTCGGCCTCTTGGGCATTACGGCAGGATTTAATTAAACGAGGAGTAAAAGCAGGTCCATATTTTCGCCGGGCAATTTCATCGGTCTGCTTCTGGGTATGTTTCCATAAATTATTCGGATCCAACAAAATGATGGGTGCTAAAGGATTTTCATGAATCTTCATGGAAGTAATGGTAATGGCTAATTCTTCAGCACTTCCATAGCCACCGGTATTGATAATAGGCAGATTACTCAATTTCTGAAGATGATCCTGCCGGGCCAAACGTAGTCCTTCTTTGTATTTTATCAATCCATCGCAGGTAGTCAAAGATGCCTGATTTTCCCCTTCAAGGTCGATGGCAATCCCCACACTCATGATATTATGCTGACGAGCCAAGTCATTGGCCTCTTTCATAAGCCCCGGGCCACCACCGTGAACAATCCCCATTTCATAACCCAACCGGATAGCCAGGCGATTAATAAGATCAATGGTCAGGTTATTATCTGCTTCCTGGGTGTGGGACCCATAAAAAGCCAACCAGTATTTAACCAGATCAAACCGCTGTTTATCATCGGGTTCCATAAAACAACCATGGGAAAAAGTATATAATTTATCTGTATCGGAATCATAATGTAAAAACTCACATCCGGAATCAACGGCATGGGTCAGCTGAATCATTTTTTTGATATAATCATCCTCAAAAGAAGGATTATTCATATTAATCAAAAAAGTCCTAAGCCCGCTTCGTCTCAAGGCATAAATAACTTCAAGAGCTGGAAATTTTCTTCCAATAAAGACCCGGGAATTCACTCCACCCAAGACAGATAACTTTTCAAGGGTCTTATGAAACCTATCACCTTTACCATCTAAAAGCTGTGGTCTGGTTTTTCTATATGTGCTTTCAAGCAAGGCATTCTTAATAATCTCGAGCTGGGCCTCCCCGTGGGGATTTAAGGCCTGGGGAATCTGAACAAAATTTGCCTTATTAAGAATCATACCTAAAGATTGACTACCGATAACATTAAATAAATTAGAAACTTCAACATTGGTCAAAAGATCGCAAAGCCTATACCCCTCCTTAACCTTATTTTTTTCCAGGGGAACTGCCAGAGGATTCCTGGTTCTGAAAAATCGGATCCTGATCCGAATTTTCTCCAGAGCAACAGCCTTGGTTCCAAAATGATAAAGTTCCACCTGGCGGTCCCTGAAAGTCCGGAAAGGGTCCAATATCCTGGCAGGCAAATGCTCTATTTTTCCATTTTCAGGTTCTACCACAGCATCAATAATCCCATAAATATCCCCCAGAGAAATCTTAATGGCCCCCACAAATAATTCCCGAGGCTTTAACTGGCTGGTTTTAAGATCCAGAGGTATTCTGGATCGAATGCGCCCCAGGGCACTTCTTCCCTTTTTTATTACAACATTGATAGAGGAAGGATTCATGGCAAAAGGCTCAAAACAATATTGATAGGGTTCCAATTCCACACTGATATAATCACAGGTTTTGCCCGTGAGAGGATCTTGTTCCTGACAAATTTCAAACCCCTCATAATAGCCCTTACCAACCCTGCGCCCCACAAAAAGCCGTTTATGAAGATAATGCCGAACATCCCGGATTCTTAGTTCCGGATCCATAACCACAAGCCGTCCAATTTCATCCCCTTTCTTAAAAAGATCCAGGGCATTTTCCATGAGAGGATTCAAATTCTGGATCTGCCCCTCCAAAAAAATATCAGATGCATCAATCCGTGGTAATTTGTCCGGATACAATTGATCTGTCTTGATACCAATCTGGGCATTGCCGCTTCTGCCCGAAAAAATAAAAGGCTTACCCTCATTAATAGCGCCACAAATATAATCGGATACAAAGGGAAATAAAAACTGCGCTCTTAAAAATTTTTCATCTTTTTTTCTAGTATGAATAGCATTAATATGACCGTCTTGACTGATAATCTGAGATATTTCCATGGTGATGGTCTTTCTTAAAGGTTGAACTCCAACAGGCAGTAATTATAAGTGTTTTCTAAAGCACAGTTTATAAGATATCCGCGTCTTTTTTTGTATTATAATCATCAAAAAGCAGTGATAAATCTTCAATAGAAAGAGTTCGCACTTGATGGGGAAGCCATCTATATTTATCAATTAAATACCGATATACTGCATCCATTCCATGCAAGTCTTCATACCCTTGATCCTGGGCAATCTGATCACCTAACCGTGAAAAGACAGCCTTCATTTCCCCTTCTGCAACAAATAATCTTTCTGTCCTTTCCTGGTATTCTTCATTAATATCCTTTCCCATTTTCCCCTCCCATATAATACAAAATGATTGAAAACAGCATTAAAACTTCATGATAGAATTCGTAAAATTCTATCTCCCCACAGACGAAAGGTCAACAAGAAATAAATCCACCGGATACCATCACAAACAAACCAGATATTAAAGACCAAAAACAAACTCAATAAGTGCCAAATAAAAAAGATTGTAAAAAAAACAATTCTCATTTTTTTCTTACAATAAAATTTTGATATTTTTTTTCTAACCGCAGGATTTCGACTCATCATAAGGACAAATTTTCACGGAAGTGTTCCAAATTGTGTTAAAGTCAACTCCTCCGATAAGGCTATTAGAAAGTCTGTTTTCTGAGCCAGCTTTTTCTTTAACCAGCTCCAAAGGTAAAATTGGAATCAGGAAAGAAGATACACTTTTTTGCATATTCATGGATAGAATAACCTTATTTCTTTCTTCAAACCTACGATCATTCAATTGTGTTTTATGATCTTTAAAATATTTTATTAAGATTTTTCCTATTACTTCAAATGTCTTTTCGAATTCGGACTCCTTTTTTTTTAACTTTGTATAATACCCTGCTCCTTTGGCCATATAATCAGTCATAGCCACTTTATAAATTTTATTAGAATTAATTTTTTCACCATTTACTTTTACATTTTCAACTTTTCCCTGATCATATTCCCAGGTCAAATTAGAAGTATGCAGATGGGCTCCATCTTTTTTCCCTATAAGCATCGCGGCTTCCTTTAAAATATCCATAATCTCATCACCTTTTAACTTGATAAGAACTACTTTATTGGGTATGGATACAGCATTATAAATATCTCCACTTGTAATTTTACCCTTCTTAATTTGACTCCTGATTCCCCCTCCGTTAAGAAAAGCAATATCTGCCTTTGTCTCAACTTTAATAGCATCAGCTACAATTTGGGCAAGCAAAGTATCTTTTTGCCTTGCTCCGTCTAAAGTTAAATTCAGTTGATTATCTTTCAAAATAACTTCATCAACATCAAATCCCTGCTCTTTTTCCATTTGAGTTTTATGTTCTTTAAGTTTTGCTGATACCCTTTGATCTTTTTCATTATTTAGATCAATTTTAATAAGTTTGCCTTTGTAATGAATTATTTTTTTATTTTCAAGATCCAATTGTAGTTGTCCAAGATATTTTCCATTAGAACCAGCTTGGACAATAATGGAATTATTGATATTTATCGGAGTTTTAAGTGGTGTATGGGAATGACCGTCTACAATCACAACCCCGGAAATTTTATCCGCCAATTGTCTGCTTGCTTCATATTTACCTCTATCGCCTTTTTTATAGTCACCTAAATGAGCAAGAACAACAATCAGATCTGGGTTTTCTTTTTCCTCCATCAATTTCTTATATTTTTGTACCGCATCGACTGCATTTGTAAAGACAACTCCTTTAACTTTACCCCCTATTTTTTCAGTTTCTTGATTGATAACACCGATAATGCCTATCTTAAGACCATTAATATTTTTTATCACATAGGGAAGAAATAAAAGTGTATCATCTTTATAAACATTACAAGCAAGAAAAGGGAAATCAGCCCTCTTTTCCTGTTCTTTTAATACATTTAATCTATTATCAAACTCATGGTTTCCAATGGCCAATGCATCCAATTTCATAAGATTGAAGGCATCGATATCGGCCTTGGCTTTTGTCAAATTTGATATGGGAGTACCTGTATTAAAGTCCCCTGCATGCAAAAAAAGAACGTTTTTTTCTCCTTTTTCTTTTCGTATTTTATTAACCTCATTGGCTATAACCCCAAAAGTTTCAATATGACCATGGGTATCATTTAAATGAAGGATAGTAATAGTTTGTGAAAAAACTGGAACCGAAAATAGTAAAAACACCAAAAAAACAAAAAAAACCAGATAACCCTTTGAAACCATATTTTCTCTCCTGCAAAAACAAAATTATTTTAACTCATTTACTAAATAACGGCCATGGGCCGCTCAAGTGGTTCCATCGGCTTGCCCACAACAAAATATGAAAGAATTCGATAAATTGATTGGTTCTTTCATATAAATAAGACAAAGACTTTTTAGCATTAAATCACATTGGTGTATCCTGTTATTTTCCACACCAGGTTACTTTTTATGAAATTTGTAAAAAATCACAAATCATGTAATTGCGGATCAATCGAACAATTATTTTTTTTGATAAAAAAAAGAAGTACACCAACACCTTTTGAAGACAGCCTTTCTTATGAATAAAAAAGATAGGCTGAAGAGAAAATCGACTGCTACCGGGGATATTGTTTGATCATAGTAAGAATATTTTTATCATGACTTCGTTCATAGACCACTTCATCCATCATTTTTTTGGTCAGGAAAATACCCAGCCCACCGATACCACGCTCATAAAAGGAAAGATTCGTATCAGGATCTGGTTTTGCGAGGGGATCAAAGGCAGCACCATAATCCACCACCTTAATGGTCACCCCATGTTGGCTATCCCATGAGCAGGTCAATTCAATATTGCCTTTTTTCTCCTCTGGGTAAGCATAACTGATAATATTTACCAAAACCTCCTCCAGGGACAACTCAACCGGATACAATAGCTTAACATCCAATCCACGGTCCGTGGCCGAATTACGAATATGTGCCAGAAAAGCTTCCAGATTTTCCAGCCTTGCAGAAAGAACCAGCGTCTTGTTCAAAGGATACTCCTTTGTCTCAAGCGAAGATCATTCGCTATGAATAATATTTTTTTATATAGACTAATCGCCCAACATGCTCAGAGCCTCTTCCTGGGTGGTGCTGATATCGAAAATAGCTGTAAATCCTGAGACATCGAAAACCTCGTATATCTTTTTATCCAGATTACACAAAACCAGACTCCCCCGGACGGCTTTCAATTGTTTAGAAACAGCGATCAACACCCGCAACCCGGAACTGCTGATATAATCCAGCTCTTTAAAATCTATTAACATCTTGCCTCTTTTGTCATCGAGAACGATTCCAATCTCCTGATTAACACCCGGAGCGGACTGGGCATCGATACGACCAATCAAAGAAATAATATCAATGCCATCTCGAACCTCATGTTCTATAAGCATAGTTTTTACCTTCCCCTCTTTTTTTATTCAGTCGGCTGGTATTGGATTACCAACTGTGTCATATCATCAAACTGTGGTCCATTGCCGACAAAATCAGTTACCGACTTGTAAGCACCTTTAACCAGCGATGTCGGAGTCAGCTGATCCTGTCCATCCAGAAAATCTATCAACCGCCTCACCTCATAAAACTCATGGGCTTCATTTTCAGCATCCAGCATTCCATCGGTGAAAAAATACAGCAACTCACCAGGAGCAAGCATAACCCGCCCCGCCTCAAACTCAACACCCTCCATGACACCAAGAGCTATGCCTTTAGTTCGAGGTAAAATCTCAATGCTGCCGTCCACAGCGATTTTCATCGGCGAATCATGGCCTCCATTGGCATATTTGAGTTCACCGGTCTTCACATTCAAAATAGCATAGATAGCAGTGACAAACATACAAAGATCATTGTCCACACAAAGTAGATTATTGACATGGGAAAAAACCTTATCAACACTGGTACCTTGCAATGCCGTAAACCGGAGCAGGGTACGACTGACACCCATAAAAATAGCTGCTGTCACCCCTTTGCCGGAAACATCTGCAATGATAAACCCCAGATGATCATCATCGATAACAAAAAAATCGTAAAAATCACCACCAATATCCTTGGCCGGTACCATCTGAGCGCATACAGATACTTCACGGCATTCCGGGTAGGAATGGGGCAAAATAGATTGTTGTAACCGGCCGGCAAGTTCCATTTCCTGCTGCATTGCGGACAGGACCTCCCGGGCCTTTCTGCCCTTCTGGAGTATAAGAAGCTCGGAAAGGGTTTTATCAATAGTGAGTTCCAAATCACGAAAATCAATGGGCTTGGTAATAAAATCAAAGGCGCCGCGATTCATGGCGGTACGAATATTGTCCATATCGCCATAGGCGGAAACCACCACCGCCTTGGTAAGACATGGCAGTTTGAGAAGTTCTTCAAGTAAGGTCAGACCATCCATTTGCGGCATATTGATATCGGTAAGAATCATATCAATATCCCCATTTGCCTTTAATTGTTCCAGAGCTTCGAAACCATTTCTAGCAAAAAAGAATTCAAAATCATTTTTTCTAATCTTCCGCCTGAATTTTTGTAGAATCAAAGCTTCAAAATCAGGCTCATCATCCACCACAAGAATTTTACTTACCATATACATTCCCTCGAACATTTTTTACAATTACCAATAAATCTTCACTGATACTAGCACGTTCTGGAAAGGAGTGCAAGTTAAGACCTGACCATAAACACCCCTTGGCACTACTCGAAAACCACGACAAATCAACCGGCAAAACTTCTTGAAGATACCTCTTTTCTATTTTTCCATTGCCCCGGGCAACCCCACCAAAAAACGGGTGAACTCCCCTTCTTCTGATTCAACCTCAAAGGTGCCCTTATGTCCCTGGACCACAATATCATAACTCATGGATAGACCAAGTCCGGTTCCCAATCCAGCAGGTTTGGTAGTAAAAAAAGGGGTAAATACCTTTTCCATGATCTCCTTTGGAATCCCGGACCCGTTATCCTTAATAATGATAATCACTCCATTTCCCTGCACTCTTGTTTCGACCCAAAGGGTAGGCTCAAAGCCAGCCCCCTGGGATTCAAGTTTTTCTTTGACAGCATAACAGGCATTATTAACTATATTAAGAATCACCCGACTCAAGTCCTGGGGAATGACTTCAAAATGACCCACCCTGGGATCATAATCGGTGTTGATGGTCACATTAAAATCGCCGTCATTGGCGCGCATACCATAATAACCAAGCTTCACATATTCATCAACAAAGGTATTCATTTTAATATTACGAAGTTCTCCTATATTTCCCCGGGAGTGATCTAACATATTTCGGACGATGGAATCAGAACGTTTACCATGCTCATTGATTTTAGAGGCGTTGGAAATCAAATCCCCCAAAATCTCGTGGATATACTCCCAGTTTTCTCCATCAAATTTAGTTTTATGATCCTCAAGTTCCTCCTTGATTTCATCCACCAATTCCACAATCAATTCAGAAAAATTAATCACAAAGTTAAGAGGATTTTTTATCTCATGGGCGATACCGGCGGTAAGACTTCCCAGGGAGGCCATCTTCTCTTGCATTATGATCTGGTCTTGATAATTATTTATCTGTTCCAAAGTCTTTTCCAACTCCTGATTCTTTTCCTGGACCTCTTCCGAAGCAAATAGTAATTTTTTCTGGGCTTGCTTCCTCTCGAAAAGTTCATCGCGAAGCAATTCCTGGGTTCGGGTCAGACGCTGATTCAATCGCTTAAAATAAAAGGACGCAAAACCAAGACCAATAATCAACATCACGGCCAGAAAAAATTCTTTCCAATATTTAGCCATAACCTTTGGCAAAGTAATGTCTCCATAATGTTCATAGGGTGTCACTTTGAGCTTACGCAAGGTTTCATGAATGGGCTGGTAATTGGAAGGCACGGTCCAGCCTTCATAATTACCAAGTTTAGCAGCACGGCTCTCGGCTGGAATACTCATCAATACCACCGCCACCCTTTCATTTAGCTCCATTGGAGTATGGGAAGCTGTGGCAAAGGGCCATTCCGGATAGAGCTTGGAACTAAGCCAAAAAGGAAAACTATCCCCATACTTCTTATTAAGCCAAAGGGGGGTAAAATTTTTAAGATCAATCCTGCCCTCGGCGGCCATACGCTCAAGGGTATCTGTGCGCACAACACCTACATCCACCTTTTTATCTTGAACTGCCAAAACAACATTATCATGGGAACCTAGAAAAAACAGCCCACCCAGATCCTTGTAAGGATCAATACCCATTTGCAAAAGCTGCCACCAGCCAACCTGCCAACCGCCCCAGGCTGTGGCCTCCACGGCAGCCAAACTTTTGCCCTCTATATCTTTATAGGTAACAATATCGGCACGATCTGAACGTCGGAAAAAAACAACACCAAAGGAGGTATAGGGTTTGCCCAGGCGTAAATTCTTCAATGTAGCGATGCGTCTCACATCATACAAGGTTTCAAACTCCACATACATGCCTGGATTGGTAAGGACAAAATCAGCCCCCCCGTTTGCCACCACCCGCCGGATCTCATCCCAATCGTAGGGGCACACAACAAATTTATAACCAGGAATATGTTCAGTTAAATAATCCGCAGTGGGTTGCCATTTCTTAATAGCTTTTTCCTTGCCCCGTTTAGCCATAACAGCAATCCTGATAATTTCCATATCCGAACCACCGTTTTTTTTTAAGATTTCATTTTTATCAATCGGATTTACAACCTTGACACGGGTACTCCCGGAAACATGAAACATTACCAGATTCGAAGGACCGGCAAACAAGAAAATCATGAAAACAAAAAAAATCTGCCGGATTGTTCTTTTCATCATCATCTGATCCTTAGCTTATTCATATCTTCATCAAACCCGTTTAGTATAGCAACATCCCCACAAGACCTGCAATTGGTATAATCCAAATAATATCCACACTAAAACGCAAAAGTGCCACCATACATCCTGTAAATATGATCAATGTCACCCAGTGAAACTGGCTCCCTTGACCAATGACCACGGCAGCGGCAAAAACCATTCCCACCACGGCGGCACGGATTCCTTTGAGAGCAGCCTGGACCAATTGAGATCCTTTGATATGATCCAATATCTGGGAAGCACTCACCATGAGCAAAGCTGGCGGAAAAAAAATGGCAAAAGTAGCTATCACAGCTCCCAGCAGTCCCTTCACCTTATAACCGATAAAGGCCGCACTGATCAAGATAGGACCAGGAGTAATCTGCCCCAGGGCAATGGCACTGGTAAATTCGGGACGGGTCACCCAATGAAGCCCATTAACAACAATCGCCTCGATCAACGGAATGAAAACAAATCCACCGCCAAAAAGCATCAGACTCATGCCTGAAAAAGTAACAAAAATCCGGGCAAGGGAATTATTACCCAGACCTGAAATCGGTACCAAGAAAAAAAGGATAAAAGCCCCCAATAATACCATGGAAAAGATAAATTTTATTTTTGAAAAGGAGGGATCAATCGTTGCTGCCCCCACATCTGATACTTTTTCCAAAGTTAAAGGGACACGGCCATAGACAATAAGCCCACCAAGACCGGCCAAAAAAATAATCATTAAACTAACATAAAAACCACCGATCCCAAGAAGGATCAGGGCAGCCATGAGTGCCAGGACAAATTCAAACCAACCCCTGATCGCCTTTTTACTCATTCCCCATGCCGTATTAATGACAATGGCAGTTACCGCTGGAACAAAGCCTGAAAAAACCTTAGTCACCATGGGAACTTCACCATAATTAAAATAGATATAAGAAAGACCTAACAAAAGAAAAAAAGAAGGCAGAATAACGCCTGTGGCACTCACCAAAGCACCAAGCCCCCCCCGTAACCGATACCCCACAAAGGCCACCACATTAACAGCCACAGGGCCAGGCAAAAGCAGGGCCAGAGAAATTGCGTCCAGCATATCCTCAATATGCAATAATTTGCGTTTGCGGACCATATCATTTTCCACCACCGCAATCAGGGCGGTAAAACCACCAAAGGCAATACACCCAATCTTTAAAAAACTTAAGAAAAGAAACCGCAGGGAAATAAACTTTCCTTTTGTTTCCTGGGATTTAGGCGCTAACATCTTTTTACCTGCATTTACTTTTATAAAACATAGTATTGATATCTCTTCTACACTTGGCAACTTATTTTGTTCGGGACGAAATCTCCTTAAGCAATTTCTGCTGGAGACTACGCAAGCTTAAGTCCCCAGAATCTATCGTATTGACTATTTCCTTTTTCAAACGTTTATTTTCCTCTTCAAACAAACGAATATCAGCAGAATCAAAGGTCATCCCTTCTCCTTTCCGGGTATACATCCGGTCATAACCCAGATTATCCAGGCTCTCACCTGCCACCAATTCAAAAATACGCATATCTTTTTTGGAGGCCTCTTTAAGAAATTTTCGAGTATTATTTTTTATAACCGGCTGCTGGACATTGGCCCAGAGGGCACCGCATTTGGCAGTCTCCATGGCCTCCTCTGATATATTAAAATGAAGCATCTCCTCAACAAAGGGTATCTTAAAATGATACATCATCTCTTTGAGAACTCTTTCAGAATCAGCGGTTAAGTCTTCATAACTCACGGAAAAAAAATTTGCAGCATCAACCTTGGCCTTCAGACCAAGAGCCAGTTGTTGCTCAGCATGCCAATATTTAGCAATATGATAATAACTTTTTTCCCCCACAACGGCCTTACGAAAGGAAACCGCCACATCCCTGCCGTCCCGGTAAATATGAATATAACGGGCATCGGGAAAATAGTTGCCAATCTGGGGCAAAAAATAAACATTAGCAAGACTCTTACAACACCAGACCAATGCCCCCTTGGCCTCACTCATCAGATCGTGAACAGCACCGTAAATCGCCATAAGTGAGCGTTCTAAACAGCAAAGCTTCACCACTTCCCGATCCAGAGTTACCCCCGTCCAGGCAACTGGATTAGCCTCTATCATCCTGCAAATATCATCCACCAATTGATCAAAATTAGCATCTAGGGACAGATCTCCATAACCGGGCAAAAGAGGCATGAAACGTTCCAGAATATGGGACGGATGAGGAGAAGCAATGGCGGGCTGCTGATTGAGCATCAAACGAAGAAGATTGGAGCCGGATCGTTGCGTGCCAATCATAAAAATTGTCATTTTTCTCTCTCTTCCATTACAGACACTTTGATAAATCTTGTCTGCCAGATCATTTTTTAAAGTCAGCAATCCCTACTGGAATATTACCCTCTGACTTCTCAAAATTATTAAATTATTAAACAAATGGTAATCGCAATTTTTCTCAGTTTTGTATATTTTATGAAAAAGAAAGTCAATAAAATACTTATGCAACCCAAGGACAGGCCATCCAGGCAATCTTCTATAGACCTAACCCCCCTGGATTCATAATACCATTTGGATCCAGATGGGTCTTGATAGCCCTGAGCACTTCCATATTTTGAGCTCCCAGATGACGCTCCATCCAGGGAGCCATCATCCTGCCCACCCCATGGTGATGACTCAAAGATCCACCCGCCGCCTCAATACTATCGATGATAGACTGTTGATAGATTTTAAATTTTGCCAGTTCCGGCATTGCGGTAATAAAAATAAAATAAAGATTTGTACCCTGGGCATAAAAGTGGGAAGCATGGGTCATACAGATAGTGTGGGGATTAGCCTTAACCACTTTTCGCACGGTTTTATGCAAAGAGTGAAGATTTTTCCAGGTTACCGAGCATTCCAGTGTATCAATTAAGATTCCATAATCATTTAGGGCATCCCGCATATAGGGATCGGAAAATCGCCCCTTATACCATTTTCGCATGGGATATCCCGTAAGAAAAAATCCCTTGTTTTTCCGGCAGGTCTTTTTCACCTGGCACAATACATTGGCAGCAAAAGCTCTCTGCCCCTCTGCCTGACCCATAACCAGACAGCGCCTACCCTTTTTCATACCTTTCAATCCCAGAAATTTATCCATTACTCCCCCGTCCAATCCATACATCTGCATGGCTACATCGGTCTCTTCCGGATCGGATATCCGCAAAATAGCCGGCATTCCAAACCGGCCCTGGCTGATTTGCCGCCCCGCGGCCACTGCCGATTCAAAAGATGGGAACATAAAAGCAAATTGCCGATCATTATCCGGTAAATATTCAAAGACCTTCATGGTCACTGATACCAGAACACCAAAACATCCCTCGGATCCTTTCATAATATCATTTAGCTTGGGACCGGTGGCCGTGGCCGGATAATCAAGGGTTTTAAAGCTGCCCGTCGGGGTAACATATTCCTGGCTGATCACCAGATCTGAGGCATCTCCATACAAGGATGAGGCCTGGCCAGATCCCAGGGTCACAACCCAGCCTCCAACCGAAGAGAACTCAAAACTTTGGGGAAAATGACCGCCGGTGTAAGATTTGTTTGCCGAAAGTTTTTTTTGCGCATGGTTGAGCAGGTCTTCGTAAACAGGCCCCATCATGCCCGGTTCCACCGTTATGGTCTGATTAATTTCATTAAAAGAAATTAATTTATTCATGTGGGTGGAAAGAACCAGGGTAACCCCTCCTTTGGGACAATCCAGACCAAAGGTCACACTGCTGCCACCCCCATGGACATGGACAGCAATTTTTTGATCATGGCAAAAACTAATAATTGCCTTTACATCTTGTTTGTGCCGGGGATGAATCACCAGATCACAGATATCTTTTACCTGCCCTTGGCGCAGACTCATTATATCTTCCATAGCCTTTCCCTTGGTATATTTAAGGCGATCATAACCGGCGATAGAAATATTTTCTTTACCCACAATTTTTTCCAGATTAGCCAGATTGGCTTCGGACAAATTAACGGGCATGGTCTCTTTTATCGTCTGGTCTCCTGTATTTTTGGTTATTGTAAAATCAGCATCCGTTAGATTTAATTGCTGTTTAATCACCTTTAAAAATCCCTTGCTGGGATTTTTAAAGGCCTGGTTATCCCCCCATTTAAATATGGAGCGAAAAGAATTTTGTTTTGGCACGGTTTCAATCCACTGGGGTGTAAAATCGGTATCTTGTCCATAATTTTTCATTTTTTCGGGTATCCTGTAATTTTCTGAATTTGTGAATATAAAGGAGCCAGGGCCTTGTACATTTTCTTATAGACTTCTTTATACAATTGGCTATAAATAATAACATTTTTAGGATCTGGTTCAAACACGGTTTTTATGCGAACCATATTGGCAACAGCCCCGTCAATTGTGTCATAAAGCCCCAGGCCCCTTGCTATAATAATGGCTGCTCCCAGCCCGGAGGTTTCATGGGTCTCACCCTTTACCATGGGCAGGTTGAAAATATCGGCAGTAATTTTACAAATCTCGTCACTTTGGGATGCCCCGCCAGATACAGCCGCCTTTTCCACCCGCATTTTTCCTTTTTTCTCAATCTTTTCCATACCTTCATAGAGGGCAAAACCCAATCCCTCGATCACAGCCCTATACACATGATCCTTGGTGTGAACATCCCCAAATCCGATCATGGCTCCCTTGGCATCTGGATGATCCAGTCCTGGCCCCCAATAGGGCTGGACTACAAGCCCCATGGCACCTGGGCCTGTCCGTTCAAGACATTTATTAAGGACCTCCTCCGGGGCAATCCCCAATTTAAACGCCTCTTCCACTTCCTTGTGGGCAAATTCCTGCTTAAACCAGGAGATCATCCAAAAACCCCGGAAAATTTCCACCTCGGGATTATAACATCCCGGCACCGGAGCCGGATAGGGCGGCATAAACCGAATGGCCTCAAAATATTTTTGGGAGGTAGTCTGGACCGTGGCAGTGGTGCCAAAACTTAAAGAAACCATTTTCTGATTAGTAACTCCGGCCCCCAGGGTTTCACATCCCTTATCGGATCCACAGGCAATCACAGGAGTTCCTGGACGCAGACCTGTCAGATCTCCCACCGCCGCGGTTACCACCCCAATAAAACCTCCCGGCGAAATAATAGTGGGTAGCTTTTCAATTTCAATGGGAAAAAGCTGACTGATCAACGCCCACTTGCCTGCCCATCTGTGTTTTTTATAATCATAGGGCAAATGACCTATCTGACTGGCCGCAGAGTCGGCAAACACCCCGGTGAGGCGATAATTTAAAAAGCCGGACACCTGGAGATACTTATGGGTTTTTTCCCAAATCTTTGGCTGATTCTGAATAATCCAATTGCCTTTTCCCTGGGCCTGGATATCCATAAGTTTTTTTTCAAGCCCCATAAGCTTAAATCCAAAGTTTAAAGGCCCTTTTGCACCAAATGTAGGATGCGCCCTTCTCTGGTCCAGCCAGATAATTGCCGGTCGCAGAACCTGACCTTTCCTGTCCACATTAATCATGCTCGCCCGCTGGGAGGTCACCCCCACACCGGCAATGGATGCAAAAGCGCGGGGATGTTTTTTTTTCAAAACCCGACAGGCTGTAACCAAACTTTTCCAATATATATCCGGATCCTGCTCTGCCCAACCCGGATGGGAGCTGTAATAGGGGATATAAAACTGCTGTTCGCAAGCCAGAAGTTCTCCATTTTCAGCAAAAAGAAGAGCTCGAAGGCTTTGGGTACCGCTATCAATTGCCAGAATAGTTTTTGTTTCCATAACCATCTTTCCCAGGCCCTGGGTTCCAAGTTTAGATTTTAATTCAATTTTTCAGGCAATTTGTTTTGCCTGGTTATTTTACCAATTTTCTTTGTTGACCAGGGGGTGCATAGGCATCCTTCCACACCTTTTCATATAACTTTTTTTCCCGGATCCATTTTGCATCATTCCAGGAGAGAAAAGGCTGTATTCTTGTCTGGATCTCATCCATATAATCCATACCCCCATTGGGTAAAACAAGACCGATGCGTACCCGCCGAAGCAAGAGATCTGAAAGATGGCGGATCTGTTCATGACCGGCACCATAACAAAGTTCAGCCCACAGCGTCCGGGTGGTACCAATGGGGGTAAAGTCCTCCTTATTACAAAGAGCCATCATCTCCACAAGCTTGTCACCATATCGTCCCAAAAGTCGCCGGGTCACTTTAGAAGATAATTTAACAAACCCTCCACCAAAAACAGATTTTGCTGCAATTTCAGGGGTTGCTCCTGATCCCGGCCAAAGCCTGGTATTTTTTTTAGAACACCTGGGCAGATATTTGCTCACCGCCTTCAGGGCATCGAATGCCAACAACCGAAAAGTGGTCAATTTGCCGCCGGTGACGGTGACAAGCCCCTTATCCTTCCAAACCACATGCTCCCGGGATTCCTTGGAGGCCACAACTTTCTTTTTACTTAATATGGGTCTTACCCCGGCGATGGAAGCAATGCAATCCTCCATGGATACCTTAAAATCCGGCAGGATATGGGCCAATCCAGCCATTAAATAATTCACTTCATCCATGGTGATACAAGGCTCTTTTGAAACATCACCTGTATAATCCACATCCGTGGTCCCTAAAAGAAGACAACCTTCCCAGGGAAAAAGAAAAACAGGCCGTTTGTCCCCGGGATGGATAAAACTGATCACCCGATCCAGGGGATATAATTTACCGGGAAATATCAGATGACTGCCCCTGAGAGGCCGAATATGAAATCCTCTCACCGGCGACGGATGAAGATTTTCTGCAAAGGGCCCCGTGGTATTAACCACCGCAGAGGTTTTCACCAAGGTCTTCAAGCCGGTCTCAGTATCTCTTAAATAAACCCCGACCACATTCCCCTTGACGTCACGCTCAATGGAGATAGCTTTAGTATAATTAAAAGCATGACCTCCCCCGGAGCAACCATCAAAAATCAATCGGAGCACCAATCTTGCGTCATCCACCTGGGCATCTTTAAACCCCACGGCAGACAAAAGATTTGCCCTGCGGACCTTTGGCACCTTTTCAAGGGTCTGGGCTTTTGAAAAAATTTGATGTTGTTTACCCCCGGCCATGAGGCTGTAAAGCGATAATCCCAATTTCATGGTTCCCATGGAAGGACCATGATCATCATAGAGCGGCATGATAAAATCCAAGGGGTCCACCAACCCGGGATATGCAGACAACAATCTTTGTCGTTCCCTGACAGCCGATCGAGTTAACAAAAACTTTCCTTCCTTAAGATAACGCAACCCCCCATGAACCATCTTGGAAGAACGGCTCGAAGTTCCCCAGGCAAAATCATTTGCTTCCACCAACAATGGAGACAACCCCCGCCTGACAGCCTCATGAAATACACCGGCACCGGTGACCCCACCACCCACAATGACCAGATCATAACTTTTCCCAATGGATTTATCTTCTTTCATCAGATCTCCTTCCAAAACCTCTGGGACCGGACCATTGTTTTTTGGACAAGTCCGTGGACAGCTCCAACTTTTTCCCGGATAACCACCCCCAAAGCACCATAATATTCCAGGGACATTTCCCGGGCTTTTTTTTTGGTAAAATACAATTGCCCCAACCTGTGATAAACAGGAGCAAAATCATTGAACATCATTTTTAACACCGGATTTGCGGTAATTTCCACCATGAGCATTTGAAGCCCCCAATCGTGAAGGGCAAAGAGTTTAGTATCGACATCAAGAGCAATTGGTATATCCAGATAAGCCAGAATTGCTTTGGAATCGGTGACGGCAGCTTTTTGGGCCACCCCGGGAAAAATCAGGGTCCTGGCCTCCAGAAGATGAGCTATCATATCCGGGGAAAGACAATCATTAAACCTGGATAAGGTGTTCAACACCCCCAGTCCCCCGGAACAAAGATAATCATTTACCCGGGTGGGCCTGCCATGGATAATGGTCACCCATCCTTCCCTGGCCAATCTCTGGAGAGCTTCTCTCAGGGTAGGGCGTGTTACTCCCAGGGTCCCAGCAAGAAGTCGTTCCGCCGGCAGGGTCTCCCCCGGCCCATAGGTATTGTCTAAAATGGCTTCCAACAATTGGTTTTCGGCAAATTCTGCGGGCTTTAATGGTTTTTGTAAACCTTCAAATGGCGACATGGTACATCCTTTTTAAAATTCTCTCAACTGGTAAGAGGTCATACCAGTTAGAAAAACCATAGTCAACCCTTAAATATGGTACCGCAAAAGCAGCACCACGCCTATGACGCGATATAAAAACAGATACCTGTATTTATTGAGTTGATTGGCCAGTCGACAAATTTTATATTTACCGGCAAACCTCTTGATAGGGAATAAAAATTGAATCCATGTTTATATTACACTCTTCCATGGTATTTTTAATAATTTGAAATATTAATCCACTTGACTCAAAATCTTGAATTCCCTTATTAAGCATATCCAATGTAAGTTGCCAGTCAGTTTTTTTTTTCGACACTGCAAAATAGAGATAATTATATTGAATTATCGGCTTTACAATTTCTATGCTGTTTAAAATTTCATTTTTTTCCTGCTCCGGTATATCTGCTTGTTTTACAGCAAAAATAACCGCCAAAGGATCATTAATAAGAAAATCTACCCGTTTTTTCCAAAGCAATTGTGCCTGTTTAAAATCATTATTTACTATTTTAATGTTAAATACTCCTTTATCCATCAAACGATCAAACTCAGGAGTATTTTGATAGTCTCTTACTACACAAATCCTTTCTCCCTTTAGATTTGAAAAATCACCCTGGTAAATATCTTTTTCACCTTTTCTTTTCATGAATGCGATAAGGCCACCGGGAAAACGATCTGATAAAGCCAAACTATCACGACGTTTATTTCCTTTAAATACATCCGAGGGAGCTGTGCTTTCAATATACCACTCTGGATATAAAATATCGGCGACACCGTGTTCAACGGTAGCCACAGCCCGAGCCCACGGATAAAAAGAAGAGGTAATTTCATATCCTTGACTGGCCAAAAGCGCAATAGTAAATTGCTGAACCCAGCCTTGCTTGCACATTTTTTCTGAAATATATGGTCCCCAATTTAAAGTGACAATATTTATTTTCTTTTTTGCGCCTTTGTTAAATAAATATGTTACATCATTTTTGTGTTCTCCTTGAATCATATATTTTTTACCGTCATGGATAAAATTAACTGACAAATTGGAATCAGTCGAAAATGCGCCAGACGGCAATAACCATAAAAACAAACAACTACAGAATACCAATAATAATAATTTTTTCATACATTCTCCATTGCATTATTATTTACGTAAACAAATTTCCATAGAAACTTCTTATCTCTTTTACCCTTCTTTTTGCCTCTTCGTATTTTTCGTCGTTTATCACGCCCCAAGTTCATCCTTTATCTTTTCAAGTTTTTTCATTCCATCACCAAAGGGGGTCATAACGCGATAAATTTTAGAATTTTTACCCAATACCTTATTCTGCCGGACAAAGCCAGCATAACTCCCGCCGGGACCTAAATCAATATAATTATAATCTTTGTCCTCCCGGCAAAGGGTGGCCAGGGCCAGGGGAAATCGCACCGGTTTTCTGGCAATTTGCCCCAGATAACCATCATCAAAGGATAGCCGTTTTTTTCCTGTCAAAGACGAAATAATTTCAATTTGCGGGACCTTTACAGGGCTGATCTCAAAGGGATAATCATAGGATTCAAATGCCGGATAAATATTAGGAGAATGAAATCCATAGGAAATGGGAAGTTCCTGGTAGACAATTTGCTGCTCCCGAAGAAAGACCTTTATCATATCTATCTTCTCCCGGAAACCTGAAATGACAAAATGCTTGCCGGAGCTCACCCCGGCAAGACTGCTATTTTCATGGATAACCGGTTCGCGCTTATATAGATCGGGAGCAGCAACAATGCCGATCATGGCTCCGGGCTCACACAGCTTTTCAACCAGGCAGGCCTGGTGAATCAAAACTCCCAGGATTTGCTCCACCGGCAACACCTTGGCAAGGGCGAGAGCCACATATTCCCCCAGACTTACTCCAATTAAATATTGGGGAATAATACCGGCAGCCATCATGGTTTTGGCTAGACAATATTCCACCATAAAGATGGCAGGATGGGTATGAACAATCCGGACAAAGGCCTCACTTTTTTTCCTTTTTTCATTGTACAAGATATCCACAATAGATCTATCAAGCCGGATTTGGGCTAAGCTATCAAGCTCATCCATCAGCTCTTTGAACCCTTCATCCTGTTTATACAGATCAGCACCCATCCGATAATATTGACAACCTTGACCGGGAAAAAGAAAAACATTTTCATTCATGATATGATCACATCTCTATCCCAATAACCGCCATGGGCGGACCAGGGATTTTACCCTTGATTCCGCTCACAACAAAAATTAAAACTCTCTCCTGATATAGGGAGTTTCATATAAAAATTAATCATAATTCCTGCATACCATCGTTGATCAATAAATTCAAGATCAACATCCCCTGATCTAACTGCAAACCTTTAGCTTGCAAGCCCCTGGGAAAAATTTAAATACAAATCAATAGGATGGAAATTTATAAAACATAATGTTATACTTCTAAGTTCAAATCATTACGAAAGTATCCATCCAGATGCTGGCAGACGGATACCGGGAAATTATTTTTTTTGTGTAAACGAGGAACAAAACAAATAATGAATGTAATAACAACCCTTATCTCTAAACTGACAACCCCCAGACACCTTATCCCCCGAGACGGGATTCATTTCTGGCAGGAAAAAGTTCTTTTAAACCTGCTTTTAGTCAGCGTGGTACTGGGATTTTTTACCTGTATACCCAGTGTGGCCCTGGCCATCAAAGAAGAGTTATGGCTTGTAGCCATCAGTGACATACTAATTTTTAGCATTATTCTGGGGCTTTTTCTTAAACCCGAACTTTCCTATACCTTCAGGGCGATGAGTATCCCGGTGATCTCTTATTTTCTGGGAATGATTCTAATCCTCACCCTGGGACCCTTCGGGGCAGGTCCGGTCTGGCTATTTTTCTTTCCTGTTCTAACCGGGGTGCTGTTAGGACCCAGACTCGCCTTCTGGGCTCTGATTGTCAATGCAATTACCATTACGGGGATCGGTGGATTAATCTCGTTCAATACCACAGATATCCTGACCCAGTTCAACTTCAAAGCCTGGCATCTGCCCACACAGAACCCATTGGAAAAATGGATGGTAATCTGTTTTAATTTTATGATGTTAAACATCCTTGCCACCCTGTCGGTTACCACCATATTAAACGGTCTTCACAAATCGCTGCAAAAACTTGCAATTTCGGATAAAAAACACCGCCAGATATTTGAAAACATCCTGGATGTTTATTTTGAAACCACTCTGAACGGCACCATTTTAGAAATCAGTCCTTCGGTTGCGCAAATGTCTCACTATTCCCAGAAAGAATTAAAGGGGAAATCCCTTGAAACGATCTACCACCCCAGGAGCAAAAGAAAAAAACTGTTGGAACAATTGATTGCCACTGGAGAAATCCATGACCATGAAATCTGCCTTTCCGATAAAAACGACCAGATTCGAATCTGCTCTGTCAATGCAAGGCTCTTGCGGGATGAAAATAAAATTCCTGAAAAAATAATTGGTATTCTCAGAGATATTACCGAGCAAAAAGCCATAATCAAAAAGAAAAAGGATCTTGAGGAACGCCTGAATCGATCCCAGAAAATGGAAGCCCTGGGCATGCTGGCCGGAGGAGTAGCCCATGATCTCAATAATGTTCTATCCGGCATTGTCACCTATCCGGAACTACTTTTAATGGATCTACCTGAAAACAGTCCCATGGCAAAATCCCTGGATATCATCCACGCCTCAGGACTCCGGGCCAGCCAAATTGTCCAGGACCTTTTAACCTTGTCAAGACGAGGAGTTATTACCCGGGAAGTTGTCGATCTCAATAAAATTACCGAAGAATTTTTAAGAACACCAGAATATGAAAAAATTTTGTCCTTTCATCCCCATGTAAACCTATCAAAAAATTTATCTGCAAAATTTGCCTTACTAAAGGGGTCTGCAGTTCATCTTCAAAAAACCATCATGAATCTTATATCAAATGCCGCCGAGGCCCAGATCAACAACGGGACGATCCAAATTTCAACTGTTAACCGCCATTTGGACAAACCCGTTAAAGGATACGACCGGGTCCAGCCGGGTAACTACGTTATTCTCTCCATTGAAGACCAGGGCATGGGGATTGACCCGGATGATTTAAAACATATTTTTGAACCTTTTTTCACCAAAAAAGTAATGGGTCGAAGCGGCACAGGACTTGGTATGGCCGTAGTATGGGGAACCATCCAAGATCATGATGCATATATCGACGTTGTATCCCATCCAGATTCAGGCACCAGATTCGACCTGTATTTTCCGGTGACCAACGACACAGTTAAAACCCCTTCGAATTTCACCCATATAAATGATTTAATGGGAAACAAAGAAAAAATACTGATTATCGATGACCTGGCAGAGCAACGACAAATTGCCGAACTTCTCCTCAAAAAATTAGGATACACACCCTTTTGTGTCGCCAGTGGAGAAGACGCAGTTCAATACCTGAAATCTAATCAGGTAGATCTTTTAGTTTTAGATATGATCATGAATCCCGGCATAGGCGGCCTTGAAACCTTGCGCCGGATCCATCAATTCAACCCAACCCAGAAAGCGATCATAACCAGTGGTTTTTCCCGAAACGACCAGGTCAAAAAAACCCTGGATTTAGGTGCCGGCCAGTATATCAAAAAACCATATACCATTGAAAAAATAGGGTTGGCAGTCCAAAAAGAGTTGTCCCGCACCAGCTGAAGAGCTTGGCCATCCAACTATATATGGTCACAAGCTCACCCGGTTTAAACCCAAGGCCTCCTCCCCAAAACCCATAATTCACAGGGCATTCCCCTGAGTTTCATAGGAATCCGGTACACCGATGGGAATTACCTGCCCCGGATTCAAGGATTCAAGGATTCAAGGATTCAACCCGGGATAGTGACAAATATTTAAGTCAAATGACAATCAAGATTTGTAATTTTTTTTGTTACATCATAATCATAGGCCGGATACTCAAAAATTTGATTTCTATATTCGGTTTCACTCAAAGAATATCCATAAATTGATGCATACTCAAATACATCTTCTCCTATATCATCGAGCTGCTGGAGGTAATCATGGATACTTTTGGATTCAATAATGGTGACTTTTCCAATTTGCTCTATGATCGGGCTATGCTCCCTTGTTGCATCATGATCAAATTCAAGAATTCTTCTGCCATCATTGGTAATGCCGATGGTTCTGAATGTAAGACTCTTGCCTACCCCCGGAAGATTGAGAACATTTCTGTCAGAGGCCAAAAACGGGATATCTGCGGCTGTTCTCAACCTGGAAATATTCTCAACTATATTTTCAGCATTTAAGGGTAATTGTCTTAAATCCGGAGAAAACTTCTCGGGTAAAAGACCAATAATTTTTTCTTCCAGGCCCTCCTGCACCAACCTTGCATTGGGTGAAAAAAGGTGACTGTTTTCCATATACCCTTTAACGGTAAATGAATAATAGGAAATAATACCGATATCGTTGAGAACTTTTCTAAGTTTAGCCGTATGCCCCCTTCTTGATGCAGCAGAGGTGAAAACCAGCTGATTAGTTACAATCCACCCGGCTTTATTCAGCAATTCAACACTGGATTTTGTTTCAGGAGTTATTTCCATTGGAGATTCAAAATGAGTCTGAAAAACAAATTGCTGAATACCCACTTTAGAGGCTTTTTTCTTAAATTCGGCAAGTATGTTCACAAGATTTTCCTGGATTCTCATGGGAAGATAAACAGGAAGGCGGCTACCCAATCTAACCCTTAAAATCTGTGCATATTTTTCTCCATCTTTTCTGTTTTTATTGGTCTTACATTTTCTTTTGGCCATTTTATAAACGCTTTGAAGAATTTTTTTAAGAGCCTTATTCGTACTCATCAACGCATCTCCTCCGGTGATGAGTACATCCCTTAACTGGGAATCATTTTCAAAATAGTGAATGGCGGATTTCAGACAATCATCCAATGAGTCCTTGGCTTTTAATTTTTCAAGGTCAAAATTCAAATCCCCATATTGAAAACCATACATTCTCTGGCAGATTGAGCACAATCCCCCACAGGCCCGGCCCAGACTTCTGGGCATTAAAATAGCTACATCGGGGTATCGCCTGTGAATACAGTCATCGGGGATAATCCAACCGGCAGCATTGGGTTTTCCAGCCTCCACAATATCTTCTTTTTCCCAGGCATTAATATTACCAAATTCATTAACCAACTCCTTTGAATAGAGCACATATTGCCGGATGGCAAGATCGGCACCCAGAGAAACAGGAGAAGCCTGTGTGTCCAGAAGAGACAGATAATAGGGGTTGATAAATAAAGGGATTCCAACTTTTTGTGCCTGTTGCATGGTGTCCATTACTTCCCTGTCAAGGGAATTATCAAGCATTTCATTAAGATCCTCAGGTGTTCGGACTGCAAACTTTAAATGAAATTTATAATTTCCCCACCATTTTTTGGCAAGGGCCAGCTTTTTTTGCTTGGACATCCCCTTTCTAAATCTATACAACCTGCTTTTCACTCTTTTTTCATCAATTTTTTTTATGATAATTTTCAATATCCGAAGTTTGTTCTTTTCTCTCTGCCAGACCACTTCCGGATCAAGACCCGAAGAATGCCTGTCCATCCATGATAAAATCTCAAACTGATGGGGCACCGGATCTTCATGGCCGGAAAACTGTCTGAAAAGATGAATCATATCATAAAAATAAGCAGGAGTACCACCACCGGTCCCCTTACGAGCACATTGCATGAGAATAGCAAAGGGATCATTTTCCACAATTTCACCTTTAAGGTTGAGATCCGCAAATTGTCTGCCAGAATGCTTGACATAATCCAAAATACGAATGGCAGCATAGTCCTTGAATCTCAATTTTTCAAGCTGACTTTTTCCAGTTTTTTCCCGGGTAAAATATAAATATGCATCTTTATTTTCAGAAAGGACCTGCAAAGCGCATAGCTTTATTTTTTTTTTTGCCTGGCTAATATTTTTTGAAGTATCGATGATATCTTTAAGGCTTGGATTCTCTTTAAATAGTTGTTGCATAAGCCTGTAAGCTTTTACATTGGGAAGGGTATTTTTTAATTCATTTAGGATGGCCACAATATTACTCTTTCCATTTTAATTATTGTCAATAAAAACGAAAGAAAACTATCAGAAAACAAAAACAATGTCAAAAACAGGGGAAAAACCAAATCTTTGAAGGAGATATTCTTGAAAAATCGGCCCCCGGCAGGATAGCCGGAAGCCGTTTAATTCAATGTTTAAATCACTGGGTGGAACAAAAAAAGACTATTGATCCAGATTGGCATTGATACTCAAACCTGAAAAGACAGAATAAGCGTTGATGCCAACATAATAGGTGCCAGTATCCGGAGATGATATCGTGCATGTTTCTTCATTTCCATTGCGATATGGCCGACAATCATAGGATGATGTCGTGGGCAGGGCTCCTGATTTTACATACAGATCAGCATCGCCGGTTCCACCACTGATTACAATTTGAAGACTGGATGTACCGGAAGGTACTGCTACCTGATAATAGATCCAGTCACCTTTTGATGAAACAAAAAGATCAGTCACTGTCTGGTTGTCCACAAGCTCTTCAATAACTTCACCAACTTCATAACTTACAGACATACCCATGGCACTATAGGCATCATAACCATATATTCCTATATAGTAAGTTCCAGATTCCGGACTGGCAAATGTACAAGTTTCACTGTTTCCGCTTTTATAAGGTCTGCAATCATAAGCAGATGAGGTTGGCAGATCACCAAATCGAGTATAAAGATCTGCATCCCCGGAACCACCACTTGTTGATATCACAAGATTTGATGCACCATCAGGCACTACGATTTTATAATAGACCCATTGACCATCTGCACCGGACATGCCAGTAACAGTCTGATTATTTTCAAGAAGGGTTGCATCGGTATCTTCTGAAACTGTAACTTGTTTCGAAGTCGATGCCACAAGGTCATCATTATCTGTTATTGTAAGTGATACAGTATAGGTTCCATTGGCTGCGTAAGTATGCACAGGATTAGTATCCGTTGCACTGGAGCTATCTCCGAAATTCCATAAACGACTTACGATTGTACCGTCATTATCCACACTAGTATCGGTAAATTGAACCGTCAGCTCATCAATTGTGTTTGTAAAATTAGCTGTTGGTGTGTTTGAGTCGGATACATTCAGGAATACTGCACTGACAGGTCCAAAATTTCCATCTGCATCTTGCCCGCGAACATAAACAATATGCTCACCCTGGCTAAGATTTGAAACATCAATTGTTCCAAAAACAGCTTCAACACTACTATTAAAATTTGCATCTGTTGCAGCCAATTCGATGGGTGTCGCCAGGGCCTCCCAGGGCGCTATATCAATATAATATTTTGCAGCCACAATGGATTGAGTGCCTTCTGTACCATTGGAGTTATTGTACCGTGTGTCATTTATGGTTGCCGAAAGAAGATTGTCGGAACCGATTGATAGATTAAGCACTTCAGGTCCAGCAGGTGTCATATAGGGTGTACGCGCAACTTTTGCAGCATAGATAAGTGCAGGCAGATTATCGGGAAGGATTGTATTTTCATAATCGGAACATGATTGAAAAAAAGCTGTTCCCAATTCAAAACAATAGGCCGCAATTCCTAACTCACCATATGCATAATCATCTGTTGTGCCTGTGGTCGGATATAACCCAATAGCTTGTTGGGGGGTGTATCCGTTAAAAAATGCAAATTTTCTCCCAAGGGTCTGCAATTGAGTCCCGTTGGGCGGGGTATCCTGGGTATCTCCCCAGGGCCACAATACCAATTCACTATAACTATGAATATCGATATACAACCCCGATGCATCGGCAGGTGCCGCAGTATAGGGAGAATTGCCGTTATAATCATTGAAAATAGATTTCAGATAATTTTGAACAGCCTGGGTTTCAGGCTCGGAAGCAGCAGAGGCTCCGCGATATGTTTCATCGCATTGACTGGTACTGGCTCCTTCACCACCCCATAGAAAATCAAAATTTCGATTCAGATCGGCTCCGGGTTTATAATAAGAGCAATAATTGGTATCATTATTTTTTCTCCATAATGATCCGGCCTCGGCTTTTTTTCGGCCATCTGGATTTGCATAAAGCATCAAGTGAATTTCATTATGATCCAATATCCAGCGTGCATCGGCATCGGTATTATAATTATTCACCAGATAATTTGCAAATGCGAGGGAAAGAGGGGCGGTTGTATATTCTCTGGCATGGATAGAACTTGTGATAAAAAGCCGTGGTTTATCGGCAGAAACAATATTACTGGTAAGTTTTAGTACCCACAGATCATACCCGGCATTATTATTTTCTTTTTGCCATGAATTTCCAGCATCGATCAATTGAGCAAGCGCCGGATAACTTCCCACGATACTCTGGGCCTGGGCAATTGTTTCTTCAACAGTTTCGTAACATGTGTATCCGGGGATACCGGATGTTGCTGTCATCAATGCTGATTCAGTCATTAACATGGATGAAGGTATTGCCGATTGTTGGTTAAAAATTGAATAATCGGTATATGCTTCCATGGTAAAACCCAGGGACTCAAGATAGGTTATATCAGCTTTGGTTACGTCAATAACAAGATACCCCTCATCATAATTTACTTCAGGAGGCGCAGGTTCAAAGCTTTTTATAACCATTCGTGCAATGGCTTTACTCGGATAATATGCCTTAACATAGCTACGTGATTCCGATGAACTTTCATCGGCATATAAAGAATTTACTGCAAGGGGAACAAGTAACAAAAACATCAATACCAGCATCATACATCTTTTCTTCATACAATTCTCCTTTTCCAGTTATGTCAGCTAAGTCATGGGAACACCGTGCCCCCACCCCTTTAAAACCACTAAACCAAGAAACTGACCTTCGACAACATTCTCGAAGTTTTTTTACTAAAAGACTTGAAAAGCTTCACAAACTTTTTTTTTAAAAAAACAACATTGATTTTTTAGTTATGACCTCAAACATTATCAAACACTAATTTTAGTGTTCGATAGACAGTATATAAATAGTATTCCTCCGTCAAGCGATAATTTTAGCCGCAAACAATAATCATTAAGCCCGCCATAGAATCAAACTCCGACATCATCAACGGCCCCATCAACTTGAAGCAACGGGATCCGACATCCCTTTAGCTTAAGCTTATATGCAATTTACCTGGATTGAATCTCGCTCAATTGCCGGGCAGCACTTTACAAACCCCGGTCCTGACCTTATATTAACCCCATAATTTAAATCACCATAAACGGAGTACCCCATTGAAACAGATAATTGTTCTTGCCACAACCAATAAAGGAAAAACAAGGGAAATCAGGGAATTACTCAAGGATTTTCCCCTTGAGATCAAAAACCTGGAAGATTTCGGCCCCATCCCCGAAGTCATTGAGGATGGACTGACCTTTGATGACAATGCCTACAAAAAAGCATCCTTTACTGCAAAAGTTTTGGGGTATCCCGCCATGGCAGATGATTCAGGCCTCTGTGTCCAAGCCCTTGACGGAGCACCCGGGGTCTACTCCGCCCGGTATGCAGGAGAAAATGCCACAGACGCCGATAATGTGCAAAAATTATTGACTGTATTAAAAAATGAAGAGAACCGGAAAGCCAACTTTCAATGTGTAATTTCCATTGCAGTTCCCACAGGAGCAGCCCTGACCTATGAAGGCAAATGCGAAGGTATTCTTGCCAGGGAACCAGCCGGAGAAAACGGATTCGGATATGATCCTTTATTCTTTTTCCCCCAATTTGATAAAACCTTTGCCCAGCTTTCCATCAAAGAAAAAGGAGAGATCAGCCACAGGGGCAAAGCATTAAAAGAGATATCCAGAGAAATGGATAAAATCATGGAATGGCTGGATATTAATATGCCCCGGTTTACCCGGGTCCCCTGCAAAGGATAATCCCATGGAATCTTTTAAAGACCTGGTTAAAATGAACCGCAGCTGTAGAAGGTTTGACAATAACCATAAAATTGAACCCCATATCTTAGAAGAGCTTGTGGACCTGACCCGGTATTGTGCCTCGGCAAGCAATAAGCAGCCCCTGAAATATATTCTTTCCACCAGTGAGCAAAAAAATGAAGAAATTTTTTCCTGTTTAGGGTGGGCCGGTTATTTAAAAGACTGGAAGGGCCCCAAAAAAAAAGAGCAGCCAGTGGCCTATATTGTAATCACAGGAGACCAAAATCTTGCCAATAATTTTTGGTGTGACCATGGGATTGCAGCCCAGACCATTCTTCTGGGAGCCCGTGACCAAGGCCTTGCCGGTTGTATATTTGGAGCCATTAACATCAAAAAGCTTACCGGCTTTCTCAATATTGAAGATCACCTGGAGATCAAACTGGTCATTGCCCTTGGCAAACCCATTGAAACCATAGTGATTGATGAAGTTGGCGAAAACGAAGATATCAAATACTTCAGGGATGAAAACCAGGTACACCATGTGCCCAAAAGAAAGTTAGCTGATCTCATTATCGGCACCTGGTAGATCCATATGAAAATTTTATTTATAAACCCGGCATGGGTCATTATACCAATATTTGTAACTCCCAGGAGCGCACACCATGAACGATAACTACAAACTGGCCAATTTAGAACAACGGGCCATAAAACTTGAAACCCAACGCAAAAAAATCTTAACAAACGAATCGGAAAAAGCATTGGACATGGTCCTTGAAGCTCCTTCTCCCGCCACGCTGGTCCAATCTTTTCCAGACCAGGACCTTTATTTCCTCATGCACAAAATAGGCGGACAGGATTTCTTACCCATTCTTGCCATGGCCACTTCGGCCCAGTGGGAATACATACTGGATGTTGAAGTCTGGGACGATGACCGTTTAGATATCCACACCATGACCCAGGCCTTTGACCTGCTGTTCCAGGCAGACCCCAAACGTCTGCTTCGCTGGATCATCAAAGAAAAACCCGATTATTTTGAATTTTATCTGTTTAAAAACATGACCATTTTTATCCGGGAACATGATGAATGGATTCCAGAGGATTTTGATGATTATATCACCCTTGATGACAAATTTTATTTCAGATTTCCCCACAAAACCGACCCTGATACCCCAGCTAATGAACAAGAAGACACAGATAAAGTTCTTACCCAACTGGCGCCTGAACTCATTGAAAAAATGCTCAAGGCCCTGGCCGAGATGGATCTATCTGTATACCATGGACTGCTGATGGAAACCTGCGCTGTAATAAGTTCCGAAACCGAAGAAGAGCAGTTCCGGCTGAAGACTCTGCGCCTGGCAGAAAAAGGATTTTTGCCCACCCATGAGGCTATCGGTATTTACCAGCCCACAAATTTTAACTCCCTGAGAAAAAGACCTGCAAACTTGAGATCCCGGCAAACCTTTGATCCAAATTTCCCCTTGCCTCCCCAGATGTTTACCCAATTTATTGAGGGAGACAATCTTTTTGTCAAAGCCCTGGAACTTTTAGACCCGGATTTTATTTTCCAACTTCAATCGGAAATTGCTGCCTTGAGCAATAAAATTATTTCAGCAGACAGAGTCAAAATTAAAAATCCTGAGTCCATCAAAAAGATCATTCAAAAAGCCACAGCTTATCTGAGTCTGGGCCTTGAAATTATTCTCAAAGGCGAAGCTAAAGTTGAATTAGCCCGGGATATCATTATGGAATACTTCCTTGAAGATATTTTCAGAACCGGTTCAAAGGCTGGAATCCAACTTAAAACCAAGGCAAAAAATTGGTATAAAACAAGCTTTATAAAAGAAAAAAAATTACCATTAAGCTTTTTGTCAGAAGAGTATTTAGGGGTAATAGGAGGGCTTCTCCTAGACCGACCAATGTTCTATGATAATTATCAGGAAGGCGAATTATACCGGCATTTTAAAAGCCTCACAGATATCAATTCGACAACAACAACATTAAACCAGATCATTCACCTGGATAAAATACTTGGAAAGCTCCCCCTGGATATCAACTCCTTTACCCATGGAGTCCTGACTTATAAAAGTTTGATTTTAACCCTCTGGGCTAGAAACCGCCTGGGTCTGGACAGTGGATCTGAGTGCAGCTTAAACCCCATTGCCCCCCAGGTGTTCAAACCCTTTTTTGCAGATCTTTTCTCCTCTGACACCCCGGGAAAAATCGACACTCTCAAGGGCCGGGATCTTACACTCTGGGCAGCAGAAGCCATTGATAGTTCCGAAGATGAACTATCAAAACCTTTCCTGGCGGTATTATCCAATCTAATACAAGAAATTGAGGAAGAATACTGCACCATAAATTCCGATCATATGGATAGCAGGTTTATACCCCATTTCCTGCTGGATTCTGATTCCAAGGAAATAAAAAAGGATTAACACTATTGTTTCCCGATGATTTTTCCAAAAATATTTTTTCCCCACAGCCGGGGATAAGTGTTTGTTATACAAAGATACCTGATATTATTAATTTTGTTTTCACCACTGCCCCCGATCCTAATTATAAAAGATTACCGGACCGGAAATTAAAAGAAAACAACTTTAAGATCCCGTTTCTATCTGCCCATGAGCTCATAATGGTCAATGGATTTAAAGCACAAAAAAAACAGATTGAATGGGCTTGCGGAAGATTTTCACTAAAACTCTTTGTTCAAAAAATGCTTATTCCCGATATTGCACTCAGGGATATTAGGGTTTCCTACCACGAAAAAGGAGCACCTTTTCTCACCGATTATCCAAATATCCCAATTTCCCTCTCCCACAGCGGGGATTACACAGCTGTAGCCATGGGGCAAAACAACCAGAGCCCCATGGGAATTGATATTGAAAAAATTGGGACAAAACCGGATGCTTTTTTTATGAAAACCGCATTCACCCAGAAAGAGATTTCACACCTATCCCCCACCGCCAAGGAAATATATCGGCACTGGACCCTGAAGGAAGCCTTTTTAAAGTACATTAAAATGGGATTTAATGAAAACCTTCACATGGTGGAAATCATTGACAACGAGATCTTTCACCATGGAAAAAAACAAAATCTTAACTCCTGGTCCAGAACAATTGATAACCAGTATATCTTAAGTGTTGTGACCCATCCACCTTCAAAAACAGGCTCAGAATTAAAAACAAAATAAATCTGGCAACTGCCGAGGATTTTACTCCACCTGAAAGACCCATCAAAGATACTATTACAAATCCCATCCCCACCATAAACAAAACAATGTTCAATATATATGAGTCCTGTGTCGGAAAGATAAAATACAATTTTTAAAAAAATACTTATCAAATCAATAAGATCGGTTAATTCCTTTACAAAAAATTAAATTGCCTTTATTTTCCATCCGGATTTAATTTATTGGAATAAGATTGCATAATGAGCATTTTATTGAAACACAGCTCTATTGGAAATTACTATAAATGAAGAAAATAGGTACAATGGCATCCAGTGTGGAAGAAATATCCAACACACTGGATGCCATAATAAGAGAAAATAATAAGTACAATACAAGACACATAAGATTTAAAAATGATATATTCTATTTCCATACAGGAATAGGACGCATTGGTTATGGTGGTGATGACAGAAAAGCCAAGCGCAAAGCCGGGACAGACAATATCCGCAATTTTTTCTATAACTGGCTTCGGACAATACGTACAGATCAAATGTTTGAAAAAAGATTTCTATGGAAAATGAATCATATAGAATGGATCAAGGGAAGGGATTTAAAAACACTTTGCAATTATTTCCATTCTTTTTCTCAACAGCCTCCAAAAAGCTACAAACAATATGAACCAATACTGCAACAGGCATATCAACTGTATAAAAATAATGATGTAATAATTTTGGGAGGTAGTCATGGCGAAGAAGACTGCCGTGGGCTCTCCTTTCTAAAAACATTTTTTGAATTTTTAAAATGGAAAAGAGTCGCTGATATTTCAACGGGTCATATTATCTTTTATGAAATATTTTTATCTCTACAATCACATTATGAAAGAAGAAAGATTTCAAATTATGACCTGAAAGAAAATTATCAATTTAAATATCACCCACACTATGAAAACCCCAATGAACTGCAAAAATTTTTTAAAGATCTTTCACTGAAACACTATTCAATAGCAACTTGGTTTATCAGACAAAATATCAAAATGATGTTCTATGATGACATGCTGACCGGTGGTACCATCAAACCTCCTGATCACAAAGCAGTGAGAAATAGTAGAAAAAGCCCCAATTTCACAATCAATCAATTCAAAAGAGACTTAAGAACTGTAGGGAATATGCATAACTTAAAACAGCTTCCTAACTTCCCCAGCATAAATGGTCCAGCTTATATTGGCAGGATAAATACTTCCTTAAGATTAAAAGCAAATGATTTAATAGCCCGAAGAATAGCCAACGATATCTGCCGGAATAAAAAGTCATTCATTCCCATAGGTACAGCCCACACGTACACAGATATGTACTGTGATCAAAGCCCTTCCCTGCAGCATTATCTAAGAAGATACCTTGGCAAATATTCAAAAAAAATAGCGGTCATCAAATTTGAAAATAAAGACAACCCCCATTTTCAATCAACAAGGCACACCGGGGGCATGTATAAGGGAATAGATGCAATCATGTCCTGGCCATCATGGGTAGATAACTTGAAAAATTAGTATCCTAAAGGCCTTTATATTATAATTTTCAAAAACAGATCATTCATGATCAAAGATATACCCCACCGATCGCCGGCTCTTAAAATAAACCGGCTTCTTGGGTTTTTTTTCAAAATATTTTCGAAACCTGACAATAAAATTATCCACCGTTCTTGTAGTGGTATCGCTGGAATACCCCCAACCTGCATTCAACAGCATCTCCCGGGAAAGAGCCTTGCCCTTATTGGCAATAAAAATCTTGAGCAGGGTGACCTCTTGTTCGGTGAGGATAATTTCTCCTGCCAGGCAATTTGCCTTAAAGGAGACAAAATCAATATGATTTTCACCAAAGGTATAAGCATCTCCTGAAAACATTGTATGACTGCCCTTTTCGCCAGATCTGGGACTTTCATACCAGGTTTTTTTTTTAATCAAACGTTCCACCCGGAGCAAAAATTCTTCTAAATCAAAAGGTTTGGACAGGTAATCATCCACGCCATAACGCAATCCCTTTACCTTGTCCTTTGTATCTCCCCTGGCGGAAAGAATCAGGACAGGAATTTTTTCATCCTCTTTGCGAATGGTCTTCAGGATGGAAAAGCCATCAATCATGGGCAGCATGATATCTAAAATAATCAAGTCCGGTTTCCAGGAACGCCATTGTTCAAGCCCGTCAATACCATCTCTGGCAACACAAACACTATATCCTTGTATCTTCAGATTAAGCTGAATGCCATCGGCAATATGGACCTCATCTTCTATGACCAAAATACGCTTTTTTTCAATCTCTTCCATAATTTTTTCTCCCTGACATTGGCAATACTTGCCCGTGGAATGGTGATGGTAAACCTGGACCCTTTTCCCTTGCCCTCACTGAATACAGAGGCCCTCCACCCATGGATCATGGAGATACTGGAAACAAGATACAATCCGAGACCAGATCCAGTGTGACCATTATCATTATCCTGGCCGGACTTGTAAAATTTATGGAAAATCTTTTTCACGTCTTCTTTTTCCACACCGATACCGTTGTCAATAAAATCAATGGTGACTTTCTGCAAAAAACTTTTAAAAACTATCCTAAGTTTTGGATGATATGATTCATTATATTTAATGGCATTGGATACAATATTCATTAACAGCATTTCAAATAAAAACAGGTTTACCGGATATTCAAACTGCCCCTTGGAAGGGTTTTCGATACAGATATTGCAGTCCCGAAAAATGGAAGCATTTTTATCGCAAAAATTTCCCACCAATTTTACCAGACTATCTCTGGTCACTGCCGATCCAAAATTCTGACTTTCAATCCTGGCCAGATTTAAAATCCGGTTAATATTATCGGTGAGCCTATTAATGTCTTCCAGCATATTCTTACTATATTTACGAATATCCGTGGGTTCAAGGGGGTGACGGATAAAAGTTTCAAGATAGATTCGAAGGGAGGTCACAGGAGTTTTTAATTCATGGGTAAAATTATAAATAAAATTATGCTGAAGCCTGAACAGGTTAACGGTTTTCTGGTAATAGATAAAAGCCAGTAAAATCCCGGCCAGGACCACGGTGATCAAAAGGCTGAGTACCAGAATGATCATACCGGTTTTGGAAGGAAAAACAGAAGTTGGATCAATATTAAATTTTAAGATAACCACTTCCAGAGCAGAGGTAATCTCCATATAAAGACTCACCGTCAGCACCAGAAAGGTGGCCAGGGCAAAAATGGAACAAGCAAAAATAAAAACCGGATGAAGATACCACCGGGAGGGATTTAAAAACTGCATGATTTAGTTGTCATCCTCTTGCAAAGGAAAAATCATGGTCAAAGTCACCCCATCACCAACTTTACTTTCCAGATCTATCTTTCCTTTAAGGGTCTGGGTTACCAGATTAAAGACAACAGACATTCCAAGCCCGGTCCCTCCTCTTCCCCGCATGGTGGTAAAAAATGGATCAAATGCCTTTTCCTTTTGTTCTTGATCCATGCCCCGCCCATTATCCCGATAGACAAAAACTACCCGCTCCTCTTTGCGGGTAATTTCAACATCAATGGTCCTGTTTTCCAAGTCCTTAAATCCATGGATCAACGAATTCATGATCAAATTACTCAAAATCTGGGAAAAAACTCCGGGAAAAGAGTTCAGAACTATGTCCGGTTCACAGCTTACCTGGATGACATGACCGGTTTTTTTATACCGGGGCCGCAAACTCAACAAAATCTCATCCACATATTCTTTAAGATTAAAACGCCGACGATTTTCACAAGATTGATCCACCGCCACCTGTTTAAAACTGGAAATCAATTCTGCAGCCCGTTCCATATTAATTAGAATGGAATTTGACACCTCTTCAACAATGGTAAGGTAATTTTCAAGCTCACTTCTTTTCAATTCACCAGCTTTATACATCCCATGAAATTCCCGGGTTTTGGTATCCAAAAAAGAAGCCGCTGTCACCCCGATACCCACCGGTGTATTGATTTCATGGGCCACCCCGGCCACAAGCTCTCCCAAAGCCGCCATTTTTTCTGACTGAACCAACTGATCTCTTGTTAATTCAAGGGTTTCGAGGGATATTTTTAATTCTTTATTCGCAAGTTCCAGATCATTTTGATATCGTGTTTTTTCTTCAATCAAACGCTTACGCTCAAAGGCTTTATTCACAGCATGGAATAAAACATTCATATTCTGGATGGGTTTAATAATATAATCCCAGGCCCCCAGACGAAGGGCTTCCACTGTATCAGCAATATTTCCCGCTCCTGAAACAATGATAATGGGAATATCTTCGTTTGCCTTGGTCACATGGGCAAGAACTTCCAGACCATCCATTTCCGGCATTCTAAGATCACATAATATAAGGTCAGGCTGCTCATTTACAAACAATTCCATACCGATTCTGCCATTTTCAGCCTCGATGACCTCAAATCCAAAGTCTTCCAAAAAACCCGTAACACTATCCCGGATATAAACCTCATCATCAATTACAAGGATCTTTTTTTCTGTGGTTTCATCCATAATACGCGCATTCCCAATTTATCATATCCGGGGTATCTTATCTTCCCCCACTATAATTTAGATTACAACCTGATTATTTTGCAGCAATAGTTGTATCTCCCTTGATAGAGATTCAACACTCACAGGTTTCATGACAAACCGCTGTATTCCGGCATTTTTCACCATTGTTTTATTGATGGCCCCGGCATACCCGGAACAAAGGATAATAGGCAAGTCCTTCTTAATGGCCAGCATCTCCTTTGCCAGTTCAATCCCTGTTTTGTCAGGCATGGTCTGATCGGTTATCACCAAATCAATGACCCCATGATTTTCACTAAAAAAAGCCAGAGCTTCCCTGCTTGAAGAAAAAACATCAACTTGGTATCCAAGCAGTTTAAACCCCTCCTCACACATCGAGGCAATATCAGGGTCATCATCCACCACCAGTAGATGCTCCTCCAGGCCGGCCATGGAGCGACCCTGGTCTACATCTTGTTTTTCAATCCCGTCATCCCCATGGACAGTCGGCAAAAGGACGGTAAAACAAGTTCCCTCACCAGGCCTGCTTTTTACCCGAATATCCCCCTCACAGGACTGAACAATACTATAGACGGTGGCAAGGCCAAGCCCTGTACCCTTGCCTTCTTCCTTAGTAGTAAAATATGGATCAAATATCCGTTCCACCACGTCTTCGGCTATACCACAACCGGTATCCGATACCTGGAGCACAAGATAGACTCCTTGCCCACGGGACAAATTGGGATAATTCACCATATCCGACCTGGAAAGTTTTTTTTGATCCAGGGCCACAATCAACTCACCACAAGTTTCTTCCATAGCATGGTAAGCATTGGTGCACAGATTCATAATAACTTGATGAATCTGGGTCGGATCCGCGTAAACCGATCTGCAATTTCGATTAATTTTATCAATAATGCGGATGGTGGAGGGAATGGAACCCCTGAGCAATTTCACCACTTCCTTGGCCACGGGATGAAGTCGAATCAACCTTTTTTCTTCCGTTCTCCCCCGATTAAAGGATAGGACCTGACTGACCAGATCAGCTGCCCTGAGAGCTGCTTTTTGTATTTTTTCACTTCTATGATAAAGGCTGCTTTCCGGATCTGAAGTGCGCATAATCATATCTGCATACCCCAAAACCGGACTTAAAATATTGTTAAGATCGTGGGCAATTCCACCAGCCAAAGTACCGATAGCTTCCATTTTCTGGGATTTTCTCAATTGTTTTTCCAGACTCCGCCATTGTTGCTCAGCTTGCTTTTTTTCCGTAATATCCAACAAAGAGACTACCTGGCGATCGGTACCGGGAATATATCCAAGGCTGGCATAAACATACTTGATGCCCCCCTGTTTATTGTAAAACTTAATCTCATACTGCACAGGAGTATCCCGTTTAAAATCCAGATGCTTTCTAAATCGAATATGATTCCGGATAACGACAATATCCTGGGCAGAGACAAATTCATACCATTTTTTTTTCCCTTCAATTTCCTGGCGCTCCATACCGGCAAGTTCCGTGAACTTAGAGTTAACCATGGAAATAATATCATCTGATTCCAGAATAATGGCAGCGGTTCCGGAACACTCAAAAACAGCCTTGTAACTTTGTTCACTCCTGGCAAGTGCCATGGTTCGCTCTTTAACAAGACCTTCTAACTGTTCTTGGTATGCTTTATTCTCCTTTTTAAGCCGACTTTCCTTCAAACATTTTTGAAGGGAATGATAAAGCACAGTCATATCTTCAATGGGCTTTAAAATATAATCATTAGCACCCAACCTGAGGGCATCCACCACGGATGTTATATTTCCCGTGCCGGAAGCCACCACCAAAGGAATATCAGGATCACGAGCCTTCAGAACTTCAAGAACCTGAAGCCCATCCATTTTTGGCATCCTCAGATCCAGAAGAACCAAATCTGGAGATTGAGCATCAAAGACCTCAATACCCTTTTTACCATTTTCCGCTTCAAAAACTGTAAACCCGTAATCTTCGAGATAGGATTTAATGCTTTGACGAATATAGGCCTCATCATCTATGGTCAGAATTGTATACTTACTATTGTCTTCCAAATCATCTGCCTGTATGGTTAAAAGCTTATTTGCCAAATTACCTGTACGATGGTTTTCTTTTTATGTCAGGTGTTAGACTTTTACTTTGAACAGTATTCTTGTAACTGCTTATATGTCAAGTAATAATCTCAGGAAAGAGGGAGGCAACTATAATAAAAAATTATTTTAAAAAACGAAGAGAGATACAAATAAAAAAACCCTGATAAAAAATTTATCAGGGTATCTTATATTGGGTTGGCTCCCCAGCACGGATTTGAACCGCGGACCCATTGGTTAACAGCCAATTGCTCTGCCAACTGAGCTACTGGGGAGCAGGTGTCTTGGAGCAGTGCAACAAGACTCGGTGTATATATCCCAGGGGTTTTTTTTTGTCAAGCACAAATAACAAAAAAATTGACATAATTGTGTTATATGGTTATTATTTAGCATGATTGATATATATTATCAGGAGGAAATCCCAATGGATATCAATAACATAGAAGCAATAGGCGCCTATTCAACCGACACCCAGACCTCTGCACCAACCGAAGACACTCTGGTTAGAGAAGAGAACCAAAGAGCCGCCCAGGCCGACCTGGACCAGGAGACTGCCCGGGCAGCACAACAGGCATTTGAAGTCAACCTCACCCAGGAAGCCCGGGACCTGTCAGCTGCAGAAAACTCACCGGCGCAGACAACGGCGGCACCAGACCAAAATCCCGAGCCTGACCCACGCCCGTCAGCGACCCAGGAAACCAGTCAAATTGTCAACATCGTTGCATAGAAAGCTGGATATCTTAACCGAACCCCTATATACTCCTCCATTTAAACCTGAACTGAAGCTGGAAATTTTATCATGATCACTGAAAACGGAATTGTCACCAAAGCAAGTCAGACCACTGCCTGGATTAAAACTATTAGATCCGGATCATGCGAAGGTTGCTCCTCAAGGGAAAGTTGTGGTACCAGCCACAATTCAATGGAGATGATCGTAACGGTCAAAAACACCCTGGGTGTTAAAAAAGGAGATCAGGTTGTCATCGGGCTTGAGACAAAACCCATGATATTTTTAAGTTTTCTTCTCTATGTATTTCCCATCATTTTATTAATGATCGGTGCCATCATCGGAGATAGCTTGGCTCCAACCCTTAAAATGAACCAATCCCTTTGCTCCATGACTCTTGGATTTCTTTTTTTTGGAGCAGCCTTCCTTTTTATCCGCAAAAAACAGACCTCTCTCACACAAAAAGATGAGTTCAAACCCTTCCTCGTTAGAAAAAAAAAAAAACCTGATTCCAGTTCCTGTCAAATATCATAAAAAAAATTTTTCCTTGCCAATATAACTCCAATATAATATAAACGCGCCAGTTATGGGTTTATCGCGTAATTCCAACCCCTAAAATTGAGAGAAAAATTATGACCTCAAAACGAGACCTAAAAGTAGCTGTATTGATTATGACCGTTCTTTTGATCACAGGAATTGTATGCTACGCATCTTTCAGATCCCCTGTCCCGGAAAACCCAGTACGTTTGATGTTTCAAAACAAAGCTGGCGAAGTTCTATTCACCCATCAAGCGCACGTAGACGATTATAGTTTAGAATGCATAGACTGCCATCACAACCTTGAAGATAATGATATCTACAACTGCAGGGAGTGCCATGAAGAAACAGGTGATGAAGACATGCCATCGATAGCCGATGCATTCCATGCACAGTGCAAGGGATGCCATGAAGAATATGGCGCAGGTCCGGTAGAATGTAACTCGTGTCATAATTTATAGCCAAAATTTTTAAAAATCGGCTACACAAATTATGATCTAAGCTATTGACCAAACAAGGACTTATTATGATTAAACGATCTTTTTTTTCTTTAAGCCAACCCAGGCTTGCCTATGATCTGCTGGAACCAGATCTGAAAGAACCGGAGTCAATCCCTGTACCGGCCATCCTCTCTGTATTGTTGCCCGAGCCAATCGACAACACAAAACAGGCCCTTATTAAAAAAGGGGATGCGGTCAAAAAGGGGGAAAAATTAAAACTCTATGATGACAGCACTGCATACACAACCTCCCCCGTTGCAGGCACCATCAAACTCTTTGACTCCTACTCCGATGATTTTGGTAATATTGCCACTTTTATTACTATCAAGGCAGATCCGACACAGGTATCCGAAGCCAACACTATCAATCTGCCCCCCATGGATGATATCAAGCTTGCCGACCAATTTTTACGCAAGCTTCCAGGAGCTCCTCCCTTTGAAATCCTTGCAAATGATGAGATCAAAATTACCACTATTGTGATCACCGGCACGGATACCGATCTTTTATCTACCACCAATCAATTTGTAAGTTTAAAATACATGGATGAGGTAAAAGAAGGAGCAAAAATCCTCAAAAAACTGACCCAGGTACCCAAATTTTGTATTACAATCCCTGAAAACTTGGACACCAAGGTAAGCTTTGATACAATTGAGGTATTAAAAATTAGTAATACCTATCCTTCCACCCTGCCGGCCATGATCATGAAAGATCATCTCAACACAGTGATGTCAGCCGGACAGACACCCGAAGACTCAGGTATCTGTTTTATCCGTGCCGAGGCCCTTGTCTCTCTGGCCCGGACATACAAAACCAAAAAGGCTGTCTTTGATAAAGTCTTGACCATTATCAGCAAAAACGGCACCCGCCATCGAATTCGTGCCACCATTGGCACCCCTTTAAGTAAAATATTTGCCAGGTTTAATATCAATATCAATGAACAAGACCGAATTATCATAGGTGGGCCCATGCGGGGAGTTGCCACCTACACCCCCCACCATCCGGTGCTGGCTGACATGGACACCGTCATTATTCAAGACCGAGATATTATTCCCCAACTATCGGATTACCCTTGTGTAAATTGTGGCAAGTGTATCCGGATCTGCCCGGCCAATATTCCGGTAAACATGCTGGTTCGCTATCTAGAAGTTGACCAATATGAAAATGCGGCCGACAAGTTTGATCTTGAATCCTGTATTGACTGCGGATTATGTGCTTATGTCTGTACGGCACGCATCCCTTTACATCAATATATCCGACTTGGAAAACATGAGCTGCTGACCCTTCGGGCAGATGCTTAAAATGGAGACTGCCAATGACTAGTACTAAACTAACCGTCTCCCATGCGCCCTTCTGGCATGATGGAGACAGTCTATTTCAAATGAACCTGAATATTATCCTGGCTCTGCTTCCGGCAACCATTTTTGGTATTATTCAGTTTGGTGCCCCGGCCCTTGGTGTGGTTGCATTGTCGATTTCCACGGCCATGTTCTGGGAATTTGCCATGAACCTGATTTCAAAAAAAGCCTTAACCATCGGCGATCTGGATTCAGCCGTTATAGGTATGATTTTCGGCATCATGCTGCCGGCAACCTCTCCCTGGTGGTTTGTAGTGGTGGGAACCTTTGTAGCCGTTGTCATCGGAAAGATGATTTTTGGAGGTATCGGTGCCAACCCCTTTAATCCTGCCCTTATAGGCATGGCAGTTCTCATGCTTTCCTGGAAGGTAATGTTTGATTTTGATGCAGCCTATGTAAATTATGATTTTGGTTTTACAGCCCTGGCCCCCCTTGCCGCCCTGAAATTTAAAGGAGCAGCCGCAATTGCTGGCCTTTTCCCCTGGGAAAACCTGATCATGGGCAAACAGGTAGGCGCCATCGGATCCACCTTTGGACTGGGAATTATCCTCGGCGGGATCTATCTGATCTTGAGAGGTTATATCCGCTGGGAAATTTGCGCATCATTCATTATAGGCATCCTCCTAACAGCCTTTTGTTTCCATCAGGCAAATCCGGCAACTTACGGAGGCCCGCTCCTTCATCTTTTTTCAGGTTATACCCTCCTGGGAGCTTTTTTTCTATCCACTGAAAATTCCTCTTCTCCGGTGAACAAGATTCCCATGTTTTTATACGGCTTTTTTGCCGGTGTCATGATAATTCTCATGAGAAATATCGGCGCATATTCCGATGGAACCGTGCTGGCCATTCTATTACTGAACCTTGTTAATCCCCTCTTGGATGCCATTAGACCAAAAGTTTTGGGAAAGGGAGCAAACAATGCGTGAAATGATTAATATGATCGTTGTATTAACCGTACTGACTGCTTTTTCAGGCGGGCTTCTTGCCGTAGTGGAACGCGGAACAGCAAACAAAATTGAAGATCAGGTCTTAAAATTTCAAAAAGCACCGGCCATCAAAGCGATCTTTCCTGAAGCCACCAATAATCCATTGGCAGAAAGATTCACCGTGCAAGACACTGAAGGAGACAAACTTCAGGTCTTTCCAGGAATTATGGCAGACGGATCAAAGGCTGTTGCATTTGAAACAAAAGGAACAGGTTTTGGCGGCCCCATAGGTCTTATGGTGGGCATAAATCTTAAAACAGATAAGATTATCAAGGCCCGGGTGACCACTCATTCCGAGACACCGGGGATAGGAACCAGAGCTAAAACTGATCTTTCCTTTGTAAATCAATTTTCAGGAAAAGGCGTTCATGAAAACCTTGCTTTAAAAGGAGACAATGGAGAAATAGACGCCATGTCCGGCGCCACTGTTACCTCAAGGGGTGTCAGTATTGCAGCAATTCAGGCAGAAAAACTCTACCTGAAACTGAAACCTGAAATTGTCAAACACATGAAATAAGGCTACCCATTTAGATATTCAGGAGATATGAATTATGGCACAATCCTTGGTAAAAGAATTTACAAAGGGACTCTGGGCTGAGATACCGCCGTTCCGGCTGGTTCTGGGACTCTGTCCGGTCCTGGCCGTCACAAAATCCGTTGAAAACGGCATTGGAATGGGCATTGCAACCACCTTTGTCCTTATTTTTTCAAACCTTTTAATTTCCCTTCTTCGGAACATCATTCCGTCAAAGGTCAGAATTGCCTGCTATGTTGTCATCATTGCCACTTTTGTGACCATAGTGGAGTTATTAATGCAGGCATATACCTATGAACTATTCCTAAAACTTGGAATTTTCATCCCCCTGATTGTTGTGAACTGCATCGTCCTGGGAAGAGCAGAGGCATTTGCCAGCAAAAACGGCCCCATATTTTCCATTGCCGACGGCCTAGGCATAGGTCTTGGGTTTACTCTTTCTCTTGCAGCCCTTGGATCTGTCAGAGAGCTTTTGGGAAATGGAACCCTCACAATTTGGGATGGTCTGCCCGTCTTTCACATGGGTGCAAATTTTCTTCCCTTCAAATTCATGGTAGAAGCGCCGGGGGCATTTGTCGGCCTGGGATTAATGCTGTGTATAATGAACCTCATCGGTAAAAAATAAAAGGAGATAAACATGGGTGATCTATTCGTCCTGGCAATCAGCTGTATTTTCATCAACAATATTCTCCTTGCCCAGTTTCTTGGCAATTGTCCATTCCTGGGGACATCCAAAAAAATGGAAACAGCCATAGGTATGGCCATGGCCGTAATCTTTGTTCTGGTCATGGCAGGTCTTATCACATGGATAGTTGACATATACCTGTTAAAGGCATTGAATGTTGAATATTTACGCACTGTTTCCTTTATCCTGGTCATTGCATCCCTGGTCCAGTTTGTGGAAATGTTCCTGAAAAAAAGCATCCCCGGCCTCTATGCAGGCCTGGGTATTTTTCTTCCCTTGATCACAACAAATTGTGCGGTCATGGGAGTATGCCTGATCAATATAAAAGAAGACTATACCTTTCTTCAAACAGCCGTATCCTCCTTTGCCTATGCTGTTGGATTCGGACTTGCCCTGATTTTGTTTGCAGGGGTACGGGAAAGAATTGATATCGCCCGGGTACCCAAATGTTTACAGGATACTTCCATCGGCCTTGTAACCGCAGGAATAATCGCACTTACTTTCATGTCGTTTAAGGGAATGGTTTAAAAACCATTGGAATAAATTATTCGCAAGAATGATCATATAGAAGAATGTTCTAACTAAATCAAGGTGATAATATGATTCCAGCTTTATTGTTCATGTTAGGCATCGGTGCTGTGTGCGGCATTGTACTGAGCCTTTCATCCAAGGTTTTTTATGTATATGAAGACCCCAGGATTTCACAAGTAGAAAACAACCTGGCCGGTGCCAACTGCGGTGGCTGCGGCTATGCCGGATGTTCTGCAGCAGCGGACGCCATTGTCAGCGGCAAGGAGATGCCCAGCCTCTGCGTTATCAACAGCAAGGAGGGGACACAAGCAGTTGCCAAAATAATGGGCATAAATGCAGGATCTGCTGAAAGCCCCATGTCCTATAATATGTGCGAAGGTGGTCTCAGGGCAGATAATAAATATCACTACATGGGAATTTCCTCTTGCAAGGCCATGTCCCTTGTTTTTGGCGGCAAACGAGTTTGCGGTGTCGGCTGTATCGGACTTGGCGACTGTGTAAAAGCCTGTCAATTTAATGCGGTTCACCTTGGCTCAAATGGTTATCCCGTTGTGGATGATGATCAATGTGTAGGCTGTGGAGCTTGCCAGAAAGCCTGCCCCAAGGAAATTATCGAAGTCAAAACCCTTTCTGAAAAACTCATGAAGTTTAACCAGGTAAATGATCCCCTGGCGCCCTGCGCCCAGACCTGCCCGGCAGAGATCAATATCCCCCGGTATATCAACCAACTTCGGGAAGGCAAATACAAGGAAGCCGTCCAGACCATCCGAATGAGAAATCCGCTGCCCCTTGCCTGTGGGAGGGTTTGCCCCCATCCCTGTGAAGATCAATGCCGCAGAGGAGTTGAAGACGAACCTGTCTCCATCAACCAGCTCAAACGCTTTGTAGCAGATTATGAAATGAATACCGGCAGTCGGATACCCATCACCTGTGCGCCGGACACTGGCAAAAAGATTGCCGTTATCGGTGGCGGACCCGCCGGGTTATCCTGTGCCTTCTTTTTAAGGCGCATCGGACATCAGGTGAATATTTTTGAAGCCATGCCCAAATTAGGCGGAATGCTCAGATATGGAATCCCAGAATATCGACTCCCTAAAAAAGTTTTAGAATGGGACATCCAAGGTATTTTAGATCTTGGAATCAAGGCTTTTACCCATCTTAACTTTGGTGTGGATTTTGGACTTGGATCTCTTATGGCATCGGGCTATGAAGCCGTGTTCCTGGGAGTTGGTGCCTGGGAAGATTATTCTCTGGGCATTGATGGAGAAGATCTTAATGGATGCTTTACTGGCATTAATTTTCTCCAGCGAATCTCTTCGGGAGAAAAAATAAAACTGGGTAGAACAGCCGCTGTTGTAGGCGGTGGAAATACAGCGGTCGACTGTGCCAGGACCCTTTTAAGACTGGGTTTAGATAAAGTCTATATAGTCTACAGACGTACCCGAAAAGAGATGCCGGCCAATGAAGTTGAAATTGTGGCTTCAGAAGAAGAAGGCATTCATTTTGTCTTCCTGGCGGCCCCCACCAGAGTGGTGGGCGATGCAGACAAAAAGTGTACCCAGCTGGAATACCTGCAAATGCAGTTAGGAGAACCGGATGCCAGTGGCCGACGACGCCCTGAACCCATTGAAGGGTCTGAAACTCTTCTGGATGTGGACATGGTTATCTCAGCCATAGGCCAGTCTCCCGATGCCTCCTTTAAAAAACATGATCCCCATGCCAGAATGACTCAACTGGAACTGACCCGATGGAATACCATAGATAATGATCCTGCCATCCTCCAGTCATCCATACCCTATATTTTTACAGGCGGTGATGCTGCCACAGGCCCAGCTCTTGTGGTGGATGCCATCGGCAGTGGACGTAGAGCAGCAAGGTCCATCGACTGCTTTTTGAAGGGAGAACCTGTGGAACCGGTAAAAGATTCTTTACAAGAAAAAAGAATCGAAGAATCAATTTTTACCAGTGTGGATGGAGTCAAACAGATTCAACGGGCAAAAATGCCGGAACTCCACGTAAATCAGCGCCTGAACTCCATGGTTGAAGTGGATCTTGTTCTTCCTAAAGACAGCGCCCACAAGGAAGCAGAACGCTGCCTCAATTGTTGTAGAATCTGTTACAATCCAGATTCTGATTTTCCCATCTCCAAATAAGAAAGAACCTGACAAAAGATCTGCCCCCAGGGCAGATCTTTTGTATTAATTGCAAAGGGGAGATCCCAAAATCACATTGATACCCCTTTTGTTTATCAAAGCAGGATGCAATGAATCACCGGAAATTTAAAATACTGGAAATAATCCTGACCGGAATTCTTCTTGGGTCGGTCTTAATTTTATCTCTTTTTATCTACCAGATGAAATTATTTACAGAAACACCCCGGGCATCCACTGGAAAAACAACCACCTTTATCATAACCCCTGGACAAAGCCTGAATCAGGTTGCTGCCAACCTTAAAAATCAGGGACTGATCACCAACCAGTCAAAATTTAAATTTTATGTACGGTATAAAAGGGCAGCCACAAAGCTTATGGCTGGAGAATATCAGCTTTCCGCCTCAAAAACCCCGACCCAAATCCTGGAGCAGCTCCTGAAGGGCAAAGTCAAACTCTACCGCCTGACCATCCCGGAAGGGCTAAATATGAATGAAATTGCCAAGCTGGTAGAAAAATCAAATTTTTGCGCTGATAATACATTTTTATCCCTTTGCAAAAATTTAAATTTTATCAAAACACTGGCTGTGGATTCCCATTCCCTGGAAGGCTATCTATATCCGGACACTTATTTTTTCCCTAAACAAACATCCTGCCGACAGATCATCAAAAAAATGGTGAACACCTTTCACAAAATTTACACGCCGAAATGGGAAAAACGTACAAAAAAATTGGGCTTTTCCATCAATGAGATAGTCACCCTGGCCTCCATCATTGAAAAAGAAACCGGAGATGCCTCGGAGCGACCATTGATTTCTTCAGTATTTCATAATCGACTGAAAAAAAACATGCGCCTGGAAAGCGATCCCACCGTAATATATGGATATAAGGACTTCACCGGCAGAATCAGAAAAAAAAAATTTGCAGCGGATAACCCCATACAATACCTATCAACTCAGGGGACTTCCCCTGGGACCCATTGCAAATCCGGGCGCAATGGCCCTTAAAGCAGCTCTCTATCCTGCTAAAAGTAATTACCTTTATTTCGTTTCAAAAAATGACACCACCCACTATTTTTCAAAAAACCTGGCAGAACATAACAGGGCCGTAAGAAAATATCAGCTCAACCTCTGAATTTTCTGGAAAAGATCCCTCAATCATTAAATTGCTTGAGATAAACGATCACGGCACCACTTTCCGATTTTTTCCGGCGATCCCATTTATAAGCCAGGACCAGGTTTTGTTTTTCCAAAATCTTGAGCAAATCTTCAATTACATCCGGCAACACAGGTCCGATATCTGAATGAAGCCCTTTCCCCACTATAAGACGCAGAGAAAAATACCCCTGATGCTTACAAGTTAAAATGAAAGATTTAGCCTTGAGTTCAGCCCCCAACGCCGTAAACCCATGGAGATCCAACTCCACCTCGGGAGGAGGGTACCGCTTAAGCCTTTTTTTAATAGGCATGGGTATTGGTTTCTTCTTGCCGGGATTCTTTTTTTGTTTTAAAGAAGCCTCTAAAAGTATTTCAAAATTTTCTTCTAAATCTTGTGATTCCATCGATTCTTTTGGAACCTGATCAGACAAATCCCCTAGGTCTCCGGCAAGAAATTTCCCCTCAAACTCTTCAATCACAGGCAACCCATGTTTATTAAGCCGGGAATTTGTCTGCCCGGAAGATTTTTTTTGTTCTTCTGGACAGGTTGATGAAGGAGAATCCATAAATGCCGAAAAAAGATCCTGATCTGAATCCAAAACCGGCAAATCATTTTTTGTAATTTTTTTTCTATTTTTTTTTAGAGCTTTATCCTGTTTTGACATGGGGCCATTCTATCCCAAATATGGTTATTTTTCAAGGCGGAACCCAAGTCTTGGGTTTGACTTTACCTAGCCATCCTGCTATGGTCCGATCCATGAATATTAGCAGCATTGTAGAATATATAGATCAGCAAAAAATAGTATCCGCTGTCATCCTGAGCGAGAAAAAAGGCAAGCTTCGGTTGCTCAATGAGAATAGCCGGGAGGTCAATTTTTCCGAAAAAAGGCTTTCCCACGTCTCCAAAATGCTCCTGGATACCACCCTGTCCAAAACTGGCCTGGTCAATCACTTAAAGCAGATAACAGAAACCAGGAAAAGGCTGGCAGATACTATTAATATCAAAGAGTTATGGGAAATTCTCCATGATGAATCCGATCAAATTGATATGGATACCATGACCCAGTTCTGTTTTGATCCCCCCCTGACACCGAACCATGAAGCAGCCGTTATCCGGGCCTTTTTCAACGACCGGCTCTATTTCAAGATGAATAACCTTATTTTTACCCCCTGCACCCCGAAACAGGTGGAAAGCAAAAAAAGACAGATAAAAGAAGCACAAAGACGGGAAGGTCTCATCTCCAAAGGAGCAGAATGGCTGATCCTGATGCAGAATGAAAAAATTTCCAAAACAGCGATGTCCGTAGATCCGGGAGTAATAGAAATTCTTAAATCCTATTACCTCCAGGGCAGCGACAGTCATTTTGGCACAATTGCCAAACAGATGATTAAAAAATCAGGTTTAAGTGCTCCGGAACAATTATTTAAAATTTTTGTAAAAGCTGAAATATGGGGTATTGATGAGAACATCGATCTTCTGGCTATGCAGATTCCTACATTTTTTTCCGGCACGGTATTAAAAGCTGCCGAAAAACTTTCGCAAACCCAGACTGCTATATTCAATGAACCCCAACGCCGGGACCTTACCGATATTCCATTGATCACCATTGACGGTCAGTCTACCCAGGACTATGATGACGCCATCAGCCTGGAAAATACTGAAACCGGATACCAATTGGGAATCCACATCATTGATGTAGCCGCCTATATCAAATCCGGAGATTCCATCGACATGGCTGCCCGGTACCGGGCCAGTTCCATTTACATGCCCGATGACAAGCTGCCCATGATCCCCCATACACTATCCGAAGATCTTTGCAGCCTGAAAGAGGGAGAAACAAGACCGGGCATTAGTACCCTGGTCCAGATGAACCGTTTTTTTGAAGTTTTAGATTACAGTGTTGTTCCAAGCATTATAAAAGTTCACAAGCAAATGAGCTATACCGAAGCTAATCTGCTGAACGGGAAAAATGATCCCATTACCACCCTGTATAAAATTGCCACCCAACTACGTAAGAAAAGACTTAAGGCCGGTGGCATCCAGATTACTCTTCCCGAAGTAAATGTCTGGCTGGAAGATAACCAAGAGATCAGATATACAAAAATCGACCGGGAAAACCCTTCCCGGATGCTGGTATCCGAGATGATGATCCTGGCCAATTCCCTCATGGCAGATTTTCTATCCACCCACAACACCCCGGGGGTGTTCAGATCCCAAGCCCCACCCAGACAAAGGGTATTCAAAGGAATTGAAACCGCCCTCATGCCCAACTTCATGCAGCGTAAGCAATTGAGCCGGGCCATAATTGGTGTTAAGCCCGAACTCCATGCAGGACTTGGAGTAAAAGCGTACGTCACTGCCACCTCCCCAATCAGACGCTACCATGATCTTCTTACCCAACGCCAGATCAAGGCAATCCTCGGTATTGGGAAAGCCTATTCAAAAATAGAACTGGAAGAAATTCTCCAGACCATATCGGTACCCATGGCCAATGCTGGACGAGTCCAGGGAGCCCGAAAACGATATTGGTTAATCAAATATCTTGAATCCATGAGAGGCAGCAATTTTGAAACCCTTATTCTGGACTGCCACAGAGATTACTATAATATTTTAATTAAAGAATTAATGTTGGAAGCCAGGATGCCCCTTTCGGGCCTCAGACTCAAGGTTGGAGACATCCTCCACGTAACAATCCAACATGCCGATGCAAGAAGGAATCAATTGTCTCTATTTGCCGCCTAGGATCTATCTCCCCATTTATATTGGTATCAACAAAAATCAAACACCCATCTAAGAAAGCATTTTGGCACTCCGATACATGATAAAACCGCCGATAAATATTAATATCATTCCAAAATAGGCATTCCACTGCGGTACATCATGATAAACCACCCAATCCAGGATACCTGCAAATACAATAGCCATGTAAAAAAATGGTGTCAGGCTGGCAGGATTATTAACATAACGATAGGCCTTTGTTCTCATAGACTGATTACTAATTGAAAAAATCCCTAAAAATAAAATAGTCAGCCAAAGACCTGTAGCAGGATGATAAACCATCTGCGATATCATTGTGCCAAATTTGCCCAAAACCAATAAAATAATTAATGTATATAAACTGGACAAGCTAAACATAATCAATGTCATACTGAAGGTATCAATTTTTTTTGAACAATGGTGCATCGTGATTTGGGAACAAGCGTTTAAAAATCCTCCCAACACCCCAATAACCGTGAGCCAACTTACCCCCTGGGTTGGATTCAGAATAAAGGCAACGCCAATAAAACTCACCATAGTAGCCAATAAGGTTTTCCTTTTCACAGGTATCTTGAAGCAAATATAGCCGAGAAAAGGCAGAAAAAAGCCAGAGGTGGAAAACAATAATGTACCGAGCATCAAGGAACCATGCATGAGATAATAAAACAGGCAATATTGTGATAAAACGGTGAACAACGAACGGAGAAGGTGTATTCGCCAATTATTGAAAGTAATCTTAGCCTCAACCAGCATCGCACCCACCCAGATAAGAATAATCATGGGAATAAAAAAACGGATAAAAACAACAATGCTTAAACCGGAAAAAGTTGTGAGTTGTTTTCCACATAAGCTGGCAAGAGCAACAAATAATGCTGCAATCAGCATGGAAAATATACCCAGAACAAAATCACGATGTGAAATAGGAGAAGTCGTCATTTAATCAATTCATCGGTATTAATTACATTGGCAATACCAGTTAAAAAATTCAAACTGGCTTGCTGGGCAGCATCGCTGTAAGTTTCACAGGCATCCGCAATGATTGTTACTCGATAATCACGATCATGGGCTTCCCTGGCCGTTAATTCAACGGCATTATTCGTTGACACACCCAGCAATATCAGATGTTCAATCCGATGACAGCGTAACAAAGTTTCAAGATCTGTCCCATAAAAAGCACTGACACGATGTTTGATAATAATTGGTTCATCCTCCTTGAGGATGAGGGAATTACAAAATTTTGTCCCCCAGGTGCCAAGCTGCAAAGCACCATATTTTTTAGCAGCACCAAATATCGGAGAATGGCTTGGACAGTCAGCATAGCCAGCACGAAACCCTACTTTTACATGGGCAATTAAACACAGATTGTACACGTCCTTTAAACCTTGTTTTTGAGCTTGCTGCTGCCTTCCCCAGGTCAATATCCGATTAGTGTGTTCTATGACCTGATTTGTTTTTATTCGATCTGCTGCACGGGCAATTTTCCCCTTTGGATCACAAATATCATTGATAAAATCAAGCGTAAGAATAATAGTATTCATTATTACATTTCCTTTTAAATTTAAAATCAGATTTTTTTCAATAGGCTATCCAAATTATCCCGCCTTTTTTTTACCCCGGATAATAATGCACACCTTTACAATGATTAAACTCATACCGGCAATTATCTTTGTTTGCCGCCTAAAGCTTTGCATTTTTTTTTATTGACAAAAAATCAGGTTCCTGCCTATTTTAGGATAAATTGCTATAGTGATCAAATCTTCTTAGAATTACAATAATATTGTACGATATAATTTTCCGGATAAACATTCAATAAATATATCAGGAGAAATCACCATGCATATGATGCTCAAATTCACAATTCCCGTCGTCAAAGGAAACCAGGCAATCAAAGATGGAACTATGGTTAAGGCACTTGATCAAATGATTGATACATTGCAACCTGAAAGTGTTTATTTTTTTGTAGAAGACGGCAAAAGAGCAGGCATCATGATATTCGAAACTTCAGATGCAGGCTTGTTTGCCAAGGCCAACGAACCTTTGTTTGCAGCCTTGGATGCCGCCATTGATATCACCCCCGTGGTTGAACGGGAAGTATTAAAAAAGTCTCTGGTGTCAATGGCAAAGTAAGAAAAACACTCAATAAATAAGTTGAACTACCTTTAGGAGCCATAAAGGGAGAATAAGATTACAAAAAGAAGTGTTATTCAGCAACAGGAGTTTCAGGAGCAGCGGGTATTTCTGGAGCTGTTGTTACCTCTTCGGCAGCAGCAACAAGTATTTCAGGAGTTGTTATTGCTTCTTCGGTAGCGGGAGCTTCAGGAGCAGCAGGTATTTCGGGAGCTGCTACAGCTTCAGGAGTAACAGCTATCTCAGGTCCGGTTACGGCTTCTTGATCTCTGGATCGAGCTATTGAATTTCTTCTTTCATTACCTCTTATTTCAAAAGTTTGACCTTCTACTATTCTTCTACCTGGATTATTAACATCAACCATTCCGCCTTCACCGGCTGTAAAACGGCCTGTCTCAGTATCGATTGTAAAATCACCTTTTACAGTATAGCTTCGTCCACCCTGGGTACCAAAAGTTATTGTACCATTATCTACTTGTTGAACACCTCCACCAAGGTCAGTCATTTCACCACTGATAGTTGCACCATTTACTTCCATTTTATCAGCCGCTACTGCTTCCTGATTACTTGATCTAGCATATCTACTTACATTTCCTCTCTCCTGAATTTGAAAGGTTTCGCCTCCTGCAATCTTTCTGTTCGGATTATTCGCATCCACCATTCCACCTTCACCGGTTGTAAAACGACCTGTCTCAGTATCAACGGTAAAGTCCCCTTCCATTGTTATTTTCCGTCCAGTTGTACTGGTAAATGTAATCGAACCATTCTCAACTTTTTGAACTCCATCTCTGAGTTCAGTCATATCACCTTGAGCAATAGTATTTCTTCCCAGACTTATGGTTTGATTAACTGGAGCTGGTGTTTCAGGGACAACTTCAACCTCTTCTCCAACAGCAAGATCAGAATTAGCTGTAGCCCCGGGTGCAGCAACCGCTTCTTCGGTAACTGGAGCTTCAGCAGCAGGTACTCCCGGTACCGCTATATTTTCTTCAGCAGCAGGAGGTTCAGCAGCAACAGGTATTTCAGGAGCTGTTATTGCTTCTTCAGCAGCGGGAACTCCCGGTAATACTACATTTTCTTCAGCGGGAGCTGCTATTACCTCTTCGGCAACAGGAACTTCAACAGTAGCAGGAGTTTCAGGAGCAGTGGGTATTTCGGGAGCTGTTGTTACCTCTTCGGGAGCAGGAGCTTCAGGAGCAGTGGGTATTTCGGGAGCTGTTATTACCTCTTCGGTAGCGGGAACTTCAGGAGCAGTGGGTATTTCGGGAGCTATTATTGCTTCTTCGGTAGCGGGAACTTCCGGGGCCGCTATATTTTCTTCAACAGCCGGAGCGCTGAATTCATTTTGCAAACTATTTTCAAGAACGGAGGAACCGTCATCCAACGAGGGGGGGCTAATATTTCCTGGTTGCGTTTGATGTGAAGGAGCTGCCTGCAAAGCACTATCAGTATCATTGGTTGTCATTAAACTCGAATAACCTTGATCAGTCCTGCTCTGCATTTGCATAATTTGTTTTTGTAAATTTGACATATTTGCAAATCTTTGTAAGTTAGGCTTTATTGCCGATAATCGAGCCTGGGCAGATAATCGGATATAGGCAGTAGCTTGATTTCTTTGCTTTTGGCTATATGACGAAATCGAGACCTGATCAGTTTTAATTTGGCGTTGGGGGCTTAACTTCTGCGAATTAAATTTATCCTGTTGGACTTTTGCATATGTGGAAGTTGAAATTTCTTGACTTGTTGACCGATTCAAGAAACTATCGCGTATTTCAATAGATGAAATTTTTGAAAAGTCTGACATTTTGCGCCCCTTTTAAAATTTCAGCAATAATTAAACGGCATATGTGAAAAGTTTCTACTTCAGATTAAACGGTATATGCGAAAAGTTTCTACTGCAGATTAAACGGTATATGCGAAAAGCTTCTATTGCGGAACTGGATAATTACGTAACCATATCTATTGTTAAATTATTAAAAAAATTGAGCGTATTGTCAAGCCCAAAATTAGTTGTCCCGAAGTTATAACATGTCTATTCGAAGGATATTGAAGTAATTAAACAATTTGCATAATCGGGTAAGCGGCAGCAAAAAGGCACGGTATAAATTTTTCATACTTAACAACGCTGAAGGTATTTATATGTAGTAAGATGAATGGAGACATTCATTTTACACCAAAGAAAAAAAGAAATTGATAAATTAATTGAAAAGTAGGCAAATGGCGTGTTAGAAACGACAAAACTGAAATCTGCATTTTATGAATTGAAAGATGAAGGGGCATCAAAAGAACAAAAAAGAGGGGCTTGGCAAAGAATCTATGGCTTTTTAAGAAAAATGGCAAATACCGTTGGTGATGTTGACCTATTCTTATTGACCAAATACATAAAACGACAAATGATTGGCTAAATACTGTGATTCTGCCCAAAAGCTGGAATCGAAGTTTAGCCATTTTTAAAAATATTAAACAAGAAAAATGAACCGAATAAACCGGTTATTTTCAGTTATGTAAATGGGAAAATGTAATGAAGATTAAATCCACAATTGATTTTCTAAAGGAAATCGAAAAATTTAAGACATGTGAAAGAGTCTGCCAGACGACCAATATCGGACGGGCTGAAAGTGATGCAGAACATTCTTGGCACTTAGCTATCTTCCTAATTCTGCTTGAAAACGAATTTGAAAATATTGATTTCGCCAAACTTTTAAAAATAGCATTAATTCATGATTTACCAGAAATTTATGCGGGTGATACCAACCCGTATCGTGGTGATACAACTAATAAAGAAGAGAAAGAGAAAAAAGCAGCCCAAAAATTGTTCTCAATTTTGCCTGACTCAACAACAAAAAGCCTCTCCTCTCTATTTGATGAATACATAAACCAAGAATCACTTGAATCCCAAATTGTCAAGTCAGCTGATAAATTAATGCCTCTCATTCAGAATATATGCACCAATGCACATCATTCTTCATATAGAAAATTGAATGTTGAATACCAAGAAGTTTTGGAATATATGGGCAAGTATTTCTCTGGAGGGGTGCTTGAAAAATTCTATCGGACTCTGCTATCGGAAGCTCACGACGATGGTGTTTTTTCAGAGCCTGAAGCAAAGGCATAACCAAGCAAATTAACTGGGACCCCAAATTCAGCCACTCTCTATTTGCGGCCGATGATTTGCAATGTCAAGATACAAAAGGAACCAAATATTGAAAGTTATACAATCTAAACTTGAACATATTGACCAATTGGTCGAAATAGTTGAAGAGTATAGACAATTTTGTGGGTGCAAATCAAACCCCGAAAAAACAAAAATATTTTTCCAAAACCTGATAAACAACAATGAATCAATAACGTTCATTGCCATTGACGAGGAAACCAATAAATTAATGGGTTTTGTAAATCTTTATCCATCCTATTCAACACTTTCACTGAAACGACTTTGGATATTAAATGATCTTGGGGTATCTTATAAATATCGAGGTTTTGGTGTTGCAAAATCTTTGATTGGAAAAGTCATTTCATTTGCATCAGAAACAAAGGCAGTTCGTATTGAGTTAAAAACACAAAAAATAAATAATAATGCTCAAAAGCTTTACACTCGATGATCCAGTTTTTTTATTTGTAATGACAAGTCCACATTAAAAGATGGAAAGGCTGGTCAAGTCGATGGTATAATACAATCTTAAAAGGTCGCATCTCATCCATCGGTTGGCCAGCCCCGACGGATAAAATAAAA
>JAAELK010000226.1 GCA_024226935.1 Desulfobacteraceae bacterium
TGTCCACTCCTTAATTTCAAGACTTAAAATTTTCATTATAATTCAAAGGCACCGATACTTACTGTTGATGCGAAGTACGCGATATCCTGATGAACCTATGTTTTATTGCCCGATGACCATATATGTTATGGCGGGATGATGCTTGGGTTTCCAAAATACAAATATCCCTTTATTCCAGCAAGGAAAGAGTCACAAATTAAATTTTGCTGATCATGATGTTTTTTTAAATTATTATGGTGCCTTGCTGTTTTGATGCCTTCTTTGTTATTATGCTTTGATGATTTATAAAAAGAGATTTAAAAATAAAAGTTTAAAGAAGGTGTTTTATGGTTGAAAAAAATAAAAATATAATAAAAAGAATTGCCCTTGTGGCCCATGATGCAAGAAAAAATGATCTGATATCCTGGGCTGGAAAAAATAGTGATACCCTTAAATATCATGATCTTTATGCAACGGGTACCACGGGCAGTCTTTTAAAAAAAAACTGGGGTTTTGAAATTACCTGCCTTAAGAGCGGTCCCCTGGGCGGAGACCAGCAGTTGGGAGCCATGATTGCAAATGAGCAGTTGGATATAATGATTTTCTTCTGGGACCCCATGTCAGCCCAGCCCCATGATGTTGATGTAAAAGCGTTGTTACGAATGTCTGTTCTTTATAATATCCCGTCGGCATGTAATCGTGCCACGGCGGATTTTATGATATCCAGCCCCTATTTTAACCATGAGTATAGCCCCATTATAAAAAATTATGGTAAATTTTGTCCTGGGGTTGAATAAAGGAAGGCCAAGACAATTCCATGTAACTTTTTATGTGTTATTTGGATTTAATTATTCTCGTTTCGACCCAGCCGCGGAAAGGCAGGGGGATTACGCTAAATCTCAGGCAGTCGTCCTGACTGCCTGAGAAGCGGAAATGACCGAATCCTTCTATCCTGAAGATATCAGCCATTTACGCCCGCTCCACCCCCTTGCCTCACCGCGCCTTAGTTTTGGCGGGTTCATAAAGATTTTCAAAACAATTAAGGAGATTAAATCCTAGCTTGTTAATTGGCTTGAAGATAAAGACAATATTTCAATTAAAATGGAGCATTAGAAATATGAGGATGGCTTTAATCGTTTTATCGGTATCGGTTTTATTTACAGGATGTTCAACAGCAATTTTAATGCAATCCACAGAGGGAAAATCTGTTAAAACAGAATTGGTAGGAATCTATTCTGATAAACATAAATTGTATGTTCGTTACAAAGCAGATTTATCCGCGTTTTCTGAATATGAGAAAATCGGGGAAATCTCCAAGGATTCTCTTTGGCGGTGTGCTGAAGTTCCAAGCAAAAAGACAAAAATCCCACATTTAGTTAATCGTGGAAATGATACATATCGTATTTATTTATTTAATCCTGAAAAATCGTTTTGTAATGGGAGAACATGCAAAGTATATAATTCAATATCTAAAATAAAGGATATTGAGCTTTCTTTGTTGAAATCTATTCCTATAAACCCTGTAGCTTCAGTTGATAAAGATGATCCAATATTTAATGACAAAACTCGCTCTTTTTTTGCTTTTTCTGTAGAAGATAAAAATGACTACCCTTCTAATCATATAAGCATGCTTCTTGTTGATAGAGTGTCGAAAAAAGTTCTGGTAATGAAGGGTTTAAAAAATCCTGAGGATTCAATCTATTATCAAAGTCTGTCTGGTTCAATTACAAGGATAGTTGGTATTGTACCTGCAACTATTTGTGATGTTGTTACATCACCTATACAATTTGCAGTATTCATACTTTTTTTAATAAACCTGAAATAATTTCTCTGAGACTCACCTAAAATCCCAAGGTTAAAGAATTGCTGCAAGAAAATTTTTGGTCTTGCTTTTTTAAGAGTTTGCCTGTATCCTGCCCGATCATAACCATTTAAATTAAAAAAAGATTCCCATGAAATTTGATACATACCACATCGATTCTGCCATAAAGAAAAATTTGGCTTCAGAAGGGTTTAAGCGCCCAACGGACATTCAGTTTAAGGCTATTCCCTCCATTCAAAAAGGCGAGGATGTTTTGGCCATCGCCCAGACCGGTACTGGAAAGACCGCGGCTTTTGCCATTCCCCTTATAGATAAGATTCACCGGGCTAAAACTTCAAAACGCTCCTTTGGTATCCATTGTATCGTTATGGTTCCCACAAGAGAACTTGCTGCCCAGATCGGGGATGTGTTCAACACCTTGTCCCAGCACACAAAGGTAAAAGCCTTTGCCTTGTTCGGCGGGGTGGAGCAGGACCCCCAGATTAAAAAACTTCAGGACGGGATTGATGTGCTCATTGCAACTCCTGGGCGGATGTTTGATCTTATCAGTCAGGGGGCCATTGATGTTAAAAAAGTGAAGGTGTTGGTGCTGGATGAGGCCGATCAAATGCTGGATAAGGGTTTTATCAAAGATATTGAGTCGGTGAAGCAAAAACTGGTTCAGCGGCATCAAACCCTGTTTTTTTCCGCCACCATTAGCAAGGAAATCAAGAAACTTGCCTTTTCCCAGGTTAAAAGTTCCGCCATTCGCATTCAAATTTCCCCCGATGATCCGGTTTCAAAAAATGTGTCCCATGGTGTTATTTTTGTGGAAATGGATGACAAGCGCTTTTTCCTGCGCAAATTTATCCAGGATAACAAAGATGCCAGGATCATGGTTTTTGTTAGGACAAAGGTAAGGGCCGAGCGCGTGGTAAAGGCTTTGGAAAGAGTTGATATCAACTCTTTAGCCATCCATGGGGATAAGGACCAGGAGAGCAGGACCGCCGTTCTGGGACAATTTAAAAGCGGGTGGGCAAAGATTCTTATTGCCACGGATGTCAGTGCCCGGGGCATCGATATTCCCGATGTAGATTTTGTGGTAAATTATGATCTGCCGGAAAAGCAGGAAAATTATGTTCACAGGGTTGGAAGAACAGGTCGGGGGACGAAAAAAGGCCAGGCAATTTCCTTTTGCAGTACCGAAGAAGCCCCATTGTTGGAAAAGATTCAAGAATTTTTGACCAAGCCCATAGAAACCATCCCAGTTGGTAAAAAAGAATATTCGGTTATCATTGAGGCAAAAGAGAAACCTGAAACTATTCAGGACTTGATCCAGGCCAACGAGGACTGGGAAAAAAACAGGAAAAAATCCAGGAAGAACAGACCCAAAAAAAAGAAATCCTGATACTTTTGTACCAGGATAATAAATTTATGGATTATTGTAGATATCAAAGCTTTTCCCGGGCGGCAGGCAGCCGTTCCCGGAAAAGCTTTTTTGGTATTGTAAAGGGTATTATTTTCGCGTTATTTTGTATCCCTGTTTTTCAAGAAGAGAAACTATACCGTTTTTTCCCATGAGATGACCAGATCCAACCACAACAAAATAGTTATCAGATTTTTCCAGATAGTTTTTTATTTTATTGACCATTTTTTTGTTTCTTTTAAAAAACAGCTCTTGCTGTAATTCTTTAAATTCCGGCTGAAAAAGGAAGTGATCATTTCCAAATATAATGGATTCCATCTTTTTTTCGTCGCCGCAGACCCATGCATCTATAGGAGCTTTACTGCCATAGTCTTCATGATTAATGGAAAAAAGAGTGTCTGCCAGATAAATTTCCGAATTCATTTTTTTCATGATATTAATCTGGTCGTCAAAAGTTTCCAGTTCCAGTATGTTTTTATTGTTTTTTGCTTTTTTCAGAAAATAGTTGTCTACACCGTAAATATTAACATAACCCATTGAAGTCATTTTTATCTCCGCAAGGGCCACTCCAACTATCCAGATGGGCATTGAGTCAAATTGCTCCACTGGCAGTCCGAATCCGGCCAATGTTTTTTTTAAACTTAGATAAACTTCTGGGGAAAGAATATCGGAAAGTTTTTTTCCATCTTTTAGTTTTGTCTCTTCAATCAGTTTAGTAACTTTTTGTGGAAAGCCTTTTTTTGTGGGATCTATTTCAACCGCAAGGTTTTCAGATTTATCAAAGGCAGATTCTATCTCTTTTCTGAAGGGGTAAAAATCAGGTTTTCCATAGTGTAATGAACCCATCAGATAAACAGAATTATTTTTTCCCTTGATCTCATAAAAAAAGTGTTTTCCTTTATTTAAACATGGTGATGCCTCTTTTTTTTCCGCTGGTTTGTTTATGTAATTTTCAAGACGGGTTCCTGCTTCAAGTTTGTCCAGATCCTTCCATTTGAAAACTTGTTTTGACCCTTCTGAAAATGAAACCTTTGTGAAGATTTCATCGTAGAGGTTTTGATATTTTCTAAAAAGCGGAGCGATTGTCCAGAAACGCAATCGTATGATCTGTCCCTTTTGTTTTGTCAATATTTCATAAAATTTAAAATTCAACTTATTATGTTCCGCTTCATAGATCCATTGAATCGTATTGCTTTTATTAAATAAAACAGCGTTGGTAATAGATGCTGTTGGGGGAATGGAGGCAGTTAAAAGATCAAAATATTCTGTTATGCTGCCTTCATATTTTTCATGGAGTAGTTGGGTGGATATGTGCTGGTTTCTAGTGTGTCCAAAGAAAAGAGTGGTATTGTTAGACTCGATGATCCAGTTTTTTTATTTGTAATGACAAGTCCACATTAAAAGATGGAAAGGCTGGTCAAGTCGATGGTATAATACAATCTTAAAAGGTCGCATCTCATCCATCGGTTGGCCAGCCCCGACGGATAAAATAAAA
>JAAELK010000227.1 GCA_024226935.1 Desulfobacteraceae bacterium
ATTCCGCATGAACCGCCTTGGCATCCCCCAGGACAGGATTGCAAAAAGATTGGGACAAGCCAGGGAAGTGATCCGTGACCATTTGGCGAAAATGCCAGTATTGGCAAATCCGCCAAATACCGATTTGTCCCAGGGGTTTACAGTGGCACAGGTGGCGCTAAAGCATGGCTGGACAGATTCAATGGTCTGGTCCCTGGCCCTTGAAGGCAAAGATGATCGTGAAAAATTCAAGGAACTTGGCTGGGGTCTTCGAACCTGGGATCAATGGGATTTCAATGATTGTGACAAAAGATTTGGGGATGACTGGCCCGGGCGCATCCCAGCCCAACTGATCGCACACATCCTTTTTTATTTTTCTAAGCCGAATGATCTGATCCTTGACCCCATGGCCGGTGGAGGTGTTACCCCGGACACCTGCCTTGCCCTAGGCCGAAGATGCTGGGCCTTTGATATGATAGAGCGGTCGGAACGCCCTGAGATCGAGCCTCACACATGGACCCTTTCATCGGACGGGCAGCTATCCTGGCCTGTAAGCTCAAAAGGAAAAGCCGATCTTATCATCTTTGATCCGCCCTACTTTGACAAAAAGGCTGCCGACTATGATAAAAAAAGCATATCCGGACTGCCGAAAAAAGAATACCTTGAATTTCTTGGGGCCTTTTTTGCCCTGCTTAAACTCAATGCCAAAAAAACGACAAGGCTTGCTTTCATCAACGCGGACTGGCGGGATTTTCAGAATAAACCAGCAATAGAAGAAACGGGCAAAGAAGCAATCTTGATAGACGACTACCTTCGTATCTTGAACAAGACAGGATGGCAGCACACTCACATAATCCAGGCCCCCATGTCTGCACAACGCTTCAGCGCAGTCGTCGTCTCCGCAATGCAAAAAAAAAGGATACTGGGTGTTACAAGCAGGTATGTGATCGTCCTGAAACAACAGGGATAGCCCGGGGGCATTATGACAAGACAGCTACTTATAAAAACAGTCTTACCAAATCAAAAGAATATTTTGAAAAGACAATATCAAAATTTGAGCAAATCAAGAATTATAGTGCCTTAACAAACGCATATTTGAATCTTGGATTTGCATACTTCATGGGTGATCACAAGGCTGAGTGCGATCCTTATGCTAACAGTCTTGAGTCTTACTTGAAAGATGTTGAGACAAATCCGGAGGCAGAAGCTAATGTCGTATTACCTGACGGTGTTTCGAATTATAAAGAATATATAAGAATTCAGCAGGAAAGAGCTGGATGCTTATAATGAGACAAAAGGTATAATCGGGTAGCCTGGGTTTTTTCCCCAGCCCTTTGGACGGTCTCCCACTATTCCGCCCTTGTTTTCGGCTAATACTTCTGCTAATGCTAAATGCATCAACAAGATTCACGTATAGGGGGCTTACACCCCATAAGTTATGTGGCTTGAAACCATCAATAAAATTTGATACAAAAAATATAAAAGGCATGATAATTTGAAAAGTGAATACTTAAACCTAAATAATGTACTTTTAGAAAATCATAACTTTGGCAAGCTATATTCCTTCGCCTCTCACGAAATTAACTACTAAACGAATTTATGAGATCTATCCAATGAATAATAAACCTACCTATGAAGAATTAGAAGAAAAAATTAAAAAGTTAGAAAAGAAAACCGAAGGCCTCCTTAAAGATCGTAATTTTTTGGAAGCCCTGACAAAAACAGCGCAGGTTATTATGTTAGTGTTGGACACAAAAGGTCAGATTGTAAGTTTCAATCCCTATATGGAAAAAATCTCTGGTTATCAATTTGAGGAAGTAAAAGATAGGGATTGGTTCTCCACATTTTTGCCCGGCGATGATCATAATAAAATCCGTGAATTGTTTCAAAAGGCGGTTGGCAATATACAAACAAAAGGGAATATTAATTCAATTGTCACCAAAGACGGTCATCAAGTCCTTGTGGAATGGTATGACAAAACATTAAAAGATAAAAATGGCAATGTTATAGGTTTGCTTGCTGTCGGACAGGATGTCACCGAACGTTTACTGTCTGAGAAGGCGTTGCGGGAAAGTGAAGAACAATATCGAATATTGATTGAAAATTTACCGCAAAAAATATTCCTAAAAGATAAAAATTCCACCTATATTTCGTGTAATCAAAGCTATGCTAAAGATTTAGGAATTAAATCGAATCAGATCGCTGGAAAAACAGATTATGATTTTTTCCCAAAGCAGTTATCTGAAAAATACCAGACAGATGATAAAAGAGTTATGGATTCAGGCGTTATAGAAGAGCTTCAAGAAAAGTATTTTAAAAATGGACAGGAACTTTGGGTCAATACAGTAAAAATACCTGTTAAAGATATTGATGATAATATTATCCGCATATTAGGAATATTTTGGGATATTACAGAAAAAAAAGAATATGAAGAACAACTCCGGCAAAACCAAAAGTTGGAGGCCATCGGCAATTTAGCAGGTGGCATTGCGCATGATTTTAATAATATGATAGGAGTTATTACTGGAAATATATCATATGCATTGAGCAACTTGAACAAGGATGATGAATTATTCGAGGTTCTTTCTGATGTACAAAAGTCTTCAAAACAAGCTCAAAGCCTAACGCATCAATTGCTCACATTTTCTAAAGGTGGTGAGCCAATTAAAAAAATTGCTGATTTAAACAAATTAATAAGTGAAGTAGCTATCTTTTCGATCAGAGGAGCAAAAACAAAATGTAATTTTGAATTCTCAAATGATTTATGGACAAGTGAAGTTGATGAAGGGCAGATCAATCAAGTTGTCAGCAATCTTGTCATCAACGCCAACCACGCTATGCCGAATGGTGGAACTATTGCAATCCGAACAAAGAATGTAGAGATTGAAACTAAAAGTATCCCGCCCTTATCTGCTGGAAGGTACATCAAAATCGTATTTGAAGACCATGGTGTTGGTATTTCAAAAAAGCATCTTTCAAATATATTCGAACCATATTTTACAACGAAACAAAAAGGGAGCGGTCTCGGATTGGCAACCACATATTCTATCATTAAAAGGCATGGTGGCCACATTACTGTGAATTCCGAGATCGAAAAAGGAACTGCTTTTAATATTTACCTGCCAGCCTCATCAATGGGTATAAAGGAAATTGAGG
>JAAELK010000228.1 GCA_024226935.1 Desulfobacteraceae bacterium
CGGATGCCTTTCATCCCGGTTCATGGCCAGGGATCTGTTTTCAGCCGTGGCAGGTTTTGCCGCCTGACTTTCTTCCAGAAGTTCTTCCCCTTCCACCGGATCGGGAATATTAAATTTTTTCCTGGCCCAGCCTGCCGATGCCTTGATCCCCAGGGGAACCAGTTTGCTCAATGCCAGAGTCAAAGCTTTTAAATCTTCAGGTTCTGGAACGGGAAGCAATATCCTGGGATACTTGTCCCGCTTGCCAAAATTAAAATCAACAAAAGGAATGACCAGATCCCGGGTCAACGTATTACCCAGGGCCTTGGCATCAGCCTTGAGAATATCTTTTCTCACCTCTTCCTGGGCATCATCATTGCCCAATTTCCCCGGTGTTCCTTCGGTACTTGCCACCTGCCCAAGTACACCCTTGGATACCTGGCGGTCCAGCCATTCAGCAAGACCTGAAAAAAGCTTTTCCCCACCGGCGGATTTAGCTGCTTCCACAAATTCAATGCGCATATTGTCCGGTATAATGGCAGCCGCATCGCTGCCGATATTGGAAACAGCCTTAATCAGTGTGTTGATATCCTTTTCCAGGGCACCGGGTTTGTGACGACCGATCCGCAAGGGCATGCCAAACACTTCGGCAAAGGCCATCCAGTCTTTTAGGGTAAAAGATTTACACATATAACTGACCGCTGCCAACCGGGCCAGCCCTCCACGGATGGGAAGACCAGATTTAATCCTGGGGATATGGATGACAAATTTAAACGGGGGCAGCTCAAGGCCGTTGTGGTGGCTTTCATCCATCAACCGCAGGGTTCTGCCGTCGTTTTCGTCAAACACAAAAAAACGGGGATCACGCCATTCATATCGGGGAACCCATTGTGTCCCTGTCTGCCACATATTTTCCACCACAGAATACCCCTTGCCAATTGCATCCAGGAGATCATCCACGGCCTCCCCGAATTCAGGTTTCCGGGTCAGTTCCCGGACGGCAGTCGCAATCTTAACATCTTCCTTGTCCTCGGATGCTTCCTCCACAACAACATCAAGGCCGGATACCGCCCGTTTCCTGGTACCCAGGACACTTGCATAATGCAGGTCCCGTTCTTCCATTTCTTCAGCCAAGGTCAGATAATCCCAGGCGTTGCCCTCGGCTGCGTTGCGCAAAATGGTGGCAAGGCGTTCCGGGGTAAGCCCATCCGCTGCGGATCCGTATCCCCAGATAGAACGAATACCCATCAAGGTCGGAGCAGCTATTTCTTCAGTTAAAGTTTGTTCAGGTAAGAGTTTACCATCCGGTCCGTATAGACGGATTTTCTTTGTCATAAAATACCTCCTTTGCGTCCAAAGCTTGTGATCCTAACAGGCCGGGCGATTGCATCATGGTCCGCTCCATGTTTAACCGGGATATAGCCAAAGGATTCCACATCACTCAATGATGCAAACCATCCCAGGGTAAGGGCAATGGCGGCATCACCATGGCGTTTAAGTGATGAATCCTTGGTATCAGCCGTCCTGAGTTTAGGCAGCTTGACGATACCGTCAATGCGCTCAAGCGCCCGGATATCGTTTTTCACATCCGCATCCCTGGGCAGATCAATGGTCTTGTCTTCAAAGGCCTGGACAAAGTGTTCCATATTTTCCCGGTACCATTTGTCATTGAGCATGACCATGAAAATACGTTCATAACCGTATTTATCAGCCGTATATTCCGCAATGGTGTGGCCATTGCCCGTGGCATCCATGGCTCCGCACCGCCACCTGGGCAGATGGTCTATGATATGAAAAATTATTTGCTGTTGGTGACGGGTAGGCACATTGTGCATTTCAAGCATCCAGGGCACTCTCCTGGTCAAATTCTGCTTAATCTCCATGGGACCAAAGGACGCAAAATCGCAATACCTGGAATAGTCGGACCCAAACACATGCTCAAGGTCCGGGTTGAGCTGCTCAAGCAAGGGGTCAAGATGGATACTGATCCACTTCTCTGTCCATGAATCCCGATAGTCCAAATCCCTTAAAAGAAAATCATCCTCCAGGGCAAGACGTAGAATGGGTCTTTCTTCTGGCATACATCCTTCAACCAGAACTCCTGGTATGGCCACGCCGGATCCTTCCCTGGGGATTGCGTCCAGCTCTTCCAGCATGGCAGCACGACGGGTACCGTATCCCTTACGGACCAGTTCATACCATTCTTTTTTTGCTTCAGGTGTAGGTTTCCAGCCCTTGATCATGCAGACCCGCTCAAAAAGACCGTTGGCAACGGCATCGTCAAAGGTGACATGGAAAACTTTAAAAGCGTACAGGCCTGCCAGGGAATCTATAATCAATTGATTAAAAGGGTTTTTGGCCCCGTTATGGGTGGAAATAATCCGGATACGACCACCCCAGATAATCAGGGCAATACAGGCTTCAATTACAGCCCCTACGTCTTTATGGAAAGCAGCCTCATCAATATCGACAATGCCCTGGAGTCCCCGGATATTTGCAGGGTTACTGGATAGGGCCACCATTTGAAAACCGGAAGCAAACCGCATTCGATAAGCCGTGATTTGGCTGGTATTGCCGTCCTTATCCTGGTCTTTAAATAAAAAGACCTCGATGCCGGACCATCCCTTTGCCATGCGAGCGGCCATGACCTTGGCCATATGGGCGGCATAACCGATGTATTCCAGGCCTTTTTCCTTTGTATCCCCCACATAATAGCAATTATCCCCACCAGCCTTTCGCTTGCTGGATGCGGTAATGGTATCGTCTAGGGCAGTAGCAAAAGTGATCCCGGTCCGCCGTCCTTTTTCTGCAATGTTCAAGGGATATTCATGGATCTGCTTGCACCAGTCCACCTGGTGTTTCATCAATATTCCGTCTTTAAGGGGATTATGATCTTTTGGAATCTCCCGGACACTTGGGGGCAGCTCTTCCCAGTCTAAAACCCGTATGGTATCACCTGGCAAACTCATTTGATCCCCAATACTTTTTCGCGCCAGAACTGGGCCTGTTCCTCATCCATGCCATTCTGGATGGCTGTTTCTTCAATAGTCTCGGCGGCCTGTTCCAGGAGCTGCTGACGCATCTGGGCTTCACGCTCCAGACTGATTTTGCTGGCCCGCTCAATACGCTGGGCAATCAGGGCAACTTTATTGAGGGTATCAACATCAATTCCATCACGGTTAAGCACCAGATCAAAGGAAAGTGTCTTGACCATTTCGGTCACGGCCCGGCCAAGATCCGTGCCTTTTTGCTCCCCAAGTCCTCCCACCAGAGCATCGGCAGCTTCCCTTGCCTCCCTCATCATGGCACCCTTTTCCTCTATGTGCATGGAATAGCGGTTGACAGCGCTCTTTGACACCAGGCTTTTTCCCCGTTTTTCAAGCAGATCGTTAATGCCCTGGCGGATCTGTTTTTGGGTCAAACGCCGGTCCCGCAATGCCTCATTAAGCTGAAGCCGGATATCTTCAGGCAAAAGATCGATGCTTGACGGACGCCCCCGGCCCGGGTTTCGTTTCTGTTTAGATCCCATTTTCATCTTCCTCATCTCCCTGGGGAAGGTCGTTTGATGCCCGGTACAGTTACCCGGCCCCGGGCCACATCGGATCCCCGCTCGGTAAGCTTGGCAATGGTAATCTTGGGATCACCATCCGTTGTGATCAGGCCTTGCTCTTTTAACCACGAAAGCTCTGTACGCACCTTGTCACGGCTTGGAGTAAATCCATAATTGTACGTCAAATCAGTTAAAAGAGAATCGTTCATAGTGTAGTCAGGATCGTCGGCCAAAAGCCTCAAAAGCGTAAGGCGCAAATGCTCCTGAATTGTTTGCTCAAAGC
>JAAELK010000229.1 GCA_024226935.1 Desulfobacteraceae bacterium
ACTTAAATGTTGCCCTAAATATTTATCTAACCTCTGGTATGTTATCAAATAAGACATCAGGAGATTCGACATCTGCAAGTACCGATTTTAATTTATTTTTATACCGTTCTTCTCCTCCGATCTGCGTCAGTCCCTGAAGGACAGAGGCAATTTTTTTATTTTCAATGACGTTTTTTATATCCTGCTGTTTTTCAAGGATCGTCTTTGAATCCCCGGAGACTCCGGGAGGGCTGTCATGCATCAGAATATAGGCACAGTACACCGCATATACATGGCTTTCCACAGAGCGGAAGTTTTTCGCGGCAACATCCTCAAATCCGAGATGCATTTTTACATGTTTATGAAAAATTTCAATTTTCCAGCGAAGTCTGTATGCGATGAGTATCTGCCGGGGTGTTATTTTCAGATCAGTGCATGCGAAATACTTGCGTTTGCCCTTCCGTCTCTTTTTAAACTCCGAGCATACCAGTCTGACCTTTCCCACACTGTTGAGCCAGGCCTCTGTATGTCTTATGCGAAACTCCGTTCGCTTGCGTTTCAGACCGTCCGTCAGAATACGGACAGTTTCCCATGGAAGCTTGCGCTGATTTCTGAAAAACACGCCAATCTGTTCCCATCCTTCCGATTTGCGGGTCTTTGCATATTTTGCCTCGGATTTGACACCCCTCTTTTTTTTAAGAGCGATAATGAAATCCCATCCCTTTCCGATAATTGTATTCTGTATCGTTTTGCAGTCATAACCGCTGTCAGCGAGTACGACAACATCGTCGTTTCTGTGAGGCCCGATGTATTCCGCCAGATTCAGCCCTGTCAGATATTCGACAATCCGGTCGTGCTCTGTTCTGTATTTTATCTTATTCTCACGGCAGTACTTCTTTGTGTAAAACGGAATCGGAGGAAGGGGAATAATGAAACCGTTTATGAACAGCACGATGTTCGTCCACTGATGTCCTATGACGAATCCCTTTCCGTGGGTGAATTTCTGAACATTTTCGGACTTCAGGCTTGCACGGGCCTGAAATGTGCTGTCGATTATTATTGCCACAGCCCACGGAAGACCGACCAGTGCCACCAGCAGTTTCGCCAGTGCCTTTGCCTTCTTTTTCGAGAGCGATCCCAGCGTATACGCAACGGTCTTACGATTATTCCTTAAGAATTTGGAAAACTGGGATTTGTTCAGTCCTGAAAGGACTGCCGCGAAACTCAGCGAATTTTTGCGTGTTTCGACCATCAGTGAAAGGAGATACCACAGAAATATTATCCGAAGTCTTTTATTTATTCCGGTTTTCCCGATTATCCAGTCCCTTAACATATAGAATCTCACAGTCTCTTCCCCCCTGTCTGCCATGCTAATTTTAATTCCTCGGAGACTATAACCGGAAAATTTACAAAATGCAACACAAATATGTACCGAGAAATTACAGTGATGTAAAATACAATTAAAAACGGTACTTGCAGATTCAGAATTACATAAACCCTTATTTCATGGCATTGCAAAAGTTAGGTGAATATTTTCGGGCAACATTTAAGTATCAGATGGTAGTATACAGGCAAGCCCCTAACAAATCGGTCATCGTGTCTAGTTAAATTCAGATCGTTGGGAGCGGGCGCAAGCCCGTGAAATTCGATATTGTTGTCCAGTGGGTGATCGCTTTAATACCCCCTGCGAGGCTTGCCTCAGCATCGGAAATGTGCGCTCGGAAAAACAGGGTCTTACAGTAATTTTTCTAAATTTCGGAAAACCTTTAAATATTATATGTTGAAGTATATAAATAACAAATAGGAGAT
>JAAELK010000230.1 GCA_024226935.1 Desulfobacteraceae bacterium
AACGCATAAGGAATGAAAACCTCTGACGGATAGATGGTATTGCCATTAAACCCAAAAACCAGGCCATGGGAAGTTGCAATCAACCCTTTTAATTTTTCTTCAGGGGCAGTCCAATTTGTAGTTGATAGAACCTCCAATAAGTCATCATCTGTTTTCGAATCATCGTATTGGACCGTATCCACCAACATTTCATCGACATACTGATATTCAGCAACAGCATTACCGGAATTTAAGCGATATATCCTAAAATGAGTTGTATACACTCCGGCTGCTTTAGAATCTGCAAACCCTGTCAACCTTGGAATAATACCAGCATAAACGTCAAAGACTGCTGTGGGTGGAGAAGGAGCAGACTCGACCTCGCTGCCATCCTCCCATTTTCCAACAATTGTATATGCATATGAAGACGAATGAACCAAATCTTCACCCGCCGTTCCAACCAATGTTATTGTCAAGGCATTGGTTGGGGCTGGAATACCTAAGCGCCGGGTAGTCGTTGGGAAAGGAGAGGAAACCAACGATAAAATAGCGTTTGTCTCTTTTGGGTAACCGGCGCCGGTAAATAAAACTCTATTTCCGGAATCTGCCACAAGGGACTTGACCACGTTCACGTTTTCCTCCCATTGGAAAAAAGAACTGGAAGCGTTAGTCAACTTGTGAATACTGGTCGTGGTTGCCCCCACATCCTGGACGGACAGAACACCTTTTATGGGTTGCAGATTCCCCGATTCAAGGTCACAATTAACGGCACTGGCCGCATATTCAACCGGCAATAACTTATCAGCAACCCTGGGGATCTCTCCTTTAAATGTGCGGATATCGATCATATTCCCATTCTCCGGTCAATTCTTTTCTTGATCGGCCAATTTCCCCGAAAAGCTTGTTTGATTGCTGAATTCACACCACCATCAAAAACATCAGAATGAACCATGGCCAACTGGGGATTGCTCCAGGGCTTTCCCGGCATGATCATAAGCTTGGCCTTGGCCCCGGCAGCAATGGCCTGATACCAATCATTACAAAGAATATCCGGTATGGAGGTTGAGCCCCTTAACGGTTTTAAGGAAACATGAACATCCATGGTGTAATCACTGATTGCTTTTCCATCAAAAAAAATGGTGGTCCCATCATGATAAATTTCATATGCTGCAATTCCATC
>JAAELK010000231.1 GCA_024226935.1 Desulfobacteraceae bacterium
ATGACGGAGGATGAGTTTAAGACTTTGCTACCCCACCAAATTGAAAAAGAACAAATCACTAATCCTGTAAACTGATTTATATCACATCTTATCTATTTGAACAGATGGGGTTAATAAATCGCTTACCCGGAGGGTGACCAGAAGCAATGGGATCCGATGCGAGAAATCAAAGACTATGCATGGGTTGATGTTAACAACATCATTGGCGCGATAAACGGCATGGCTCAAGATCGCACTGGGCGGACCATTCGAATTCACCACTATCTTCCGTCGGAATTGAAGGATGCGAAGAGATTAAAGTGGTTCTGAGCAGGGGCGCATAACATTATACCGGATCGCCTATAGCGCCCGCTGAATTCAATCATTGAAGTTGTAAAAAACGGAGGAGGCTTTAATGGATTGTCAAATAAAACAAATTTTATGGTTTACAAGGATATTCATTTGGAAATGCATAATTGGAACTAGTATGCTTGGATTTGTATTGTCTTTATCATCTTGTTCTTCGCTGAAATCACGAAATTATGGCGATGTTATAGCTGAGGATGAATTTTTTATTCAATACTCAATTGGAGTGGTTGTTGATAAAAGAACCGACATGATGTGGGCTCAGGCAGATAATGGGGGCAAACTTTCCATTGAAGAAGCA
>JAAELK010000232.1 GCA_024226935.1 Desulfobacteraceae bacterium
ATCTCGGTATTTTTAAAAGAACATTTTGTCAAATTTAACGCGTCAACTAAACATATGAATCTAAGACCATGGGGGCGACATAAGACCACACCCTCGCTCAAATATAAAGCTTGTTATTAGCATGGAGATAATAACTGACAGTGCAATTCTATGTCAATTTTTAAAAACTGGTTTATCGAGTTATAGCTCCTTTTAATGATTATGGAGTGATATCCTATCTAATTTCAAAAGTATATCTTAGGAGATACAGACAAATCCATATCGATTCTGGACCTCATCCTTATCTTTTAAGGGATAACAGGGAAGACCGTGTAATTTGGCGGTCTCATACACATCTATCCCGAAAATGGCTTCGCAGGGCCTTACTTTTAACGGCTGAACACAGGGACTGCCCTCATCCACCGTGCATTTTTTACAAAGACTGCAATGCCGGATAGCAAAGGAAAGATGATAACCATCCAAAAACGCCCGGCGTTCGATTTCAAGTACTGCCCGACTCACGTCCTGCCCGTTATTGGCATGGACCAGCAAAATTTGTTTGTATGCCTGGATCATTTTCAAACGATCTTCAAAAAGGGTATCCCGTTTTTGACACTTATAACTTTGGTTATCATAATTTTCACACCCCCAATGGCATTTTAAAAGAGTGCGAATATCAAACACCATTTCGCCAGGAGAGATGACTCTGGCATTACACATCTTCAATTTCAGGGCAAGATCTATGTATTTTTCCACCATTTTCCCATGACCTCCTTTGACTGCATTTACAATTATCAAAACCTTAATTTTCCATTGAATTATCAAAAAAAAGTCCCTATTGTCCATGGACAATATATGAACCCAGTGTTCCAGAATTTCGAACACAGATCTAAAACAGGATAAAAATGGAATTATACCAGATCAATTCATTCATAGCAGTGGCCAAGGCCTTAAACCTGACCCGGGCAGCCAAAACGATGCACCAGAGCCCGTCAGCCGTCAGCTCCCAGATAAAGGCCCTGGAAACCCATCTGAATGTTCTCCTTTTTAAAAGGACCTCCAGGGGAATGATCCTCACCCCCGAAGGAGAGACCCTGCTCATTGCAGCCAAAAAAGTAATCCAATCTACCCAAAATCTGGAGCAAAAAGCCAGGGATCTGCAAAAAAATCTGTCAGGGAACCTGAATATCGGGATTAATACAGACCCGGTCTTTTTAAATATTTCCGGGATCAGCCGGACCATGGCCCGAACCATGCCAGAAATAAAGACCTCTTTTATTGAAACCCAGACCTTTACAACGCCCCAGATGCTCACTTCCCGGCAAATTGACCTGGGATTCCACTTTGGTGAGTTTAAAGACCCACAGATCTGTTCCTACCCCCTGTCCCGGGTGATGATCCGGGTGGTGCTACCGGCAAACCTTGCAAAGGACAATGAAACAGCACCCCTTGAAAGGTTAGTAAAGCTTCCATGGGTCTGGACCCGCCACTGCTGTCCCTTCCACCTGGCCTTTAAGAAACAACTGGATCTCTTGAACCTGACCCTTACACCGGTGGCCGATGCCGTGGATGAAAATATTGTCAAGGAACTTGTCAAATCCGGAACCGGCATTGCGCTTATGCAAGAAGACCAGGCATTGGAGCTGGTTGAACAGGATAAGGCAAAATTTTGGCAGGGGCCTGGAATACAAATTCCCCTGGCCCTTGCCTGCCTTGAAAATCGTAAAGATGAGAAAACAATTGCAGCATCGGCCCGGGCCATTACCCAAACACATATGGATGGCCGCAACTAAGCAAATTTCAAACCCATTGCCATCAAGATGGACTTTTGGATTAAGGGATATAATTTACCAAAAGATATTGGTGAATATAATATATATTTCAAAAAAAAATTAATGAAACTTATACCGATACCCCACACCGAAGCTGTCAATACCGCCGGCATCCATTACATGCCCACCTGAAATATGGTGATTAAAAAAAACAAGGCTATGATTTTTAAATTTAGGTATCGCAAAGGTCACCTCAATGGGCCAGAAAAATTTCAGATGCGACCTATCATCATTGGGACGCTTGGCAATATCAAGTCGAAATATTTTTTGTGAATAGTTCAGCCCACCACCTGTCATTATTGTCGTATGAAGATAACGACTCCAGGGAAAATCAATCCAGCGAACAGCAAGTGCAGCATTAACATTATAAAACAGATCTGTACTTTTTTCGTCCACAAGCCCCAGTGATGAAAAAACCTCCAGGCGCGGAGCAAAGGTGTGTTTTTTAATTGAAAAGTTCAATTCTTTTAAAACATAACTTACATTAATATTATAAATTTCTCCAGCCGAGTCCCCCTCAGTCACTTCAAATTCTCCCTGAAGAACACCACCAGGATGGTTATTAGAAATAACTGCAACCCCACCCCCTATACTCCAGCGATTAGACTCCTTAGCAAGCAGCGGATTAAAAAGACATGTCCCAAAAACAATAATTTGAAAATACAAAAGAAAGTGTGCAATTCTCCGAATAGAAGCTGTCATATATTTCCCCCCCCCAAGACTTTGCTGAATAAGCTTGAAAGTCACGCAAAAAGTTGAAATCAGCTAAATCAATATCAATAATTTCAATGGACTTATTAGAAATATACTACACTATGTCTTTTCATCAGATCATCAAGCCTATGTGCCGCCAAAAGATCCATAACAGACATTAACCACAAATTTTATTCTTTAAAGAAATAATAAAAACTAGATATTCTATGTTTGTCTATATTAGGCAGATGAGAACTTATAGTCAATAGTTTTCTCCAAAATTTAAGGAAACCATCCCTCTGATAATAAAGACGATAAAGAATATGGATGTATTTATATTTAGCGACTTACACGGCCATTTTGATGCATACAGGGATGTTATGGAGTATATAGGAAAGAAAATGAAAACTGATTCCAGATATCATTTTATTCTGGGAAAGAATGAAGCCTTACTTTTAGGGGCTATGGGGAAGGAAAATATAGGCAAACAATTTATAGATGTTCTAAACACACATCATAAAAAGATTATTAATCAATAAAATCTGGGAACTTACCATGAAAACCGCCATTTAACTGCGTTTTGGAAATAACATGTTTTCTGAAAGCATTAAACAGTTTTCGGCTGGGTTGTTTATACTCTTTCCAGAACTTATCAAGTTTCATACCCTTGCACGAAAGTCCGTGAATGTCGTAAACAGCCTGACCGAGAGTAATGGTAGGACTATTATGAAACAGCGCAGAAAGGCCCACGGTACTATTAATCGTGATGGTTCCAATGGCATGTTTCAGGCAAGTTGGCAGATGCACATCGTAAACAACATAAATTCTTTTTTTTAAACCATAATGTTTTGCAAGCTGCTTTATGAACCGGGCATATTTTTTTTTCCCACGTTCCATGGGATGATGCTTAATTACAAGATAAGTATGGGAAGGGGCGTTCTTTGCAAAGGAGAAAACAACCTCTTTTATAAACTCTTCAATATTATTATAATCGGAATATTCTGTGAGCTGAAAATCGTTCTTGGTCTGGAGGGGAACAAAATAAAAAATTTTTGCTAATTTATTTTCAAACAGGGAGCTATACTTTTTTTCCTGTATTTTATATTTCATTTTTCTCAATAAATTGCGTATTCCATAGGCGGCTTCTTTCAGTACCGAAGGGTCTCTATGGTGTGTATAGTGGGGGTAGTGACGTTTACGCCAATATGAAAAAAAATAATAAACAGCTGCCTGAAATGCCATTTTGCCATAACTGTTTTCCACGGGCAGGGCTTTAACGGCTTTGCCAGGATTTATATTTTTATAAAAGAGATGATCACGGGAAAGAGAACTGTCGCCATTAACTCCGTTTCTTTCAAGGGTAATATAATCGGGGCGAATATACCCCTCTTCAAAGACAAAAATTTCAACCCCCAGCCCCTTTGCAGCTTTTATGGCTTGCCTATGATAAAATCTACAGTTTCCAAACAAAAAAACCTTTTCAATTTCATGTGTTTTCATAAATTTTGTAACATATCTTGCCCAGTCATCACAATTTTGTCTGTAATCAAATCTGTTTTTACCATGGGAAAACAATTTATCTCCCGCATTAAAGCAAATTTTATACACGACTGCACCCTGACAGGTAAAAAAATCATCCAGCTTTCGAAAAAAAGTACCCATGGGACCCTGCAACAATAAAATTTTCGCACCCTGAATATCACCAACGATTTTCATATTATTTTTTTTACCCTTCTTGTAATATTAGAAAATAATTTTCTTTCTAACTTCAAATTGTGCCTGGTTGCAGGTAAACCATACCATAAGCATGCTTGTCCATTAAATTCTTACTATCTCAAATAGTCGTCTTATTTTTCTAAGGCCAAAATCCCTAAAATATTTTGAGATTCTATAATAACGGGATGAAAAATACCTTTTTTGTTCTCTTTTAATCTCTTCCAGAACAATTTCAATTTCACAAAATTCCTTTGTCTTTGGATGCATATACCGTGGATATAAAATCAATGCTCCTGCTACAAGCTCCATTAAGGATAATGTTCGAGTTCTGCGTTCACAGGTTTGCATATCTTGAGTCAAACCCCAACCTGCATAAAAAGGCATACCATAGGCTACAACTGCTTTTCCCCGAAGCAGGGCATCAAAACCGCACAAAGAAGATATTGTATGTATCTCATCGGCAACTTCAATACAACTGTCAATGCTCTGATTTTTGGCAATATGGTTACAAAATTGAAAAACATACTCTTGATCAATATTACCTTTTCTATTGCCTGCCAGAACATCCGGGTGGGGTTTATAAATCAGATATGAATTGGGATTTTTTTTGCGGACCTGCTTGATCAGTGAGTCATTGGTCATTCCATATCCGCCAAAACGAATGGAGGCATCATCTCCTACCTGCCCTGGAATCAAAATGATTTTATCAAAGGAAGATCTATCGATCATAAGACTCTTATGGGGCAGATTATTGTATTTTGAAAGCTTTGACTCAATGATATGCTTTGAAACATTTTCAGCTCTTTTCAGAAGATCCGTGTGTAATTTAAAATCATAGGTGTTGTAAATAACTTCCAGATCACTGGAATTTGTAGGGTCAAAATAGATCCCTTTTGAGTCTATAACCAGCGAATAGGGCATGGTAAGATCAGACCCCAGTGAAACAGAGCGAATAAAGCCATCCTCAACTCGGTATATCGGTATCTGATTTTCTTGTGCAAAGTTTTCAAGGTCTGTAAAATCTTCTCTGCCCCAGATGAAAATTTTTGAATCCTGCCGGAACCCTTTTTTAATAGCCTTGACCGGATTGGAACAAAAATAGATCGATTTTTTCCCGTGGGACTTAAGAAAACTGCTGTGCAACCAATGTTTCCACGGGGAAAATCCGAAAAAATAGAGATGTGAACTGTTTGCAAGTTCAATATCACGGCATTTTTTCAAGGTATGGATCGTATCGATGATATCTGATTTTTTGTTGGTGCAGGGGTTAAAATAGGTTGTATAGAGAATATAGGCACCTGCAAAAAGCTCAATCACTGAAAGATCTCTTGTGCGTCTTGGGCATTTCACCCTGTCATCGGTCAGTCCCCATCCTGCATAAAAGGGCATCCCAAAGCAGACCACCTCCTTATCCAAGAGAAGGGCTTCAAATCCCATTTGGGAGGTCTTGGTATATACCCTGTCAAATTTTTTAAGAAGTGATATGGGATTTACATCATCACTTATGATGGTACATTTTTCAGATGCTTTGACAAGATTCAGGTCTGATTTTTTCTTCCCTGCAATAACATCGGGATGAACTTTAAGAAATATTTTTGCATCGGGATTTTCCCTGCATGCTGCCTCAATGATATCATTTGTCGAAAAGCTGTCTCCAAGGCCATATTTTAAAGACATATCACCGGCCGTCTGGGCAATGATAAGGACCCGCCCCCTATCTGTTTTAGCAAACAACCCATCCTCTACATCTGGCGACGCATTATACTTGGAGATATGATATCTTTTTATTAAAGATATCGCCGCCCGTGATCTGTCCATAAGTTGAGAATCCTCCTGAAACCTGTACTCCAAAAGGATCTCTTCCAGCTCTGAAGGTTTTGTGGCATCATAATAAATTCCCAACCGGTCGGATACCATGGAAAAAGACGGAGACTTTTGTGTCCCAAGTCCAACGGAACGGATAAACCCATCTTCAAGGCAGATATATGACAAATCATGACTACAGGCATATTCTCTGGCAGCTTTAGTATTGGGCTTGTTTCCCCAACCGACAATACTTGCCCCATCAGCAAGATGATGTTTTTTAAAAACCATTTTATTACCAAGCATTGCTTTCATGATAGGATGATTAAAAATCCCTTTTGAAAAGGTAACAACATGGCTGTCTTTATTCTTAAGGTTGAACATAAACTGCTGCCTCACTTTAGCTGCATATAATTCGGATGTTTTTTCAAGGGTCTCTAAATGTTATTCAGTGTTTGAATTATATTCAAACACTGTCACAAATTTTAAATTTCTGATTTTATAAGCCAAAAACTGTATTTGCAAAATTACTTTATTTTTGTCACAAGGGTATGGAATGTAAGATACATGAGTCACCGGGAAACATAAACAAATAATGAGTTACCTGATCAGGACGTCTTTTTCTTAAATTAACTATAGCTTAAGTTAATTAGTCATATATCATTATGGTCTTTAATGTGATCAATTAAATAATCGGTACGTTTCCTAACGCTTGATGACAATAATATAGATAGTGTCCGTAATAATGGATATTTTGAGTCAAATAGAAAATCACCGGGAGAATGAAACAACTTTTTCAATTTGCGTTGCCAGGATGACGAGTAGGCTTTTTTCAAATGATTTAATTCACCGGTAAGTTGGCAATTTTCAAGAAGAACATTGACAGCAGCATTCCATTCCGAATGTTGTGTAGCGTAAAGAGCCTCTTGTTTGGACATTTTCTTCTGTTGAAATTCGGGTGCGATGATAAACCTGAGTGGGGTGCCTCCAAAATCATCATCAATAGCCATTCCGATAAATTGTTCGATTTCCTCTGATGTTTCAGGTGTTAATAGTTCTTTGAACAGGTTTATTCTTCTTGCTTTAGGTAAAATTGATGATGGCAAAGTCAGGTTTACAAGAGCCCTTTTCTGAAAATTTTCTGTAAAGTCAAGTTGTTCATTTTCACCATTTGACAGCTTTCGGTATGCAGGATAACACCTGTCATTAATTTTATCATTCACGGCAAATATGAAACTGCCATGATTTGCCATACTCAGGAATTCTAGAAAAAGAAGATTTTTTGATATTAAATCACCAGGACGAAATTTTTTAAATACAGCATAATTGTTCTTTCCAATATTTTTTTTAATTTCTGGTTGGGATAGAAGGTACAATCCGAAGAAGTTTTTTTTATTATTATATAGTTTTTGCAGAGAGGATTGGATTGATCCTTTGTAACCTATGTCCACTACCAAGGGGCTATCTTCGCTTTCAAGTCCTAATTGGGAATAAAACGCAAGAAGAGCTGCTCTTTCTTTTGCTGCATTCTTAAGAATAATGGGACTCAGTTTTTCAAGTATACTATATATTAATCTCCCGTTATTGTGCATATGGATTACTTTATTCGTATCAACGCCTTGCTCTATCAGCAGTTTGGCTACTATGTCTTCATCTAAACCAAATCGTTTATTAAAATAAAACACAATATTACAAGGGGCCATTGGTTGCGAGGTCAATGTAAATATATCATCTTTATTATACATAGTTGCAACCGAGACGGCCCGCCTTGAAATAGGGAGATAAATAGCTTCCGGTGGTGTCTTTTTTACTTTTGACAGTTTTTCATAAACATCAAGAAATATTTTTCCTTCTCGTGATAAAAAAAAAATTTTGTCCCGCCCCAATTTGCATGCTTCATCAATAATGAAATATACAAATTGGGAGATTAGATTAGAGTATTTTATTTCTAATTTCATGGTGATTAAAATAAATGTTTCCCAATTGATAGATAGTATTTAGGCATTGTAAATTACTAATTATTTGTTTAGTACAACATTATAGTAGTTTGCCCATAAATCTTAAAGTTAAATATTTGGAATCTGAAAAAAATAATTTTCGGTTTCTTTTGAATTTATTGTACTTTCTTTGGAATGTGTTCAGGGGTAACTTGTTCTCTACTTCTAAATAATGTGCCGTTGCTGTGAGTTGATAGTTGTTCTCTTTGTTTTTAGTTTTTTGATTTTTAGTAGTAGAGATAAATTTAAACATTGCCAAAGTTCCCTCTTTCCAATAACTTTGACGCCAGATCTCTTTTTTTTCTTTGCCGCTTATTCTTTTGTGATTAGTTGAATCTATTTTTTTAATAATATATAAATTGTCAAAACCATTATTTTTATCAGAGAGACTGAAGTTTTCAAAGATTTTAGCATCTTTATAGTGTGGGGTTGTTAAAAAATAATTAATCACTTTTAGAGATCTGTTCGGGGCAAAATCAAATTGAGTTATATTATTACCTAAAGAATTTGTTAAATCCTTAGAAAAATCAATTACACCTCTATGAATTTCAGACATCAGAAAGTTTTTGTTCGATATATTCTTTTGAGTTAAATTGACTTCTGAATCCAATACGGGTTTTATCTTTCCTTTTGCATCCTTATTAAATTTTATGATACTTCCCTCAAATGAGGAAAAAATAGCCTCAAAAAATAGAGTGTAACCAAAAAATGGGTGTTTTATATTGTGGTTATCATACTGGTCTTGAAATTCGGCAAGATAACCTTTTGCAGTAGAACCTGAATCCATTACATCCAATATTTTCCGAGTTGTAATGAAATAATAGCCTGAGATATTCCCATTTTTAAGAATTTTATTGATATATCCTTGTATTGAACCTGCATATCCAAGATCAATAACTGCTTCCCTATTGTTTCCCTCTAACTGAATATGAGAAAAATATTCTAAAACAAGTTCTCTCTCTTTTTGGGCAATTTGAAGTATTTGATCTGAAAGTCCTAAGACCACATTCTTAATTCGTTGGAAATCTTTTAGAAAAGAAATCTCATTGTTAATAGATGAGAAACCATTATCTTCCAAAAGGTTCTTATCGATTTCTTGAATGTCATCAAGTGCAAATCTATTTTTCAGAAGATACATTAAGGTTGATTTATGTCTGAAAGGCCTGCTGAGTAACTCTAAAATGTCATCATTTGTTTTAAGGGACGGGATACTCAAAGAACGCCTTGAAGCATAAATATACTTAGCTTTAGGATATTCTTTAAATTCTGATGATACTTCTTGATATACTTTATGGATTAAGTAAGCATCCCTTGCCAAAAAAAACAATTTTTTTATACCATTTTTATTAGCTTCTTGAATGATCCATTTACAAAATCCAACCATGGACAAGCCCAATCCATAATATCCCAGATTATAAGCAGAACCATTAAACAAACTTGTTTTGTCATACATTTTCCTTGGGTTATCGTAAAGTTTGTTGGCAAACAAACCAATCATTAAAGGGATTGAATATTTACATTTGTCTGTGACGAAACTTTTCCTATGCAGATCATTGCCCCAAATCTGTTGGTGGTACTGGTTATCTGAAAAGCATTCAATGGGCTTTTTAACATAGAATCCATCAATTTTGTACTCTTGAGCTTTTTTGATATCACTTTGAAAATTGTCACCAAAATGTAAAATATTGAATGGGGATTCATTTATTTTGTTCAGAACGTACTCATATAGTGTCCCACTATGCTTTACCATTCTGTGTTCTGAGGAAATGAATAGATTATCATAATGATAATATCCATTCATTTTAAGGATTTGAGCTATGACATCTTTTGGCAAGTACATATCGGAGATAAAGATTATTTTTTTTCCTAAACTTTTTACCAACTTATAAATTTCATATGAATATGGCCTTTTTTTACACAATTTAATTTCCATTGAAATTTCAAGCTGTTGAATAAGATTCCTTTGACTATTTGTCCAATTACATTTTTTTTGAATGTAATCATAAATTTCATCGAGCGTTATTTCTTCAAAACAGAGCGCTTTTTTTGCTTCTTGGTGATATTCTCTTCTAATATAAACAAAATCAAAATGATTGTCGTCGAGTATTTTCCTCACCTCTGGAACCATGAATGTAAAAACATGATGTGGAAAAGAAAATGGTCTAACTATCAAAGTATCAAAGATATCAAAGGAAATTGTCGGATGTGATGATATCTTAGTTATTAAATTTTTATCATTTAAGATGCTCGGTCGGATAGATGATAAATTTCCGTTTGAAGCTTGCTTTTGAATGTTAGAATGGTTCATGCCTTTTTTATTGATAATTGATTCTAAAATATTATCTTCATTTGCATCAATAGCTTCAAAAGAATTGAAATCTAATTGGTCTTTTTTGTGTTTGGCAATACATGTATTAAGGAACTTTTTTAACCATTTACCATTATTTATATATTTTTCAGTAATATAATAATGGGTTAAAAGAAAATGTAATGCCGGATCTTTATCAATCTTTGATGGGCTCTCTAAATAGTTAAATACTTCGGATATATTTTTACAATCTGCTATGTTGGTTAAATGAGAATTGCCAACAACAAAAAGCGGTAATTTCCAGAGCAATGCCTGCAATCCAATGGATGATGAAACCGTAATTACGCCATCAACTTTTTCCAAAAGATATTGCGAAATAGATGGAACTTTATCGAACTCAAAGTCGTAAATAAAATTACTATATCGGCTCTCAAGATATTTTTTTCTAGCGGGAGTAATAATTTTTTGCCATGCGTTGTGTTGCGTAACAACTACTCCTATCGTAGGGTCAATGTTATCTAATACAAAAGTTAAATACTCGAATTGAGTTCTGAAACCAGATGGGCAATCAAATCCAAAATAGTTTGAAAATTGCAAGGGAAGTAAAACTGTATATTTAAATTTCGATCCTTTACCAAATTTTTTTTTCCTGAAAGGGTTTGTAGCTGAAAGGCGTTCTTTGAGTAGTTTTTTTCTTATAGCTCCAATAAACTGTATTGATTTTTGAGAAGTTGGTAGATGTAGTAATTCTTCACTGAATTTACTCAAAAAAGAATTAGAAAAAATACCATGCATATCTAAATAATATGATTTTGGAAATGGATCTCTTGAAAAAATCCCAAATTCTTGGTAGATGAGCGGTGCATGAGGAAAAAGTTTCTTTAAAAAAGGAGCTGGGCTAAGAAATGACAGAATTATATCAGGGCTGTAATCACCTAATTTATTCTTGATCAGAGCTTGCATTAGATTGCTTTTTTCATCACTGTAATCTTCATGGTACCAACTATGAGTCGCTTCAAGATAATTAGGATAAACTTTTTTTAATTCTCTTTGGGAAATTACAAAGAAATTCAAATGGGGAATCAACTCGTGATTACTTTCCATAATCATTGAATAAGTCATGTCACCCAAGATAACGCTAACTTTAACATCTTTATTCTCACAAAGTAGGGGTATAATTTGATCCGCTAATTGATTTTTGAAATTCATAAATTTCATATGCGGTGAATCAACTTCTATCCAGGGCTCAAGGTAATATAATATGTTCATTTTCATATCCAAATATGTTTGCAGAGTAGTAATATTAAAAATTCTTTTCGTTTTTTGGTGATGCTTATAAAAAACTGCTGAAAAAATGAATTTATGCCTCAATAATAGGGGCATGTGCTGAACATGTTTGTCTTTTGTTGTTTCAAAATTTGTAATATGGTGGTTATTGCATAATACTTCACCTCAGTAATGTATTATGTTCTTGACAAATGTATCTTTTTTGAACAGGAAGAAGACAGCATCTGTTCACTTTGAAGTTCCTCTATACTGTCGGGATAACTGTTGTAGTGCCGAATGAACCTTTAATTACCATAACCATTTTAACTCTGGCCTAACCAAAGAATGAGAGGTAGGCGTTTATATTGCCATGAATCCCATGCTCATGATGAGTAGTAGATTGGATAAGTGACACCCTTTAAAATTCACCATGAAAACTGAACAATTCTGCTTCATCAACACCATTGGCAATATCCACTAAGATATTCTTTTCTTTAGAAAAAATATTAAATACCCGTTTGATTAATTCTTTTTCATGTTTTTTAGGAATAAAGACCAATCCATCCTCATCTCCAAAGACCAGGTCACCTGGTGCAACCTGTACACCTTCAAAATTAATTTCCTGATTGTAATGATCCATAACGGCTCTTTTTCTGACGTCTCGGCAGACATTCCCCTTAGAAAACACAGGGAAATCCAACTGGGAAACGGCTGTAGAATCACGCGTTACACCACCAATGACAGCTCCAGATGCACCTGCCCGAATGGCCAGATTTGCGTTAAGTTCACCAAAGTAAGCACACTCAGAAATTTCATTTTCTACAACAATGACATCACCTGGAATGATTGTTTTATATGTCTTCAGTGCATTATAAATCCCCTCATGAGATTCACCATCCTTAATTTTTCTTAACCGCAGGGTTTTAGCACGCCCAAAAATCTTGGTTTTCGATAAATTAGACTGATAACTTGTCACAACACCATCCAACCCCATATCATCCATCAAATCAGACAAAATGGCGCTGTTGATACGTGCTTTAATATTGTTGAACAGCCGTCGGCGTTTTTCCCTCATTCCTGAAGCAATGTGGTTGGCTAGTATGAAGTCATCAGGCCAATTCACGTCAACTGATTCAATGGGGGTCGCGTTCAGAAAAAAAGGCCTGTTGCCAATACGCCGCTGAGTTTGTAATGCACAATCGCGATCCATTACATATAATCCCATTGTTTCAATTATCGTTTCATCCAGCGTAAAGCTGTTCGGGATATTGTTTATATCATAATCAGGTGAATTGTCTGTCCATGTATAGAGGTGCTGTTTATTAACAAGTACTGCGGAATCATAATCGCCACTGGCCACAGCTTCTACACCTACTTTGATCGTATCTTTGGTTATAAAAGGACTGGTACAAAGATGCTGGATATAGACGTCCGCTTTAACATGATTCACTTCATTTAAAAAAAGTTGATTTCCATCAACTTTATTTGTTGCCAAACTGGGATCTCTTTTCAATATTTTGCAGTCTACACTTTTTGCAAGATCAATAACTTCATCAGATTCAGTATCAAGATATACTTCGTGTATAAAATCACATTCAACCAACTTTTCCAACGAGTGCAAGAATAACGGTTTTCCATCGAGCAACTTCATATTTTTACTTTCAATACGAGAACTGCTTCCTTTCGCAGGTACAAAAGCGACGACCTTTTTATCTGATAAACATGATTTGCTATTTGACATTATATTTCCTTGTATTACGATGAATAATTATAGTTTTCAAAGGTATTGTTTATAGAGATAATAATACTCCCGTGCTTACAGGCACCTAATATAGAATTTGGGTGAAATACCAATATTGAATCCCCTTTATTGATCTTGAGTTTTTTCAGTTTCCGTTCAGTATCACACTTCACCACTCGACCGTTCACATGAATTACAAGGATATTTTTTTGATCGGCTCTGTCTGTTATGCCGCCAGATCTATGTATTCATTTGCTTTCATAGAGTTTACATATGTATAAGCCACTTATTCCTGGACCAGAACCAGATTGCTCTTTGCTGGAATATAAACCTGATCACCATCTTCCAGATAGATTTCATTCAGGTTTCTCATAGGTGTTTTGAATCATGGCTTTGCCGAAAATATCTACAGCGGTTTCCCTGGAAAACGGCTCGATCCATATCTTGCCAAAATTACGATAACTATTTTTATGATAGACCCTTAACCTGTGCATCAATGGTTTTGATGGAGGCCAAAAGTTTCGGGAGTTCTTCAAAGGTGAGCATGTTCGGTCCATCGCAGGGGGCTTTATCCGGGTTGGGGTGTACTTCCATAAATATGGCGGCGACTCCGACGGCAGCACCTGCTCTTGCTAGGTGTGGTACAAACTCACGCTGGCCCCCACTACATGTTCCTTTTCCGCCGGGAAGCTGAACAGAGTGAGTGACGTCGAAAACAACAGGGAAACCGGTCTGGGCCATAATGGGGAAGGTTCTCATGTCAACAACGAGATTTCCGTAACCATAGGATGTCCCACGTTCACAAAGCATGATCTGCTTGTTCCCGGTTGATGTCGCTTTGGTGAGCACATTTTCCATATCCCAGGGAGCAGCAAACTGGCCTTTTTTGATGTTAACGGGCTTTCCTGTAGCAGCTACTGCTGTAATGAAATCACTCTGACGGCAGAGAAAAGCCGGGGTTTGAAGCATGTCTACGACTTCAGCTACAGGTTCTGCCTGCTCAGGAGTGTGTACGTCTGTTACAACCGGTACGCCGACAGTGCTGCGCACCTCCCTGAGTATGTTGAGCCCCTCTTTCATGCCGACGCCTCTGTATGAGGAAATCGAGGTCCGGTTTGCCTTGTCAAAGGAGGACTTGTATATAAAATTGATACCTGCCTCGGAAAATATTTTTTTTAGCTTCTTCGCGGTGTCAAGGGCAAAATCTCTTCCTTCCATGACACAGGGACCGGCTATAAAAGTAATGGGAAAATCATTTCCAATTTTAAACGTACCTTCTGGCCCATTAATTGTTACGTGTTCCATCTGCATATTTCTTTCACCTATATATTATGTCGCTGGACAATTCCGACGAGTTTTGCGTTATTTTTTTCTTCTTCAACAATAAGAGAAACAATGCCGTACTCGTGCATCATCTTTTCAGCCTCAACGATCAGTTTGCCCTGGGTAACAACTTTTGGTGTTCCGGACATGATCTCTTCGGCTTGAAGATTTAAAAAATTACCGTTGTATTTTTCGAAAGCACGGCAGATATCACCGTCAGTGACGACACCAGCAATTTTTTTGTTCTCGATGATCACTGCGATTCCCTTCATCCCTGATGCAATAGTTGAGATAACATCCTTGATGCCGGTCTTTTTGGTCACTATGGGGAGGTTATCTTTTTCCATAACATCCTTGACGCATGTGAGGAGCTTTCTTCCCAGGCTTCCACCGGGATGCCTGGATGCAAAGTCCATGGGGGTGAACTTCTTCATCTCCATCAGGGCAACAGCAATGGCGTCGCCCATGGCAAGGGTTGCGGTAGTGGAGGTGGTCGGGGCCAACTGAAGGGGGCAGGCTTCGTTTTCGACACTTACGTTCAGGGTGTAATCGGCTTCCCTTGCAAGGGTTGCATTTGGATTGCCCACAAGGGCCACCATAGGGATGCCCATTCTTTTTACTATAGGTATAAGGCGAATCATCTCTTCTGTTTCCCCAGAGCCTGAAATGGCTAGAAGCACATCGCTGGGGGTGAGCATGCCCACATCACCATGTATGGCTTCTGCCGGATGGAGGAAGAAAGAGGGGGTTCCCGTGCTTGCAAGTGTTGCGGCAATTTTCTTGCCGATAAGGCCGGATTTTCCCATACCGCAGATGGCAACGTGGGACTGGACGGTATGGAAAAGCTTTACAACCCTGATAAAGTCATCGTCTACCTGATCGGAAAGACGGTGAATCGCTTCCGCTTCCATTTTAAAGGTTCTTTTAGCGGACCTTATTATGCATTCGTCTTTTAAATCAATTGATTCGGATAGTTCCATTATACCTTCTCTTTCAACCAGTCATTGGTGGTTATTGCTGTTTCCTGACAGAGGAAGGGATAAGCCTTCCTTATATGATAGTGAGACCTTTGCACAACCATCCAGGTTTTTTCAAGTTGGTTCTGCAATTGCTTTTATATTAATGCACTGCTAAGCCAAAATCATTAAATTGCCAGCAATACGCCGACACTTATGGCAATCTGATACATGATTTGTGTAATTCCCTTGGCCACCTGGAGATTTTTGCCAGCGACCTTCGGCAGTACAAGAACGGAATCCCCACTTTTAATCATGCTTTTTTTCATGGCACTTTGGGACGCCATTTTTTTCACGCTTCCGTTTTGGGAAATAACCAGAACCTTGTCCTCATCGGCCCTGTCGGTAAAACCCCCTGATAAATTAAGGTAGTCCTTGACAGAATATCCTTTCACAAATGTGTGGGCACCGGGAATGGAAACCTCTCCTTGAACCATTGCAAGATTTGTGATGGAGGGAATATAAATCTGATCGCCCTCTTCTAAATAGATGCTGTTGGGATCGGTCTTTTCATTGATGACAATCTGCCCCTTGGGCTCCACTTTTTTTGCCCGCTCGATAAAACTCATGTAGGATTTATTTTCAAAGCTTCTTATTTTACTCTCCTCTGATGTCATGGAGGAACTCATCAAAACCATGGATTCAAGCTCCTGGAGATGGGCTAAAAGAAGCTGTTTTTGTTTGTCTGCAACTGTTTTTCTAAATACCTGGACCGCCGCCGCATTGGATCTTGAATTCAGTTTGATTTTTTTAAGAACACCCCCCAGGGTTTCATCTTTTTTTACAAGAATGGTGCTGAGACCATCCTGTTCACCGCTGATGTTGATTTTGTTCAAACTTGACCTGTGATCTGAAAAAAACTCAATGGTATCCCCTGCTAAAACTTTGATATTGTCCATCTCCGCAAGAGAACCGGAAAGAAGAATCTGTTTGTTGTCACGCTTCCATCTGGTTATGGTAAAATTTGTTGTTTCAGGTTTTAGAATGGCAAGATCCACAATTTGACCCATTGAAACCTCTTTTTTGGAAAACTCAAACTTAAAAGGCCGCTTTACATCACCAATCACCGTGATCTGGTGCATAATATTTTTGACGGAAACAACATCTCCACTATGGAACTGGAACAGCTCATTGTGTCCGCTGACCAAAAAAGAATAAAGGTCAATTTGCTTGACAACATCGCTTCCCCGAAGAATTTCGATCTTCCTGAAACTTCCGAACCCCTTTAAAATACCATCGGCCCTGTCGATAAATTGGAGGACAGAATCCGATGACATCCCCTTATACAGGCCGGGACTTTTTACACTCCCGGTTACAAAAACTGTAATCGGCTGATAACTTGCCACATTGGCATAGACAAAGACCTTGTTATTGTATAATTTTTTAACTTTATCTTTCACCAGAGAAACAAGTTCTCTGTTCTTGACTCCTATGACTTGAACGATTCCAACCTTGGGTAAAAAAATATTACCCTGGCTGTCAACGGCAAGCTCTTGTGCAAACTCAAAGGCACCCCAAATTCTTATACTGACAATATCACCGATATTTACAAAATAGTCCGGGTTAAAGCCTGGTTGCTTGATATCACGAAAATGGCCATTAAAAAGATTGCCCCCAAAAACTATATTTTCTTCTCCTGGTATTGTTATTTCAGCAAGTTCCTTATCCGGATCAGCCGCAACAGACTCACCCACAGAAAATCCTGCGGCCTGGCAAATCAATACAGAAGAGGCGAAAAAGAGAATTGACAATACTACTCTTTTAATGTTTTTCATCCCACTAATCCTTGTGATCATTTATTACTAATCCAATCAATCCTGTTATTTTGTATAAAACCAGAAGAAGTATGATCATTGATCCTAAAACTTTTGGTTTATTCGGCCATGAAGACTCATCTGGCAGAGTCGGGGTGGTAATCATTTCAAAGATTTTGGCCTCCTGGAGAGCCTCTATTCTACTGACCTCATACTCAACCAGGGTTTTCTTGTAAACTTGCGAAGTAAAATCAACCTGGGCCTGGAGCCTGGCAAATTTAAAAAAAAGATCGTTCAGGTGGGTGCTTGTATCCCCGGTCATTTTGCTTTTTATCTTTTTTAAGGCGGATTTTATTTCACGAATTTCATAATCCAACTTTACAACATCAATGGATTCTTTGTGCATATAGCTAAGCAACTGGTTACGCTGGGCATTTTTTTCTATGTAAACACTTGAAAGATTGGCAATAATAGAGTTGTTGATTGCAAGATCAGCTTTGGGATCAATAATATTATATTGATTTTGAAATTTTTCCAACTTAGCTGTTGCCAGCTCCAACTTTTGCTTGTTCAAATTGACCTGGTCGTTGATAAAAGACAACTTTTTCTCTGCATTAGTTCTGTTAAACTGATTGAGAGCGCCTTCTCCACAGCTAAGAAGAAATTTCACAATTTTGCGGGCCTGTTCAGGATTAGTACCCATAAAAGATAAAGTTGAAAGCCCCGTCGCCTCATCAAAAGAAATTGTGAGATTATTGACAAAAGCCTTTAAAAAATCTTCTCTTGTTGAAAACCTAAACAAGCGATTAAGCAAATCGGTATCACTTGATCTGTAAAGATTGTAGAGCCCGAACTTTTTATCTACCCTGTCCAAAGTGTCAAAGGAGTGAAAATAGGTTTCTATAATCTTGGAATCCTGTTTATTTGAAGAACTTGTGCTACCAAAGATTCCAAGATCAATTCCCATGTTTTTACTTGTGGAGTTGTCCTTGATCAGATAGGTGGCAGATGAACTAAATTTTTCAACGGAAAAAAGAAAAAGATACAGTGCCGTGATCATTACCGGCATTACGACAATCAAAAAAAAACTTAAATGCTTCCTCATTAAAAACCTTCTTATATCCTGTTATATTCCTTGATTGCATCATCTATATTTTCAAAATATTGCATTTCGCCATCATTTAATAATATACCGGAGTCACACATGTTTTTCAAAACAGCCATGCCATGATTTACAAGCAAGATATTCTTATTATCCTGTAGTTGCTTGATTTTTTTCTGACATTTTTCCTTGAAATATTTATCCCCCACAGACAATGTTTCATCAATTAAATAATAGTCAAAATCGAAGGCCATGCTCATGGCAAAGCCAAGCCTTGATTTCATTCCCGTTGAATAGGTTTTAATGGGCATATAAAAATATTTTCCAAGTTCACTGAACTCTTCTACCTCGGCAAGAGCTTCACGTATGGCATCATGGGATTTTCCATAAAATCTGCACACAAACTGGGCGTTCTCCTTGCCGGATAAACTTCCCTGGAACCCTCCGCTAAGAGCCATGGGCCAGGAAAATTTTTTATCCGATTCAATTTTTCCTGAATTTGGAAAATCAATGCCTCCTATCATCCTGAGCAGGGTTGATTTTCCAGCCCCATTTTTCCCTATAATCCCCACATTAGTGTTGGAAGGGATATCCAATGTGACATTTTTTAAAATATAATTTTTACTACCATTAACCCTGTAATATTTTGTTACATTTTTTAAACTGATCATGAGGCAATAATCCGCTTTTCTAATTTAGAATAGAGCCATAGACTCAAAAGGGAGATAACAAGAGTGCAACTTACAATATAAAGCAAGCTTGCATGCTGGGAATTAAAAGCGGCAAAATATTCTGTCCTGATCAGTTCAAGAAAGTTTAAACAGGGATTGAGTAAAAGGAGATCACGAAATTTTTCCGGAACATCCTGAACAGAAAAAAAGATGCCGGACATAAAAAACATGGGGCGCATGATTAAACCGACAACCTTTTTAAAATTTTCTGAAAAGTTTCCCACCACCGCAAACAAAAGACCTGTACTGAAAGTAAAGAGAATAAATAAAAATAAGATAGCCGCAAGCCCCGGTATATTATCTATTGCAACCCTGAAACCAAGAAGATATCCAGCAATGATAAAAACACATACCACAATCAGATAGAGCAGACACTCAACCAGCAACCTTGAGATCAATGTATCCACAGGCTTAACCTGCTTATAAACAAAAAGACCTTGGTTGGCCTCAAAGGCATTCATGGATCGTGTCACGTACCCTGAAAACAGATTCCACGCAAGCATTCCTATCATCAAAAACATTGGATAATCAACACCTGGCATTGTTTTTTTCATCCTGAAGCCGAACATAACCCAAAATACTACAATAATGGCTGCAGGTTCCAATATGGCCCACAGGTAGCCAAGTTGCTGGGAGCCAAATCTTGTTTTCATCTCACGTAAAAAAAGAGACATGATCACAGCTTTTTGTATTTCAAAGGAGGTTCTTTGTTCCATTACCTGTGACATCACTAATTTTGAGATACCCTATTCATCATAATTTGTTTCACCTTCTCAAGATCTTCCGGGGTATCCACCCCCTGGCCTGCTCTGCCTGTCTCGATAACATCAATGGAGATACCGGCCTCCAAAAGACGTAACTGCTCAAGTTGCTCCATATTTTCAAGGTAAGAGTAGGGAAGATTTTTGTATTCAGACAACACCTTACAACTATAACCATAAACCCCCACATGTTTTAGATAGGTGACATGGTGTATATTTTTTTTGGAAAATGGAATGGCCCTGCGGCTAAAGTAAAGCGCTTTTCCGCTACCTGAACGAATCACCTTGACAACATTGGGATTGAGAGCTTCATCCCCATGAATCGGATGACATAAGGTTGCAACCTCACAGGTTGGATCACTGACCATCTTATCGATCAAAAGATCAATATCTTCCGGCCGGATGAGCGGCTCATCCCCCTGAACATTAATGAAAATATCACCTTTGACTTTTTCTGAAACTTCAATGATGCGATCAGTACCTGTCAAATGGCCGCCATCTGTCATCATAACATCACCACCAAATTTTGTGATAACATCATAAATTCGCTGATCATCCGTTGCAACAACCACTCTTGATGCTTTTTTTGACTGGATGGCCTTTTCATAAACATGCTGAACCATGGGTTTTCCCACCAAATCAGCCAGAGACTTTCCAGGAAAACGAGATGATTTATACCTGGATGGAATAACGATCAATATTTTCATGTCAACAAAGCCCCCATCTAATTAGAAAAAAAACTATGTGATATTAAAAAAAGCAAATAGCTCCGCCCCGTCGGTTACATTGCTATATCCTTTATAAAGAGATTGTTTAAAAAAGGAAAAACTTGTAGTAATATTAAGGAGATAAAACTTAACGAAGAATACCGAAAAATCTTCCAAAACTCGTCAAGCTATTTACTATCATCCTCAATCCAATATATAGCAATCCAATCCAACTTTTAACGAAACGTTAAGTAGATGCTTTTTTTTCTTTTGTCAAGATGAAGGTGGTATTTTTCGACACGCTCTGACAGGCCATACTCCAAGTTGTCAAAATGTCTTGACAACTTAACAACTCTTCCCTATGATGTTTATCATTATGGTACAAAATTGACGATAAAAAAACACCAAAAGGCTGATAAAATCCAGTGAGGCAAATATGCTCAATCCCAAATCCCCTATTCCCTTGTACCACCAACTTGCCGACATTCTTTTAGAACGAATCAGATCCGGTGTATACAGCCCAGGACAGATAATCCCATCCGAAACAGGTCTTGCAAAACTTTACAGCATCGGACGCCCCACCGTGCGCCAGGCCATGGACACCCTGGTAAAAAAAGGACTGATCCAGCGCAAAAGAGGAGCCGGCACCTTTGTTAAACACCTATCTCCCCAGGTGGATCTGTTTTCCCTGGCTGGTACTTCCCAGGCATTTTTAACCAAGGGGATTCCCATTGAAACAAGAATCATTGAACCGATTGCCCAAAAAAAAGTGACCCGGGATCCGGAAAACCCTTTCAACAACCAGAATGCTTTTTTCCTGTCCCGTCTGACCCTGAGCAAAAAGATTCCGGTGTTGCTGGAAGAGATCTATATGAATTCGGAACTCTTCAGGGGTATTGATAAAATAGACCTTGAAAACAGGTCCCTGGCCAGGATTGTGGCCGACCACTATCACCTGACCCCTGAAAATGCAAATCAGCAGTTTAAAATCCAAAACCTGGATTCACAAAAAGCTTCATGGCTCCAACTTGCACCAATGGACCCGATCCTCACGGTGAGAAGAAAGTTAAATTTTTCCCATGCGCCCAATGCTGTTTTCTCAATTTTATATTGCAGAACCGATGAATTTACCTTTTCCCAGACAATTCAATCTGGGGGACTATGAGCCAACTTGAATTCACCTATATTTTAATCTCCATAGGAGTATAAAACCATGAAAAAACGCGGATATTACGGCAACTTCGGAGGGGCTTTTTTGCCCGAAATTCTGATTGCCACCTTCGATGAACTGGAAGCCCAATTTGAAAAGATAAAACAAGACCCCAAATTTTGGGATACCTATGTTCAGCTGATGTCATCCTATTCCTGCCGACCAACCCCCTTGACCTTTGCCCGGAACCTGACCAATTATTTTGGGGGTGCAAAAATTTATATCAAACGGGAAGATCTAAACCACACCGGCGCCCACAAACTCAACAATGTAATGGGACAGGGACTTTTGGTCCAGAAAATGGGAAAACAACGGGTTATCGCTGAAACTGGAGCCGGCCAGCACGGTGTAGCCTGCGCCACCATGGCCGCCAAGTTCGGATTCGACTGCACCATCTATATGGGAGAAATTGATGTGATCCGCCAGCGACCCAATGTTTTCTGGATGGAACAATTGGGTGCCACCGTTATCCCTGTAACCAACGGCACACGAATATTAAAAGACGCCATCAATGAAGCCTTCAGAGATTGGGTCTCCAATATGGACACAACCCACTACGTCCTGGGAACAGCCTGCGGACCCCATCCCTTCCCGGAAATGGTCACCTATTTCCAATCCATCATCGGCCAAGAGGCCAGAAAACAGATTTTAGAAATTGAAGGTAAATTACCAAAGCGCGTATACGCCTGTGTGGGAGGTGGTTCCAATGCCATGGGCCTGTTTTCTGGATTCTTAAATGATCCGGTGGAACTTGTGGGGGTAGAAGCCGGCGGCAAGGGACTTGCTTCAGGGCTCCATGCATCCAGACTCAGCTCAGATGATGCAAGCCCCGGAGTTGCCCAGGGGTATAAAACCTATTTTCTCCAGGATGATGACGGCCAGATGAAAGAGACACATTCAATTTCTGCAGGTCTTGATTATGTAGGGGTATCCCCCATCCTGGCAGATATGCATGACAAAGGTCTTGCAAGATTTGAAAGCGCCACGGATGAAAAAGTCATTGCCGCCCTGAAACTGACCATGCAAAAAGAAGGAATCATTCCGGCTCTCGAATCCTCCCACGCCTTTGCCCAGGCATTTGAAGAGGCACCGCAACTTTCAAAGGATGAGATTATTATTATCAATCAGTCCGGCCGGGGGGACAAAGATATCTTCACCGTGGCCGATGCATTGGATGATCCAAAATGGAAAAAATTCATAAAAACAAAGGCAGAAGAATACCATGCTTGAATCCTATATACTAAAAAAACGACAACAAAAAGATATCCTGTTAATGACCCATATTGTCATGGGATACCCGGATTTTGAGGCATCCTATAAGATTGTCAAACAGATGGTGGAAGCCGGAGTTGATCTCATGGAGCTCCAAATTCCATTTTCTGAACCCATGGCGGACGGACCTGTGATCCTTCATGCCAACCAGAAGGCCATTGAGGGTGGTTCCACTGTTTTAAAATGCTTTGAATTTGCCCAGAAAGTGGCCAAAGATTTTTCCATTCCATTTTTGTTCATGAGTTATGCCAATATCCTGTATAAATATGGCATGGAACAATTTGCAGACAAGATGGCAGCCATCAACCTTAAAGGCGCCATTGTCCCGGACCTGCCCCCGGAAGAGGGAAAAAACTATATTACCGCCATGGAGAAAAACCGTTTGGCACCCATCTATATTTTTTCCCCTGAAACATCGGAAAATAGGATGTCTTATCTTTCCACCCATGGTGCAGGCTTTATCTATTGCCTGGCCAGAAAAGGGGTGACAGGTAAAGCCACCTCCTTTTCCAACGAACTTACCACCTACCTTGAAAGATGCAGACAAGCCACCACCCTACCCCTGGCAGTGGGCTTTGGTGTAAAAGACAAGGCCGATGTGGATTTTTTAAAGGGCAAGGCCGACATTGCCGTCATTGGCTCCCAGACCATCAGGGTAGTAGAGGCAAAAGGACCTGATGCCGCCGGAGACTTCATTCGCAGCCTTTTTTAATAAGTTAAGGCCCATTAGCATCCCATAATAAATCAGGGGCGCTGGGGAGCTATGGCATCCACTATAAAGGGGGTACACCGAACCCCCACACTTTGCTTTCTTACCCATATCCGCGCCATGGGGATAGCATCTCCATCAATATTGGTCATATTGGATAACTCCTCGGCAAATCCAATATCTGCAATTTTAAACTCATAATAAAAGGTGTTGGTCGTGAAGGGATCCGCAATTAAAAGGATCCTGTCCTGTTCAATCGGGTGTTTCCGGGGAGAGCCGGAAAAAGGGATATGAGTATGTCTGTCTACATCCTGGGGTTTAGCATAAGCCTGAAGCTCAAATTTTTCTTTTACATCCACTATATGCGTTAGAGTCATATTTTTCCTCCTATTTTAAAATCCATATTCTATATTTTCAAAACCGTTCAACTGGGACTTTCCATTATCTTCTTTTAATCAACAACAAAATATATTTGCCTATTATATTACCATAAATACAGGTAAAAAAAACCCCCCGAAGCAATACCTGGAATACACCCAAACCACCATATATGCGCCTGTGATCCATTATATGCGCCTGTGATACATTGATGCTGCAAAATATTTTTTAAATTTCAACCCTTTACTTATTGATTTTGTCGAAAACACCTATTATAGATCATTAATAAGTATAATTTTATAATGATCCATAAATGCGGAACACAAAGAAATGTTCCATCCGTTACATAGGAGAAAGACGATGAATCGATATTTGCTTTTTGCATGTTCCTTTGCAATCCTTTTAATGGCAGACAACTCTCTGATTTTTGCCGGGGAAAACCTGGATGAGTTGCGTTTGCCGACAGGCACAATGGAAATCACAGCGCCTGCACATTCACAAACAAAAAGATCTCCCGTTATATTTCCACATTCAACCCACTTTCAGTTCGCCTGCAAAAGCTGCCACCACGAATGGAATCAAGTCGGGCCGGTGGAAGGCTGTGCAGCCTCCGGTTGCCATGAAAAATTATGGGCCTTGCCTCCAGGCAGCACCCCATTACGTGATCAAAACATTAAATCACTTACCGGAGCCTATCACGAAGTCTGCCGGGACTGTCATCGCAAGCAATTGGAAAAAGCCAAAGAATCAGGGGATTCCAAACAAAGATTCCCGGTCACAGGGCCCATAGCCTGTGACGGATGTCATCCTGCAAACCCCATTCCCATAGAAAGCTCAGATACCTTCCTTGAAATACCCATTGGCCCGTTGACCATCACAGCCCCCGAGGGCAGTGACCCCAAACGATCTCCAGTTGATTTTCCCCATGCAGAACATTTCAACTATGCCTGTCAAACCTGCCACCATGATTGGGATGGTATCAGCCCCGTTCAAAACTGTACAGTATCGGGTTGCCATGATCAATTAGAGCCCGATGAAAGCACTAAAAACATCAATGACCCGAGAAATAGTAAGTATTTTCTGGCCGCCTACCATAAAGCCTGTATTAAATGCCACCTGGACCTTCAACAACAAAGCAAAAAGCTTGAAGAATCCGGTGTACTTGATGATAATAAGCTGCCCAAATATGGACCTGTAGCCTGTATTAACTGCCACCTGGGCAACTAAACTAGTGTTTGAACGCAAACGCACGGGTTTTCATCCAAAACATGGGTTTTCGTTCAGCGATTAAATTAATTTACAGTGAGACAGCCGGCCCACCATGGACCGGCTGTTTTATTAAGATGCTTGTTTCTCCATTTTTTTTCCACTTGAAAGAATCAAAACACCGAAAAATGCTGACAATAGAGATGCCGCAAATATCCCTACTTTTGCAATCTGAATCAATTGGGGATCTGAAAAAGCAAGCTCTGAGATAAAAATGGACATGGTAAACCCAATACCAGCCAGCAGGGCCGCACCATAGATATCACGAAATCTGATACCTTCAGGAAGAACTGCAAACTTCAATTTAATGATCAAATGACTGAAAATAGAGATACCGATAAACTTGCCCAATACGAGCCCTCCAATAATACCAAGGCTGACCGGATGCAAAAGCATGGTCAAAATATTGCCTTCAATGCGAACACCGGCATTAAACAGGGCAAACACAGGAATAATAAAATAAGCCGAGATGGGGTGAAGGATATGTTCCAGCCGCTGGAGGGGGGTGTGGGCATCATTACCAAGGGTTTCAATTTCCCCAATCAAATGGGCCTGTTCCCTTGTCAATAATTTTGAATTATTTGATTTTTCATCACCAAATTTTCTAACCAGCTTACCAAGCTTATCTATATAATCAACTTCACTTATTTTGGCCTGGCCCGGAATGGTCAACGCAATGAGAACCCCTGCAATGGTCGCATGAACCCCTGAAAAAAAGAAGGCAAGCCAGACACCTAAAAGACCTACAAAGCCGTAAAACAAGGTGGACCTGATTCCTATTCTATTGCCTAAAATCAAAACAAGAATGGCAACCATGGCAATACCAAGCTGTAGATAATGAATAGTATCTGTATAAAAAACAGCAATCACTAAAATCGCCCCCAGATCATCTGCAATAGCCAGGGCGGTTAAAAATATTTTTATATTGATATTCACCCGACTGCCAAGCAAAGCAAGAATACCAAGGGCAAAGGCAATATCCGTGGCCATGGGAATTCCCCACCCGGCAGAATAATTCGGGTGATTGGCATTGAACAATAAAAATATCATGGCCGGAACCACCATGCCGCCAATGGCCGCCATAACCGGAAGGGCCGCTTTTTTCACCGAAGAAAGTTCGCCTCCCATGACTTCCCGTTTAATCTCAAGACCCAGGGTAAAAAAGAAAAGAGCCATGAGCCCGTCATTGACCCAGTGATGGAGGGAAAAATTAAAATCACCAAAGGTTGTGCCCACTCGAATCTGGTGGGTCAAATAGTAATACGACTCATAAAAAGAAGAGTTTGCCCACAAGACGGCAGTCAATGTGGCAAGAATCAAAAGGATTCCCCCCAGGGTCTCTTGTCTTATGAACTGTGATATTCTAAAAAATAATACCGGTTTTTCATCTCTTTGCATCAATTGTTACCCCATTCCAGACTTTTTTACTTTTTCTAATTTTTTTATGAACATTTTCCCAGGTCTTTGTCTTTAAAAACGAATCCCCATAACGGCTCAACATCTTTTCGAACATCTCAAAGGGAATGGTGAAAGTCAGCTCATCCGTCTTAAAAAATTTCCTGGCCGAAGGGTCCCACCCACCGATCACCGCCCGCTGTTGTCCTTTTTCAAGATAGTGCAGAGGCCAGGCAACCAGGCTGCCACAGGCAGCACTCCAGGGAGATGCCACAACTTCCGAATCCCCGGTGACAAAGGTAGCCAGCTGGTGGAGACCTGTCAAAGATTCCGGCCGGGAAAAAAAGGATACCAGAATCGGTGTTTCATCCTCTTTAAACTGACTGATGGGCTTGAACACACAATACTCCTTTTTAGCCGGGACCGGATCAACCTCTTCACAGATCTGTCTAACGCAATCTGGAGAATCACAATAAAATTCCCCCTCCATACGCCCCGGGATCCCGGTGGAAACATAATGGATAATGGTCTCCGGCTGGGGTTTGTTGAATCCCAACCAAAAAGCCCCACCCGGGCACCCAAAATATTGGGAAGAAAACCAGGCAGAAGAGTTCTTTTTCCGGGCCAGCCAGATCTTTTGCATGGCACAGGAAAATTGTAAAAAAACCTTCTGCCAGTCCACTTCATTCTTTTTTTCTCTTTCCCGGGTGGGAAGTTCCATGGGTTTGGGAGAATATCCCTGGGACGGTTTTTCATCTGTAAAAAACATGGCCATGGGTTCTTCATCCAGACCAAGTCGATCTAAAAATGCCGGCAATTCATTTAATATATTTAACTCCATGACAATTCTCCATTTTTATGGGTCTTTAGAAATCAGCCAATCTAGATACACCAAAATCAAATTAAATAAAAACCCGAAGAAAAGTCAACAAAAATACATGGGGAGAACTACTCAGCCAAAGATTTGCACAGCCTCCCAGATACCAGGCCAAGAAAATGATTAAATAAACCCCGGTGATCTGCTATAAGCATTTATATGAAAGAGCCAATCAACTTATCGGATTCTTTCATATTTTGTTGTGGGCAAGCCGATGGAAGCACTTGGGCGGCCCATGGCCGTTATTTGAGTTTAAATTAACCCAAGTGGAGGATTGAATATGAAAGTGGATGGAAAAGATATGAGACCCATCTGGTTTGATACCGCTTCAAAAACCGTTCAAATTATTGACCAGCGACTTTTACCCCATGAACTTATCATCAAAGATTTAACTTCTGTGGATGAAGTCATCGGCGCCATCAAGGATATGTACGTCCGGGGCGCACCTCTTATCGGTGCCACAGGAGCCCTGGGAGTCTATATCAGCCTGGTCCAGAAAAACAACCGGGGAACAGATAATGAATACCTTGAGCTGGAATGTAACAGACTCAAGGATGCAAGACCCACGGCCATGAACCTGTTCTGGGGAGTTGACCGGGTCCGGGATGTGGTATTAAAAGAAGTCTCCTACGATGCCAGGGTAAAAGCTGCTCTTACCCAAGCCCTGGAAGTGGTGGAGGAAGAAGCTGTTAATTGCCAAAAAATAGGCGAATATGGCCTTCCCATAATTGAAGAGATCAGCAGACAAAAAAACGGAAAAGCTGTAAACATCCTCACCCATTGCAATGCAGGATGGCTTGCCTGTGTGGAGTATGGAACGGCCACAGCCCCCATCTACACCGCCTTTGACAACCATATAGATGTTCATGTCTGGGTGGATGAGACAAGACCCTTGAATCAGGGTTCCCGTCTCACGGCCTGGGAACTTGGCAAACACGGAATCGATCACACCGTGATCACAGACAATGCCGGCGGACATCTCATGCAGCATGGGATGGTGGATGTGGTAATTGTGGGAACGGACCGGACCACCCGGGCAGGAGATGTAGCCAATAAAATTGGAACCTATTTAAAAGCACTTGCCGCCAGGGATAACAACATTCCTTTCTATGTGGCCCTGCCCTCTTCCACCTTTGACTGGAGCATCACAGACGGGATAAAAGATATTCCCATAGAAGAGCGGGACCCCGATGAAATCAGATATGTGCAGGGTCTTTTAAATGATAAGATCCAATCTGTCCTGGTACCCCCCGAAACAAGTCCGGCAGCCAACCATGCCTTTGATGTGACTCCGGCAAGGCTGGTAACAGGTTTTATTACGGAACGGGGTATATGCAAGGCCACACAAGAAGATATCATGGCCCTGTTTCCAGACAAAAAGATATGACCCGGACCCTTTGTGGGGTCATCGGGTCCTGGCCCGGGTCTGCATATAGGTTTCCTGGATGATAAAGGCATCTGAACTGGCCCGGTGCCGGGTCAAATTAAGTGTTTGAATAATTTGATTCTTTGTCTCATGCCAAATATTCATCTGGGCCTGGGACAGGATTCTTTCCAGGGGACTGACGGAAAAAAGACGACGGATTCCGGTACTGGCAAAAAGCCGGGTGATCCAGGCTTTGTCTACCTCCCAACCATCACTGAAGACTGTTGCCTGTTGCAAAATAGCATTCAATTGTTTTGCCACTTCCAGGGCCGGCTTGCCATGGAGCATGAGTTCTTCCCGGGAAAGATGATGGGTACCTTCTGCATTTTTGTCCCAATGGGTCCAGTCGGGAACAGGAATGATCAGGCTGCAATACCTGCTTTCCTTTTCCAGGGCAAGACCGATCTCAATGGGATAACTTGAGGAACCAAACCCCGATGCCTCAACATCGATAATAAATGGACGGAAATCTTTTTTCATATAACACCCTATTTTTAATGGATTATATCACCATCACACTATTTGATCAAGAATCAGGTTTTTCCCCTGGGGGAAGACTATAAACAAGCATAATTATTTAAGGAGGATATATGTTTATCAACGGCCAATGGCTTAATGCTGAGAACGATAGGCAATTTTCAAGTTTTAATCCCGCCAACGGAGAAAAAATAGCCAGTATCCCGGATGGAGGCAAAAAAGAAGCCCAAATGGCGGTTGCTGCTGCCCACAAGGCTTTTTAAGACTGGTCTGCCCAGACCGCCTACCAGCGTTCTTCTTTTTTATTGGTGGCCCATAAACTCATGGTGGAAAATCTGGAACACCTTGCAAAGACAATGACCCTGGAGCAGGGAAAACCGATTCAAGCAGCCAGAAATGAGGTCAAATATGGGGCGGATTTTCTCCTGTGGTTTGCCGAAGAGGCAAAAAGAATTTACGGAAGAACCATTCCATCTTCTAGGGCAGACCAACGATTTATGGTAATAAAACAGCCCGTGGGGGTGGTGGCGGCCATTACTCCCTGGAATTACCCCATATCAATGATCACAAGAAAAGTTGCACCGGCCCTTGCCGCCGGATGCACCATCGTTTTAAAGCCCGCCGAAGCCACCCCCCTTTGTGCCATTGAAATATTCAAATTGCTTGAAAAGGCGGGTCTTCCAGAAGGGGTGGCCAATCTTGTCACAGCCCTGGACCCCAAACCCGTGGGCAAAGTTTTCATGACAGATAAAAAAATTGCCAAACTAACCTTTACAGGTTCCACGGGAGTTGGAAAAATGCTGGCCCAGGGTGCTGCAAGCCAGATGAAACGAATCTCTCTTGAACTTGGAGGCCATGCCCCTTTCATCGTCTGCAAGGATGCTAATCCTGTCCATGCAGCCAAGGGGTTGTCCCTGGTAAAATTTTTAAATACCGGCCAGGCCTGCATCAGTCCCAACCGGATTTATGTCCACCCCACCATGAAGGCAGCATTTTTAGAGGAACTTAAAAAAAGAGTTACCAAGATGAAAGCCGGGGACGGAATGACCCCAGGGATCAAGATCGGTCCCCTGGTAAATGCCGCTGCCATCCAAAAGGTGGACGACCAGGTAAAAGATGCGGTCAATAACGGTGCCACTCTTGTCACCGGGGGATTTAGAATGATGGACGATAATCTTGCCAAGGGATATTTTTATGCCCCCACCATCCTGGATCATGTCACCCCTTCAATGTCTATTTACAGACAAGAAACCTTTGGACCCGTGGTCCCCATCATAGACTATGAAGATGAAGACAATCTGCTGGAGATGGCAAATGATACCGATTATGGCCTGGCTGCCTACGTCTATACAAAATCCTATTCAACTGCCACAAAATTTTTTGAAAACCTTAATTTTGGTATTATCGGCATCAACGACATCAACCCAACTTCAGCGGCTGCTCCCTTTGGCGGAATGAAAATGAGCGGCATGGGCCGGGAAGGCGCTATTGAAGGCCTTGATGAATATCTTGAGACAAAACTTGGGGGATTTTCATTAAACTGTTGATATAAACGGGTATCTGGATACGATCTCCGACAAAATAAGACAAGGAAAAAAAATGCCCCGCAAAGAATTATCTTACGCAACGCTTGTCTGGAAAAAAGTATTCGGGCCTCTGGTGTTTTCGTCCCATGGAATCTGCACAACAGTGCTTCTCGGCTACCTGTGCCACAGTAAACCCCTGGGACAAATCGGTATTTAGGAGATTTGCCAGTACTGGCATTTTTCCTAAATGATTATGAATTGTCTTCTGGTCTATCCCCAAGCGCTTTGCAATCCTGTCCTGGGGGATACCAAGACGATTCAT
>JAAELK010000233.1 GCA_024226935.1 Desulfobacteraceae bacterium
TATCGTGAATAAAGCTCGACGATTAACTGCTCATTCACTGGAAACGCGACATCTTCTCTAACAGGTGCTCTCTTCACTTTGGCTTTATACATATTCTTCTGTAAGAATACAGTAATCAATCCATTCTTGAGTGTATCCCAGTTTCTTTAATGCTTTTTTAATAACAATAGGGGACAGACCACGGTTTATATTGCAAGTATTTATTATTAATCTTTTATTTTTCTAGGTCGTCCAGCTTGGCCGGGGGAGACACGGTGACCGAGCATATTGCCGATTTCCTCCTGAAAGCGGTTGGAGCCTAAAGCAAAATTCCCATTGGTGGCTTTTCGAACTTTATCAATCTCTACAGGGTCCAACTCATTCATGAAAAACTCCCTGTATGCCGACACTCGTTCCTCATCACCATGTCCAAGGTCACCATAAAGCGGGTGATGAATTATCATTTCAGACGGCTCTCCCTGCCCATTAACCCGGTAACTCGACCAATTGTATTCTCCGGGATGGTTCACCATCCCGGCACGAACAGGATTCATTTCTATGTACCGTTGACAGGTAAGAAGATATAGATCCTGTTGAATAATGCTTGACCGAAAACGACCTTCCCAAAGCGTTCCACTGCGTTTATAGCTGCGATTAATGTACTGCACATAACGTTGCCCAAGACGCTTCATGAGATTGCCTGCGCTTTCAATATGCTTTGGCGTCAAAAGAAGATGAACATGATTGGTCATCAAGACATAAGCGTGTATCGCACAATTTGTACTGAGAGAATATTCCTGCAAGCAGTCCAGATAAAAGCAGTAATCTTCATCGGCAAAAAAACAGGCCTGGCGGTTATTACCACGCTGGATGATATGTAACGGTATTCCGGGAACTATGATTCGTGGTCGTCTTGGCATATGACCAGTTTTAACATATTTTACTGATAGCGCAAGAATTATATCGTGGTCTGTCCCCTATTTATGCACACAAAATTTACGTAATCAAAAACCGGCTTTTTGGGGTCAGCCTTCAGCCGGTTTGTTAGGAATTATTCGAAATTATTACAACTTTTCCATTTTTAATTTCTACCCACTTCAGGGGTTCATCCTTTTTTCTTATCTCTTCAGGTGAACTTGGATTGTCAATTATGCAATTTTCTTTTAAAACCGCAAAGTTTAAAATCTCATCAGCTGCTATGGGCCCTTTATGAGCCAAATTAAACAAATGATATTTATCGATTGAACCTGTATACACAA
>JAAELK010000234.1 GCA_024226935.1 Desulfobacteraceae bacterium
CCAACAATCTCCGGTGTTTTCTCTTTTTTTGGACATTGAGCTTCGGAGGTGGAAAACTCCACCGCCAGGTGAAAGAGATTTTTGCCTGTCCCTTTTTCCCTTTTATGGGCACCGGATAATTTATACTCCATTGCAGTTTTGCTGAGTAAGCGCTAATTGCCTTTATGAATAGTTTTCAGTGTTCAGTAATTGTGATTTTAGAAATTACAGCGTTAGGGCCATCTGGGGCAAGGTTTTTGGAGTAGCCTGATCTCTTCTTTTTTTCATGTAATCCTTTTTATGCTGGTTCAGAATGGCGGCATTCAAATTCCAGGGTAATAGAGATTTTAACTGCTCTTCCCCTTCAAGATGGGGGAATTTGTCAAAGACATACCAAAGGTACTGGTGGGGCTCAAGGGCATTCGCTTTGGCAGTTTCAATAAGGCTGTAGAGTAGTGCCCCGGAACTTGCACCTTCCGGCTTATCAAAAAACAGCCAGTTCTTACGGCCAACGACAAAGGGACGAATAGCATTCTCTGCAAGATTATTGTCCATGGTTAAAACCCCATGGTTTATGTATTTTATTAAGCGATGCCATTGGCTTAACGCATAATTTACTGCTTTGCCCAAAGAGCTGGTGGGAGGCACTGTTGGAGCCAACTCTTTCAGGAAATCAGAAAATTTCTTCAATATCGGTTTAGACCTCTTTTGACGCTCTTGTAAAATCTCAGATATACTTAATTTTCGATTGGCAATATCTTTTTCTATTCCATAGAGTCTTCGGATAACCTCTAAAGCTTCCCCGGCTTTTCCAACCTTGGATTGACCTTTACCTGCTGATTTAACAACATCTACAAATTTACGCCGAACATGTGCCCAACAGGCTGCATGCACTACACCCGAACACAAGTCAAGAAAGTCGTATCCCTTGTAACCATCCGTTTGGATAATGCCGCCGTAACCATTTAAAAAATCAGATGCATTACTGCTGTTACGGGTTTCGGAATAACGATAAACAAAGGCCTTTTCACCGGGCGGCCCTCCGAGAAACAACCACATGTAAGATTTACGGTCTACCCGACGATCAGGTTCTTTTAATACCTGAAGCGTCGTCTCATCAGCATTTACCAGGGGGCCGGATAAAATATGCCGCTGCAGCAATTTTTCCAGCGGTTTGAGTTTATTTGCCACTTTTTGTTGCCAATTGCACATATTGCTCCGGGAAAGCGATAACCCCTTATGTAAAAATTGTTGTTCCTGACGGTAAAACGGCAGCGCGTAACAGAACTTATTGACAAAAATATGAGCCAGCAAACTTGGACTTGCAATACTTTTGGGAAGTAGCTGAACCGGCGCCGGAGCTACTTTCACGGTCCCCTCTTCACTATCCACTCCCTCGCAATTCTTACAAGCATATTTCTTACGGATATGACGAATTACCCAAACCTGAGACGGAAGCATTTCCAATTGCTCTGAGGTTTCTTGACCAATAACACTCAACTCACAGCCGCAACCGCATTGTTTCTCGTCTTTCGCGATATCGTGAATGATTTCAACACGTTCCAGATTTTTTGACAACGGCTTACGCCCCCGCTTCTTACGCTTATGCGCGGGAACAGTTATCTGTTCAACTTTTTCGGGCTCTTCAACTATTTCATCGCACGAATCGAATAAGGTTCCCTGGTTAAAGCTGTCACCCGGGAGATATTTCTCTGATTTACGACCGTAGAGCTGATGCTTTAATTGGGATACTTGTTCGCGTAATAGTTTATTTTCGATCTCCCGGGAATCCAATTTTTTATGAAGGTCTTCCACCATCACTTGCAAGGCTTGAGGATCTCCAGGTAGATTTGAACTTTCCGTTACCATTTGTTATTATAACACGGAACGGTGCGGAAAAAAAGCATAAAGTTGGTTTTTAGATGATTATTTCCGCTTAATTCAACATATTGTCGTGTAACTGAGATTTACATGAGCATCAGGCTGACACAGCGACAATCCCTCCATCAGCCAACCCAGCTCCCGACTGCTTATTTCCCTCACTGCACTCTCATCTTCAGGCCAAAGGAACTTATGTTTCTCAAGACGTTTGTGCCATAGGCAAAAACCATTCTTGTCCCAATAAAGGACTTTTACAATTGTTCGACGGCGATTACAGAAGACAAACAAATGACCGGAAAAAGGGTCCTCCTTCAGCTTCTCCGACACCAGGATCGAAAGACCGTCTATAGATTTTCTCATATCCGTTTGCCCCAAGCCAAGGTATACCCTTAGACCTGCCGAAGGCGACAGCATTAGATACTCCGTAATGTGTTTACTACTTTCGATAACATATCTGGTGAAAAATTATCACTGACTTCTATGCAACAATCTCCAAGCCAAACACGTACCGAGGAATCAGGTGATGCCGCTAACCGGGATGCAAAATTCATTCTCCCCTTTACTTCCACTAAATTTAAATTATCGGCTGGAACCGGCTTAAACAGTTTACGTTTCCAGTATAACAGAATATGGTATTTCAGAACATTGCGACGACAGTACTCGGCATGGCTTAAACCACTCAATTGGCATTTCTCTATATGGTTCAGCCAATAGTCAGCACTCTGATCAGACTGTTCATTCTTCTTCTCGCTTAAGGGAATTTCATTTGCGCTACTCACACGGCACCTCCTATTAGTTTAGAAATTAAAATAAAGAAGTATTCTCCCACAGTTTTTGGATATTAACCAGATGGGGGTTAATTAGCGCTTACATAATAATACTCTTTTTCGCGAAAATGACTTAGTTTTGGCATTATTCAACTATATCCTTAAGATTTCTTCCTGCCTTAAAAACAGGAACATCTTTGGCTTGGATTGTGATTTTCTCTCCGGTTTTTGGGTTAACGCCATATTTTGTTTTCCTGTGAGCGACGGCAAAAGTCCCAAAACCTGCAAGGGTTACTTTGCCTTTTGCTTCTAATTCTTTAGAGACAATTTCAATAAAGGCATTTATAATCTTTTCAGCATCAGCATGATTTCTTGGTCCGCCACCTCCCGTATCTGATTGTTTTGCCTTTGCAGCGATTGTTTTCACCAACGCAGACTTATTCATCCTTTCCTCCGAAATGTATTAGTACACGTACCCTTAAAATAGATAATAGTCTTTCAAAATTTGTTTGTCAAGGCTTTTCCTATTATTTCCTTATTCCTGTCTTGTTTCCGAATGCCCGACTACGTAACCTTTCCCAGACGGACCAACTGGTCCGCTACATCCTTTAAACCGAGACCTGCAAGTCTTTCCTCGGAAGGCCGGCCGTTCTCGTCCCAACCACGCAGCTTGTAATACTCCTGCACGGTGTGGATGAATTTTTCCTTTTGCACTGAAATTCCCTTTGTGCCGTCGGGGCGCTCAAAC
>JAAELK010000235.1 GCA_024226935.1 Desulfobacteraceae bacterium
GTTGAAACCCCAGCATTCATGCCTGTAGGTACTTACGGTACTGTAAAAGGTATGACACCTGAAGAAGTGAAAGACACAGGCGCTGAAATCCTATTAGGTAACACATTCCACCTATGGCTACGTCCTGGTCAAGAGATCATGAAAATGCACGGTGACCTGCACGATTTCATGAACTGGCACGGCCCTATCCTGACTGATTCAGGCGGCTTCCAAGTATTCAGCCTAGGTGCAATGCGTAAAATCACTGAAGAGGGTGTTCACTTCCGTAACCCTGTAAACGGTGACAAGATCTTCATGGACGCTGAGAAGTCTATGGAAATCCAAAAAGACTTAGGTTCAGACATCGTAATGATCTTTGACGAGTGTACGCCTTACCCAGCGACACACAAAGAAGCAAAAGACTCAATGGAGATGTCTCTTCGTTGGGCTGAGCGTTCACGTAACCACTTCGACAAACTTGAAAACCCGAACTCACTATTCGGTATCGTTCAAGGTGGTGTGTACGAAGACCTTCGTGATGTATCTGTTAAAGGCCTAACTGAAATTGGTTTTGACGGTTA
>JAAELK010000236.1 GCA_024226935.1 Desulfobacteraceae bacterium
AGGGGGGGATGTCCCCTTTCCAATGGTAATACTCGCATGTTTTTTTTTCTTTTTTTTTCAATGGTTCGGACAGTTTTACTCGATGATCAAGTTATTTAATCCTATGGGCATAACGTATAGCATTATATGTATCGGAGCGAGTACACCCGGTCTCACGAATTTGAGATTGCAGCCATCACGAGCGGAGCATACATATAATGACCGGTTGAACTAAGGCGATAGCCCCAAAACGACTTTAAACTATGGACTTTTAACGCAAATGACGCTTCAAAGTCAAGCGTTATTTTGATGAAATGAAAATGATATTGGGATTATGATTGTGAAAAAATGTGTGATACACGTTCTTGATATCGTTTTGAATCGATGACAAGCGCTTGTCATCGTTTGTTTTTGGAAGAAAGCGCGTTTTTTCCCTATACCCTTTTGTGAGTGCAAATTGGAAATTTTTACAATCTGATGTCTTGTTCAACAAAAGCATGGTAAAGGCGGCCCCCTGCCGAATTCGTTGATTTCAATGAGTATCAATCTGCCACCGCAATGCTTGCAAAGCAAAGGGGTTGAATCGATTGATTCCGACGCAGTCTCGCACCCGAAGGCAAAAGCAGAGCCTTGTGGCAGCATTCCAAACAGGATGAGCA
>JAAELK010000237.1 GCA_024226935.1 Desulfobacteraceae bacterium
AGTGCTTGAAAAGCAACAAGAACAATAAGAAGTTTGTATGAAATAGGGGATGACCTGCTTGTCTTCTCAGGAGGCAAGCATAGCCCCCTTATAGGGGGTAAAAGGCAAAACCACCTTCTAAGAAGGTGGATATTTATTTTTAGAAAAAGGCCGGTTGATGGTTGGTCAACCGGCTTTAAGATAGCCCGGTCAAATGAATATCAGCAGTTTTCTTTTTGCTCCACCTCGTTTCCTAAAACCGTGCCTGTGTCCTTAACTGTGCCATCCTAGTTGTCATGGATGGTGGCAAGATATGATTTTTTATTCCAATAAAGAGCAAAGAATTTCTTGTATCTTGAACCGATTTCATTATAATGGGTTGGTATAATAGATATATTGTCAGGGCAATCATTCCAATAAATAAATTTTTATAGCCAAAAGGAAAACCATGGTGACTTGCAAGCAGACCCTGGAGGATGCAGGTGTTAAATTTGTTCGTATCGTCTGGTGTGATAATGCCAATGTGATTCGTGCCAAAGCTGTCCATGTGAGCTGTCTGGAAGATTGCATGGATAATGGTGTGGGTATTACCCTTGCCCAGATGGCGCTGCCGGTCATGTATGACAGTGTGGTTTCCGAAACAGGTCTTGGGCCTGTGGGAGAAGTGCGTCTGATGCCCGACTGGTCCACCATGAAAATCTTGCCCTATGCCGATGGGCATGCCCAGGTGTTAAGTGATATGATAGTCGGTGAAACCGGCAGGGTATGGGAACATTGCCCCCGGGGGTTTTTAAAAAGCCAGGTGCAAAAACTTGAAAAAAAAGGACTGACCCTCAAGGCTGCCTTTGAAAATGAATTTTTTCTGGTGACAAAAAGTTTAGATGGCTCGATTAAACCCATCGATGACACCGTTTTTGCCTCTACAGGATCCATGAATATTAACAGGGCTTTTATCAATGATCTTGCCGATGCCTTCATGGCACAAAAGATTGAGGTGGAAAGCTATTATCCCGAGTCGGGGCCGGGGCAGCAGGAATTAAATATTGGGTATGCCGAAGCCCTGAATGCTGCGGACCGGCAGATAATTTATCGGGAAACTGTTCGCGGAGTAGCTTTCCAGCATGGGGTTATTGCTTCCTTTTTGCCAAAGATTCTGGAGGATAAAGCAGGATCTGGTTGCCATATCAATTTTAGCTTGTGGCGGGGAGATAAAAATATAAGTGGTGATATAAATGAGTCGACCGGTATATCCACCGAGTGCGCTGGGTTTATCGCAGGGATTCTGGATCACCTGCCGGCTTTATGTGCTGTTACAATCCCCAGTAAAACATCCTATAGCCGTATCAGGCCTCACTTTTGGGCGGGAGCTTTCCGGGCCTGGGGTCATCAGAACAGGGAGGCTGCCATACGTGTTTGCAAAAACAAGGAGGGAAATCAGGCAAGGCGCATTGAATATAAGATTGCCGATGCAACCGCCAATCCCTATCTTGCTCTGGGTGTTATTATTGCTGCAGGAATGGATGGGATCAAACGGAATTTAAAGCTTTGCAAGGAGACCACTGTGGATCCGGGACTTATTCCTGAAAAAGAACGCAAGGACAGGGGGATCGATCTTTTGCCCCAGACCCTGGGACAAGCCCTCCTGGCTCTTCGTAAAGATGAGGTTGTGCTTACAGCAATGGGAGAATCCCTTGCCCAATCTTTTGTTGCCGTGCGGCAAAATGAATGGGATAACCTCAAGGAGATGAATCTGGAAGAAGAAGTGGCCCTGCTGCTGGAGCGATATTAATAATTGGGGCGCCGGGTTAAAACGTTGTATTTGAAAAAGGGAATATGTCATGGCGGATACTCTGAGTCGAGAAGTTGTTGTTGTTGCCGCAAGGACGGCTTTGCTTTTTGTGGATGTTCAAAATTACAATGCCCGCCCGGACGGTGGGGGATGCAAGGACAGGGGCCAGGGGGGCCAGAGGAAATATAAGTATTTTTTTAACCGTCTGGATGAGATTTGCATTCCAAACATGCAGCGTTTGCAAACTGCCTGCCGTAAAAAAGGGATCGAAGTTTTATACACGGTTATTGAAAGTCTTACCAAAGATGGGAGGGATCGCAGTCTTGATTACAAGATCAGCGGTTTTAATGTCCCCAGGGGGGCCTGGGATGCCCGGGTTCTTGACGCCATAAAGCCCCTGGATGATGAAATGGTGTTTCCCAAGACCTCATCCAGTGTTTTTATCTCCACAAATATCCATTATATCCTGGGCAATCTGGGCGTTAAATATCTTATTGTCTGCGGTCTGCTTTCGGACCAGTGCATAAGTTCTACAGTTCGTGACGCCTGTGATCTTGGTTATCTGGTTACTCTCATCACCGATGCCTGCGCCACCTATTCTTCTGAACGACATGAAACTTCTCTTCGCCATATCAGCGGTTATTGTCGTCGGCGCAGCACCGAAGATTTTATTGTGGAACTTGGGGTTTGAAATTGCCCCTTACAGGCTTTTGCTTCTTTCACCAAAAGCCAGCTTTAATTTTTTTCTAAATTTGCCCCTTGTCATGAGAACCATTAAATGAGTGCCGATAATTGCAGGGATGAGCCATGCAAAACCCGCATTGGCAAAAGGTAATTTTGCGATTATATTGTTTATGGGGGAAAAATTGATGCCCATTGTGCTGATTCCCTGAAAAATGCTGACCGAAAGTGCTCCGATTACAGCACCACTATAAACTTTTTCATTTGTAATATAGTGATCGAAAAATCCTAAAATTATCAATACAATCGCCACAGGATATACGATAGCTAATAAAGGAATTGCAAACTGGACAATTTTTTCCACCCCTATATTTGCAAAAAACGCACTGAAAACGGCAGTGGCTATAACCACTGTATTGTAGCTTATTTTACCCTTAAACAGTTTCGCGAAAAAAGTTCCCACAGTTGCGGTGAGGCCAATGGAAGTTGTCAGGCAGGCAAAGGACACTGCAAGGCCAAGGGCAACCTTACCAAAATTTCCCATTACCCCATTTGTCATATCAATTATCAGCTCGGTTCTGGTCAGATCTGGGGTGAATACTCCACTGGCTGTAGCCCCCAAGTATAGCAGGCCGCCATAAATTACAGCAAGTCCAGAGGCTGCAATCAGACCGGCTTTTATTGTCATATTAATCTGGTCTTTGGTGTCATTGTACCCTTTGGCTTTCAGGGAAGAGATAATTATTCCGCCGAATGCGATGGCCACCAGGGCATCCATTGTCTGAAATCCTTCGGTGAAACCTTTACTAAAGGAATTGGAGATGCCGGTAACTATTGGCACGCCCAAAGGCGATATTATCCCTTTTGCGATAATACTGACAACTATAATCAGGAGAATGGGAGTTAATACTTTTCCGATGCTATCGACAATCCCTGTGGGTTTGAGTACAAAAAATAAAGTTATGGCAAAGTATATAATAGAGACGATAATAGGATTTGCTCCGGGAAAGATAGGGAGAACACCGACCTCAAAGGTCATTGCACCTGTTCTGGGAATGGCCAGAAGTGGTCCCACGGCCAGGATAACAATGGTGCAGAAAATCTTGCCGAACATCGGATTGACTTTACTGCTCAAAGATTCGATCGTGCCCCCGACTTTAGAGGCAGCAACAACTCCCATCAAAGGCATACCTATCCCGGTGATAAAAAATCCCAGCATGCAGAAAAACCAGCTGGTGCCGGAGCCCAATCCCAGGGCCGGTGGAAATATCAGGTTTCCCGCTCCAAAAAACATGGCAAATAATGCTAATCCAACAACAAGAACGTCTCTATTTTGTTTTCTCATCTTAAATTCTCCTTTGGCAACATGCAGCTTTTCCCTCCAACTAATTTTTGTGGATTGAGTTATAAAAAATCCGAAGCCATAATATGCACAAGATAAAGATAGTAGCAATAGGTTTTTCAATTTCATTGGGATTGGTTAATTTTTTGAGATAGGAAAATGCTTTTCATCAAGAAAAGTATGAAAAATTATTAAAAACTTGAAATATATAGTTAATTGAATGCTTACGCCACGTCTTGTGTTTGCATCAAATTGGGGTAAAAGATCCTTTAAATGTAGGGATAGCCATTATCTACTTTGCAATAATTGAAAAATTGTTTTATCTTGATTTTCAGTATGGAGAATCTCCTTTCAAAAAGTGGTTCTTGGTATATCAAAAAGAGTGAAACTTAAGTTGGAAAAGATACATAGCAGTTGATTAAAGGATTGCCATGGAAAAATTATCGAGATCTAAAGGGGTAGTTTCTTTTTTGTTCAGATTCTTACGGTTTCTCATTGTTGTGGGTATTGCCTGTGCATTGGCATTCTGGCTATATGCGATTCGGCCAAAACCTGAAAAAAAGCAATTGGTGCGAACTCCTCCCAGTGTCCGGATATTTGAGGCTGATTCCCGGTCGGAAGAGATGATAGTTGAGGCCTTTGGCACGGTCAGTCCCAGAAAACTTGTTGAAATTGCCGTGGAAGTCCCCGGTCGAATAGATTATCTGAACCCTGGCTTTTTAGAAGGGGGGGTAATAGGTAATCAGGAGCTTTTAATCCAGATCGATCCGCGATCTTATCTTTTAGGTAAAGAGGCAGCTGCCGTCAGGGTCAATCAGGCCAGAGCGGATGTTGATAGCCTGAACCAGGAAATTGAAAATCTGAAAACCGATATTGAACTGGCAAAGGATAATGTAAGCTTGACCCAGAAGGAACTTAGACGAATCAGGGCTTTGAGCAAAAACCAGTTTGCTTCAAAAGCCAGTCTTGATAAAGCTATGCAGCAGCATCTTTCGGCCAGGGTTCAATTGCAGGGTATCCAGAACAGGTTATTGCTTATCCCGACCATGATGGCGCAAAAAAAATCGGCATTGGTCATGGCAAATGTGGAGTTTCGCAAGGCGGAACTGGCCCTGGAAAGAACCAGGATATTGTCCGGGTTTGACGGGTTTGTTCTGGAAAAGCTGGCCGAAGAGGGTGAATATGTGACTTCCGGTATGACTTTGGGTGCTATCTACGAAAAAGATGCCTTGGATGTGGAGGTGAGAATTGCCCTGGAGCAGATGAAATGGATCCAGGCTTTTTTCAGTAACGGTCGCACCCCTGAAGCCCGTGTCAGTATTGCAAATTTTGAGGATGCCGGCAAAGGGGTATGGAAAGCCAAAGTTGCCAGGATAAAGGCCAGAATCGATGAAAAAACCAGGACCCTTCCCATGACCCTGGAGATACAAACCAGGATAGATGATGACGATAACAACAGCTCCCGGGTATCTTTGTTTGATTTAAAACCAGGTGCATTTGTCAAATGCAAGATCATAGGAGAAACCCGGGAAAATATCTTTGTTTTGCCAAGATATCTGCTGAAACCCGGGAATATAATCTTTGTTGTTAAGAATCAGCGTCTGGAAATGAGACAGGTTTCGGTGCTGCGTAAATTTGAAGAAGAAGTTTATATTAATGGCGGGTTGAACAATGGGGATAAAATTATTTCTTCTCCTCTTCCCGGAGCCGTTGAGGGGATGCAACTTACCATTTCGCAAATGGGAATTTAAGTAATGAAAACCTTGGGTAAATGGTCGGTTGAACACAGAGTCACGGTAAACCTGATCATGATATTTTTGATTGTCGCAGGTTTTTTTACGGTTTTAAATATGAAACGGGAAATGTTTCCCCAGTTTTCCCTGGATATGATCGATATAGGTGTTGACTATCCCGGCGCCTCCCCTGAAGAGGTGGAAGAGGGTATCTGCATCAAGATAGAAGAACAGCTCAAAAGCCTTGAAGATGTTAAAACCATGTATTCAACGGCCCTTGAGGGACACGGTTCCGTCACATTGGAACTTGCTGCCGGAATCGATATCAATGAAAAATTGGATGAAATTCGTACCCAGATCGATTTGATCGATTCTTTTCCTGAACAAGCTAAAGATCCTGTGATTATTGAGATCAAGAATAATGAGCCGGCTATCTATCTGGCCGTCTATGGTGATGTTCCTGAACGGGTGCTGCGGGATACGGCTGAAAAGATCCGGGATGATCTGGTGGAAACAGATTCCATATCCCTGGCGATTCTTACCGGGGTCAGAGATTTTGAAATTTCCATTGAAATTTCAGAAGAAAGTCTGCGCCAGTTTAATCTCTCCTTTGATCAGGTGGTAACAGCGGTTAAGACTGGCAGTCTGGAGCTTCCTGGTGGTAAAATTAAAACCCTGGGAAGTGAATTGCTGGTCCGTGCCAAGGGAAAACTTTACAAGGGGGAAGAGTTTGAGCGTATTCCACTTTTAACACGATCCGATGGTACCGTGATCCGGCTGGGGGATGTGGCAAGGGTAAAGGACGGGTTTGAAGAGACCGATGTTAAAGCAAGGTTTAATGGAAAACCCGCTGCCCTGATTGTGGTGAGGCGCACCGATTCCCAGGATACCATTGCTATTTCGAATACCGTCATAAAATACATAGAAAGCCATGGGGATTTGATGCCAAAAGGTGTGATCCTGGGGTATTGGTTTAATATGGCGGACATGGTCCAGGATCGTATTGACCTTTTGCTCAAGAACGGGGCCCAGGGAATAATATTGGTTTTTATTGTTCTGGCCCTGTTCCTAGATCTGGGTCTTGCCTTCTGGGTGGCCTCGGGAATTCCCATCTCCTTTATGGGGGCATTTTTGGTCCTGGATTATTTTGGAGCCTCCATCAACATGCTTTCCTTGTTCGGGTTTATCATGACCCTGGGGATATTGGTGGATGATGCCATCATCGTGGGAGAAAATGTTTATACCCATTATTCTTTGGGCAAATCTCCTAAACAGGCGGTGATGGATAGTGTTGAACAGATCGGGGCCCCGGTGGTTATGGCGGTGACCACCACCATTGTAGCCTTTGTTCCCTTGATGCATATAACGGGGATTATGGGCAAATTTATTTCAATTATGCCCCAGACTGTGATCTGTATTCTGGTCGTTTCCCTTGGGGAAGCCTTTCTTATTCTTCCGGCCCATCTGGAACATACCCTGACACCTTCCAAGCATAATAAAAATCGTCTTGGTAGATTCTTTTCTTTGTGTCTGGGCTGGCTGAAACAAGATGTCCTAGATGGCCATGCCTGGATCAGGAACCGGATAGAAAAAACCATGAACCGGGTTATTCATTTTTTTTATATCCCTGTTTTGAGATATTGTGTGAAAAATAGATATTTGACCCTGGGAGTGGGAATAGGGTGTCTCATTGTGTCCATGGGCCTTCTGGCCGGAGGCCATGTACCCTTTGTCTTTTTTCCCAAGACCGATTCCAATTGGATAATTTCAGAGACGATTTATCCTTTGGGAACACCCTTTGTGACCACGGAAAAAGCCATAAAACAGATAGAAAATGGGGCCTTTGAGCTGAACGATTTTTTTCGCGATCGGGTGAAGGGTGGCAGGGATCTGGTGGTTAATAGTTTTTCCCAAGTGGGGATTATTCCCAGAAGAGATTGGAAACCTGGCGTTTACGGGGGGCATTGTGGAGAAGCCTGGATTGAAATCCAGCCTGCTGATATGCGTCCGGATATTTCCGCCCCCGAGGTTACTGCTAAATGGAGGCAATTGACCGGGAATATCCTGGGAGTTGAACAATTGACCTTTTCTATTATCGGAGGCGGTCCCGGTGGTAATCCAATTGAAATCAGGCTTGTGGGAAGTGATCTGACCCAGCTGGAAGAGGCAGCAGGGCTTTTAAAAGATGAGATTGCCACCTATCCCGGCACCTTTGATATCACGGACGATTTTCGACCCGGAAAAATGGAAAAACAGATTTTCATTAAAAAAGGAGCCGAATCTCTCGGTGTCACCATGGCTGATATTGCCAATCAGATTCGCCAGGCCTACTATGGAGACGAAGCCTTGAAGATCCAGCGGGGAAAAGATGATATCAAGGTCATGGTCAGGTATTCCCAAGGGGAAAGGGAATCGGAAGCAAGCATTGATGATTTGAGGATAAGGACCCGGGACGGACGGCAGATTCCCTTGAATCAGGTGGCCGGTATCACGATGGAACAGGGTTACTCCACCATCCAGCGGGTGGATAGAAAACGGGTGATTACTATGATATCGGATATTGATGAAGATGTTGCCAATGCCCAGAATATTGTGGACAATTTGCGGGCAGGTTTTTTAGAGACCCTTGTGAACCGGTTTCCTGGAGTTTCCTATGACCTTGAGGGGCAGGCCAAGCGGACCGAAGAATCCATTAACAGCCTGATTAAAGGTTTTTCCCTGGCAGCCATGGTTATGTTTTTATTGTTGGCCAGCCAGTTTCGGTCCTATATTCAGCCGGTGATTATTATGACGGCCATTCCCTTCGGGCTTATCGGTGCTATTTTTGGCCATCTTATCATGGGGTTGGATATTACCATGATAAGTATCTTCGGAATTGTGGCTCTATCTGGTATTGTTATCAATGATTCTTTGATCCTGATCGATTTTATTAATGGGAAGGTGCGTTGGGGAGCACCTGTTTTTGATTCGGTGATAGAGGCTGGGAAAAGTCGTTTCAGACCTGTGTTGTTAACCTCTGTTACCACGGTGGCAGGCCTTTTTCCCCTGCTTTTGGAAACCAGCTTCCAGGCCCAGTTTCTCATACCCATGGCAGTGAGTATAAGTTTTGGCCTCATTGCAGCCACCGGGTTAACTTTGCTTTTTGTTCCGGCTCTTTACGTGGTGATAGTGGATATAGTTGGAATCTTTTTGGCAAAGGAAGAAAATTGTGAAAATATCGGGGCAGATACTGCTTTGGAGATGAAAGATTTTGAAAATTATACAAAAAAAGGTCAATAGAATGGAATCTATATTTAATCAAGCTTTCTGGATCAATGAGTGGGAAAAAGATAAAACAAGTGATACCTATGCTGTTCATAAAGGATTTTCCACTTCGCAATATTGGGACAAGGCTTCCTTAAACTATGATAAAAGTAAAAAAGGGGTGCAGGACCGACGTCTTGGAAAAACCTTGGGATTATTGAGACAAAAAGGCCTTTTATTTGAGGGGATGAAGGTGCTTGAAATTGGTTGTGGTACAGGGATTTTGGCCATGGCTCTGGCAAAAAACGGGGCACGGGTGACAGCCCTTGATTTTTCCCGGGGTATGCTGGATCGATTCCAAAGGGGGTTATCAAAGGATTTGGCCGATAAAATTACTCTCTTGTCCGAAGACTGGCATAGGGTTGATATTCAAAAAAAAGGATGGGAAAAACAATTTGATCTGGTCATTGCTTTTATGTCCCCGGGAGTGGCCAGTGCGGCCTCTTTTTTTAAAATGTTGGAATGTTCGAAAAATGGATGTGCCATCCGGGGTTGGGCTGCCAGAAGGCAAAATTTAATTTTAACGGATCTTTGGGAAAAGATCATGGGCGGTTCTCTGGATGACAAGCCCCAGAGTATCCTGTTTAAAATCAATCTGCTTTTTTCCATGGGACTTTTTCCGGATATTGTTTTTGACATGGTCGAGTGGGACCAGAAAATAGATCTGGATGAAGAATTTGATAACCAGATGGCGTTCTTTTCGAAGGTGAGTGATAAACCCCCGGCAGTTCTTGAAAAGATTATTCATGAATACCTTGAATCTATATCTGAGCAAGGGGTTGTTTCCAAAAAGCAGAAAGGCTTGACGGCCACGGCTGTCTTTTCTGTTAATCCGCTTATTTAGGTTTTTTTATAAAATGGAGGAGAGTCCTGGACAAAAAATTGAGCCATGGATCAATTTGCGGGTATGACCGGGGCAGACCCGCAAAGGCTACTGAATATATTGGGTTTTAAAGTTTTTTTCCTGCTGGTCCCGGGTCAGGAAAAGTGCATGACTTACAGCAGTCAGGCTGGAATTGCTAAGGATTTTTAATGGTTTTTTGTGGCGGTTACAAAGTGCTTTTATTTTGAGACAGGCATTGTGGCTGTTACAATTGACCGGGCATAGGACCAGGTCACAGCGTTTAACCCGGGCTTCAAGATTGGTATGGCTGTTTTTCAGGTAGCCGTCGTGGTAATCAAATTTTCCACCGGCATTTTCAACGATATCCTTGTAAAAGGATTTCATTTTAGTGATGCCGCCAATCATAAATATTTGTTTTGCACATAATTGGTATTGGGGGCAGGTTTCTTGGGAACAATTATTGTTATTTGCACAGTTTAATGGGGGGAGGGGGGAGAAATTTTCATATAGGGTTTTGAACCCTTCCCTTAGGAATTGGTTCTCATTTTTTGATTCAAAAAGTTGGATTTGGAGGGCTTTTTTTTCTCTTTCTTTTATTCTCAAATGGGTTTTAAAGTCCATAATTATTGCATTGAGATTTGCAATTTTTTGTTCATAGGGCTGGGTGATTTCTTCGAGATCGGTTTTCCTTTCAGCTTTTTTTGTTTCGGACACAAGTTGAGTAAGAGATCGATTTTGGGTTTCTAATTGAGAAATTTTGCGGGCGGTCAGCTTTTTGTCTTCCATTAAAATTCTGATTCTTTGAATTTTTGATGTGACTTTTTTTTGTGTGTTGGATAGGGTGTTTTCCATTGTCGATAGCTGTTTTTTTGTATCGAAAACTTCTTTCATATTGGTGTGGGCCTTCATGTGGATTTGTCCATAGATCTCTTGTAGCAGGCCAGGGCTGGTGTCTTCGTGGGCAATAATGGCATACATCATGGGACCCCCATGGCCCTGTTCCAATTGTTCCTTCCAAAGGGTCTGGATCTGTTTCTCCCCAAGTCCTTGTATTTTTTTCATATGTTTTACTGACTGGCTCTGGATAAAATTGTTGACCATAATGGAGACATTGTTTTTTTCATGGAGTCTGGACATCAGTTGTTGATGAAATTCATAGGGTCTCATCCGGTTTACAGCATACCCACATTTTTTCAGGATCTGTTTGTGTTTTTCAATGGAAACCATTGCTCCCACAACAGGGCATTTGAATTGGGTTTCCACTTCCCATATGTTTTTAAATTGCTTTAATTTGTCTGACATGGTTTTTCTCCGATCTTCAGGTTTTTTTGGGGCGGCAGGTACAATTTTTACAATTGCCGCTGCATTTATGGGAATGGTCTTTTGTTTTGTTAAACAGTGTACACCCTTCCGGCATTATTTCTGGTTCATCAGGATATCGCGTACTTCGCATCAACAGTAAGTATCGGTGCCTTTGAATTATAATGAAAATTTTAAGTCTTGAAATTAAGGAGTGGACATGACCATTTTCCTATTTTTTTGTATTAGCCGTACAAGAATG
>JAAELK010000238.1 GCA_024226935.1 Desulfobacteraceae bacterium
AGTGCTTGAAAAGCAACAAGAACAATAAGAAGTTTGTATGAAATAGGGGATGACCTGCTTGTCTTCTCAGGAGGCAAGCATAGCCCCCTTATAGGGGGTAAAAGGCAAAACCACCTTCTAAGAAGGTGGATATTTATTTTGTATCTTTTGCGGGATACCCATGCCTGTGTCGCTTATTTTTATCTGTGCCCATTTCCCCTTTTTTAATGTGCTTATTAAGATGGACCCTTTTTTATCTGGCTGGTCCCTTAAACTGTCTGCGATTGAGTGACTTGCATTAATTATTATATTTAAGAAAACCTGATTCAGTTCTCCCGGATTGCACAATACCAATGGCAAAGAATCATCAAAATTTGTCGTAAGTGTTGCAACATACTTCCATTCATTGTTTGCCACGGTAAGGGTATTATAAAGCGCATGGTTAATATCTGTGAAAATTTTTTCTTCTCCACCTGGATGTGAAAACTCTTTCATGGATGTCACAATTTTGCTGACCCGGTCGATACCTTCAAGGGATTGTTTAATTGCAGAGGGGATCTCTTGTTCTAAAAAGTCTAAATCTGTTTCCTCTATTGTTGCTTCTATCTGGTTGATAGTGGTTTTATCAATTGGTCCATTCTTTGCGGCCGTTAAAAGCAAATCATAATCTTTAATAATGGTATCTAAATCTTGAAAGGCATTTTCCAAAAAATTTGTATTATCTCCAATATATTGAATGGGCGTATTTATCTCATGGGCTATTCCGGCTGCAAGCTGCCCAATAGATTCAAGTTTTTGAGATTGACGTAGTTGTTCTTCTATTTTCTTTTTTTCCTCTTCTCCATACCGTTGAATCAGTATTCCTGCCATCGTGTTTGCTATGGCCGTTAAAAATCCTTCTTCAAATTTATTTTGTTTGTGCCCCTTTTTTACATAGATATTGATGACGCCAAAAACTTTATGTTTGGCGATAATGGGAATACAATAGTGGCCATGGTCTGTCATCTCTTTGAACTGGTAAGTATGATGCTCATCAACATGATTTGAAAATTCAAGTTTTTTAGAAAGGGCTGCTCTGCCGCATAAACACTCTCCAAAAGGCAGTTTGGAGCATCTGGTTTTTAATTCATCTGAAAGACCGTGGGAAACTTTCATGATCAAGATATCCGGGGTTTCTTCAACTAAAAAAATACAACCCTTGGATTCAAAGGCAAACCACGGCAGTGAGAGTAGAAGAGTTAGACATCTCTCTAAAAGCACTGTAATTGAGGCATCTCCGAGGGATTCAGTTAACAATATATTTACAATTGACTGGGTCTCATAACTATGGGTCAGTTCCAATTCAGCCTTTTTGCGCTGGGAAATATCCCGAATGATCAATGTAATGATCCAATTTTTTGATTTTTTAAAAGCTGATAAGGAAAGCTCAACGGGTATTTTGTCCAAGTTTTTTGTCCTAGCCTCAAATTCAATTGTCGAACTTTTTGTTTCGGGGATACCGGTTCTAAGTAAAATATCTATTTTTTTGGGAAGAATCCTGCTGTAAAGATCCGATGAAAGCAGGGAGATGGATTTTTTAATTGTCTCTTCTTCAAAATAACCGAATATCGTACTGGCTGCCTGGTTCCATTGTATGATCTCCATTTTTTCATTTATGGAGATGATGGCTTCAACGGAAGTTTCAACCAGCGAACGATATCGCTGTTCACTTTCCTGTAGAGCTTGATCTGCGTGTTGTTGTTCCTCTATTTTGATTTTTAATGATTGATTGCTTTTCTTTAACTCAGTAGTCCGTTCAATTACTTTTTTTTCCGATTGTGCATGGGCGTTTTTCAAGGAAGTGGCCGCCAGTTCTTTTTCAATGATATTCTGGCTTGCCTTGAAAATTATAGATAGGACAACAATCATTATTATGGCAGCAAATAAGAGGATTGTTTGTTTCAGGTGAATCAGCAGCTTTGTCAAAGCTGCTTTTCTTTGGGTAATATCATAATAGACTTCAACGGCTCCGATAAAAATACCATCATGAATTAATGGTATATAGGTTTCGATCACCTCGACATTTACGATGCGATTTTCCAGGGTCGTTGTGCCTTTTTTTACCGTCTTTATTAAAACGTTGCCCCTTGTTATATGGTTATGGAAATAATCATGTGTATTGAATTTTCCAATATCGGTCGGGTCTGTTGAAAATAATATTTCCCCGGAATCCATAAATATTTTGATTTTTTCTAAATTTAGATCCTCTTTTACTGATAAACATTTGCGTATAAGATTTTTTGAAATTGATTGTTTTGTCAGTTGGGTTGTTTCCTTCAGAATACTGTTTTTTAAGTGAGTAGCAGCTCTCAGGGCGGAATCTTCATTTGATACTGTCAGTTGTTTAACAAATTGAGGAAAAATAAAAGAGACACAAAATATTGGAAAAATAACCAGGACCCCTATTGTTATAATTAGAATATATCTCAACAAAGGGTTTTTAAACAGATTCATTATGCATAATTTTAAATTAACTTTTTCCATGAAGAACTCGTTCTAAAATGAAAATAAAGAAAATTTTATATCAGCTATACTATCTAAGAGAAGGTGAAAAAGAAAAATATTTACCCCAAGTATCTCGCTTAAACGTGCCTAAGTCAAGGAGAGAATGTTTTCATGATAGACTTGGTATGATCATCGCCTGATAGCTCTTTTAGGGCGTTGATTTTATCTTATATATGGTAAATTGAATCCCGGCCAGACCGGCTATAATATTTATAAGTCCCTGGAAAAATAAGGTTTAACTCTTGAAGTATGTAAATATTCGGGTTAGTAAAGTTTTTATCAAATTTTTAAAAATAGTTCGGGACACGAGTAAAATGATTTGATATTAAAAGAAGTATGAATGTTTCTTTTTACCAACAATTACCGCTACAACCCTTGAGAATCAATAC
>JAAELK010000239.1 GCA_024226935.1 Desulfobacteraceae bacterium
AAAAAATAATTGAGGATATAAAATCCCTACAATGGGAAAATATTATGCAGCAAGAGCAAACAGATTATCAATAAATTTAATCTGCTTTTCGATCTCTCCTTTTTTTATTCCCTCAATTTGTCCCTTTCTAATCATGTTCATCATTTCATACCCTTTTAACGTTCTCACCGCCGTATGAAAAGACTTAAACCCAAGTCCAGGTTTAACCCTCCTCTTGATAAAGCGATGGTCCTGTTCAACAATATTATTCAGGTACTTAATTTGCCTAATTTCACAGTCTTTTGATAATATTCTTTCAGATTTTAATTCTTTTACAGCAACAGGGTAAGAAGGATTCTTGTCAACAGTAATAACGCGAGGGGCTGTGGTATGCCCGGATTTAAGCATTTTTTTTAAGAACAGTTTTGCTGCATCCTTATTCCGTTTTGCACGAAACAAAAAGTCGATTGTATTTCCTTGAGAATCAACGGCTCGATACAGATACTTCCATTTTCCCTTTACCTTTATGTAGGTCTCATCAACTCGATAAGAATCGTTGGTCTTTCTCAGTTTTGGCCTGGATCTTTTCTCTATTTCAGGTGCATATGCCTGTACCCATCGATATATCGTGGAATGAGCCACTTTCAATCCACGCTCCAGCATCATTGCTTCCAAATCCCTGTAAGTCAGTGCATATCGAAGATACCAACGAACATTCAATAGGATTATCTCTTTTTCAAAATGCCGCCATTTGAACGGATTTTTGGGGTCCATCTATACATCCTCTATCGGTTAATTTTTGTTCAAGGATGTCTTTATATCAGAGAGGATAATCTTTTTGCAACAGAACCCATTTTTAAGCTGCTTTCTGCATGGCTTCCAGATAATGCAACAAATCCTTTTTCACAGCCTGGTTTGTATTCATTGTCAGCGTGAGTTTTCCTCCGGGTCTGGTAAAACGCCCGGCTCTCTGGAGAAAACGATGACGGATTGTATCAAGTTTATGAAATTTCCAGGCAGAAGGTCGCTTGGGCTTAGCTCGGCTGGAGGCCGGATTAGCTATCATTTGTATTTCTTGAGAAAAATTATGCGCCATCATGGAAGATAAAGTAAATACCTGGTTTGCTGCCAATCTTTTGCAGGTTATTACACCAAGTGCAGTATTGTTTTTTGCAGTACCAAAGATTGATTCCTGAGAACCACGACCATTATGAAACAGCACAACCGCTTTTGCAGATTCTGTTTTGTTGGTAACAATGACTTTGTATTGATATTCCCGATCAACAGGTTCAAACAGGTCTAACTGGAGTGGACCTTTTTGTGCTTTCTTAAACTTTTTTCGGGTGAATACAAACCGGAATTTAGTATTCCAAGATTTTGGCTTCCACTGGGTTTCAAAACAGGACCATTGATCATCAATGTCAGTCCATGAATTACAATCTTCAATCAACTTTTTGAGTTCTGCAAATCGTGCAAAAGGAACTGATGCTGTAAAACGGACCTTTTTCGCTGCCATTAAAGGGATGACATCTTTGTTAAAAAAAGCGCCATCCATTCGTGCTTCAAGAATTTTACCCGGCATTTGGGATCTTATTTTGTGAAAACAATCTTCCATAAACTTGCTCGCTCCATTGGAATCATGGACATTTCCAGGTCGGTGATGCATATCAAAAAATTGGCCTGTCTGGGCAATGGTACAAAAAAGCGGATAATAGCTTCTGGCTCCTTTTTTAGATTTGTTGAACCCAATTGCAGATCCTTGGGCGTGACCTTTTGTGGACAGGACTGAGCCATCAAAATCCATGGTTAATCTTGGAAACTGTTCTCGCTGCAATCCGCTAATGACAAATGACCTGGATAACTTGCGAATATTTTGGACGCTTTTATCATCCAGTTGAGACAGGCTTCTGGAAATGGTGGACACATCAGGCAACTTTTTCAGTCCCATCAATCGGAGAATCATTGGATCTTCCCTGTAATAATCGGTTTCCCGCAATCTTCTAAAACCCAAAATCAGATGAACGATCAGCAGCAAGACAACGATATGGTGACCGAAAATCGGTGAAAATTTCAAATGAGAAAAGCATTTTTTCAATTTCTTCTTCAATCCCAATCTTTTGAATAATAATTGAAAAATCAGGATGCCTGCAAATGACGTTAGTTGTCTGTCTTCAAAATTAATCTCGGGAATTTTGTGGAATTTAGCATAAATTTGTGTTTTACTGGACTTCACTTGGGGTGGCCTCTTGGTTTAGGTTGTTTTTTTGTCTCGCAAACTTATTATAACCTTTAACCATAGGCCTCTTCAAGCTTTTTCTTTACTAATTTACTATTTTGTTTTTAAAATGATGGGGTCAACTCCAAACTGAATTGTTACATCACCACTGAGGGTAAGCGTATAAGACTTTCTTGTCTGACCAACAGTAGTTCTTTGATCGATTACACCCTCAGAGAAAATGCGCCAGTCCTGATCCCTGCGGGTGTCATTATAAATGAAAAGTGTTTTGTTGCGTGACATTTTTGAAATACCTCCTTTTTAATTTTACTTTTTTGTTCAAAACATGGATGCTTCCCCACTCCTGTTTCTAAAAAACTTCATTGAACAGGTTTGCTATGAAGTTACAACGCAACAATCAGGCCAACAAATTAAAGCCTCTTAACATCTTTGTTTTATTGGTTTAATGAAGATATCGATCAGAAAGGATAACTTTTAATGTAACTATTAATTAGACATATGTCTGAAAAATCGGACAAGAGAGGGGAGGGGTTTGCCCCCCCCAGAAATGTCCGGTAGGATATAATTAAATAAAAAGGGGTCTTTTATTCTGGATATAGATGATCCCAAACTATTAAATAAATATCCACCTTCTTAGAAGGTGGTTTTGCCTTTTACCCCCTATAAGGGGGCTATGCTTGCCTCCTGAGAAGACAAGCAGGTCATCCCCTATTTCATACAAACTTCTTATTGTTCTTGTTGCTTTTCAAGCACT
>JAAELK010000240.1 GCA_024226935.1 Desulfobacteraceae bacterium
TTGTCGGCTCCTGCAATAATTATCCACTCAGGATCATTTGTAACAGACAAAATCCCATTGATGGGTTCGGGCAACACCGTATAATAACCAGCCCCCAGATTATAGGCCGTGCCGGGGTTCTCTGCCTGCACCGGAACCAGGGCGGATATTGATCCATGGGGGATGGTGATATTTTTGGAAACAACTAACCTGTAAATTTTACCATTGATTGGGGGGGTGGCCACCAGGATCCCGGCTTCCACCAGGCACTCGCCATCAGTATTTTCCCTTGTAAAAAGCATATTTCCCATGGTCTTTGTGGCAGGCTTTCTTTCAAGATCAACAGCCCAGGCCAGCAACTCAAGCCAGGCTCCTGTAGCATCCTTTAAAAAAGTGTTGGGCAGGGCATAATTGATCAATAAATTTACAAGCCACAAGGCCGGAGTTGTGACAATTGCAGATATCAACCGCCAAAATGGGGACCAGGCCGAATCGTTTGCAATCTTTACGTCTGATTCTTCATTAAGTTTATCCCAGGCCCCCTGGATTCCTTCTTGTGTTGTAGGGATTCCCGCATCCAATAACATCTGTTCATAAACACTTGTCATCATACCTCCAGGAAAAATCCGATTGAATCAAAATCCATAGTGTCTGCGGTCAGATAAA
>JAAELK010000241.1 GCA_024226935.1 Desulfobacteraceae bacterium
ACGGCCCCCGTTGAATCAAGTCCTGGAATCATGGCAAGGATCATCCGGTCTATAACAAGGGGAAGTTCTGCTCCCCGCAATTGATTAATTCTTGTTTGTCCTTCGATGGTGACAGCGCTGCTCATTATTCCTCCAATATTGCTAATCCGGTTAAACTGTCGTTGGCAAATTCTACTACCTGGATTTCAATGGGAATACTTGTGATGACTTTCCAGCCGTATCGTCTGCAGGTTCTGCCGTAATGCTGGATTAAAACAGCCAGCAAGCTTTCATTTTCGGCAAGCTGGGTGGCAGAAAGGCGAAGGTGAATCACGTCCCAATCAAGGCCATCCATGCGTTCCTCAATTTCCACATATCCGATCCCAAGTCGTTTAAAAATTTTCTTGAATCCTGCCACGCTTCCGGTGTCCATGGCGTTGGCGTAGGCGTGGCGCACCCGGAGACGGTAAAGCTCTAAGGGTTCTATGTCAAAGCGGTCAATATCTCTTTGCCATGCAATCAGATCCAGCACTTTTTCGCTGCATGTCATGGGGTCCAGCTGCTTTACGGGCCACATAGCCCAGTCGGCAAATTTTAAAAACCATTGGTGGGCAACGGCGGCAAGCTTGGCGGTTTCCCCTTCTTTCATCCAGACCGGCAATTCAAATTTAGGCAGATTCATCAACCTACCTCCAGGTTAATTGTTAAACTACCCAGGCAAGCTAACTCCATGGCTGTTTTAATGTCGGACAGGGAAAAAATAATACTCTGAACATCGCCCAGCTGGCCGTGCAATTCATCGGAAAGTCTTGAAAAACTGAAACGAGAAAAGGGCATAACCCTTGTTATTGCCATAAAATCCTGATTTTCCCGGAAAGCGTAACGGATCCTGTTTGTCACAGCATCTTTTAAATCCTGGCATTGCGCATCGGACAAAAATCCACTGTGGTACACCGTGACTATCAGATCATGGGGCAAAACTGGCATGGGCATGCAGAGCATATCATCCCCATGTCCATGGTGGCCCGCATCCCGTATATAGGTATTGATACCGTCCACAAACTCCTGGGAGGGTTTGCCGCTGTCTATCATTATATAGGCGTTGGCACTTCCTGCCCCCCTGGGGGCCCCATGCTCAAACCACACATAGTCCGGCTGGATCCCTGCAAAAAGAGAGATATCAGACCTATAGGCAGCGTCGTGGTGGTATTGACCCACAGCGGAAAACTGATTTCGGCTGCGAAGGCGTAAAGATTCGTCATCCTCTTTGTCGGCTCCTGCAATAATTATCCACTCAGGATCATTTGTAACAGACAAAATCCCATTGATGGGTTCGGGCAACACCGTATAATAACCAGCCCCCAGATTATAGGCCGTGCCGGGGTTTTCTGCCTGCACCGATACCAGGGCGGATATTGATCCATGGGGAATGATGATATTTTTGGAAACAATTAATCTATAAATTTTACCGTTGATTGGGGGAGTGGCCACCAGGATCCCGGCTTCAACCAGGCACTCGCCGTCGGTATTTTCCCTTGTAAAAAGCATATTTCCCATGGTCTTTGTGGCAGGCTTTCTTTCAAGATCAACAGCCCAGGCCAGCAACTCAAGCCAGACTCCTGTAGCATCCTTTAAAAAAGTGTTGGGCAGGGCATAATTGATCAATAAATTTACAAGCCACAAGGCCGGAGTTGTGACAATGGCAGATATCAACCGCCAGAAAGGGGACCAGGCCGAATCGTTGGCAATTTTTACGTCTGATTCTTCATTGAGTTTATCCCAGGCCCCCTGGATTCCTTCTTGTGTTGTAGGGATTCCCGCATCCAATAACATCTGTTCATAAACACTTGTCATCATACCTCCAGGAAAAATCCGATTGAATCAAAATCCATAGTGTCTGCGGTCAGATAAA
>JAAELK010000242.1 GCA_024226935.1 Desulfobacteraceae bacterium
AGTGCTTGAAAAGCAACAAGAACAATAAGAAGTTTGTATGAAATAGGGGATGACCTGCTTGTCTTCTCAGGAGGCAAGCATAGCCCCCTTATAGGGGGTAAAAGGCAAAACCACCTTCTAAGAAGGTGGATATTTATTATTATGTCGTGATATTTTTATATTCTCCCTAACTAATGTCCAAAAACAGATTGAATTTATAGGGCTCTAAAGCCTTAAAAATCCTTTCAATTTGAGCCTACTTTTATCTGGAAGACCATGTTGTTTATAAACGGATGGAATCATGTGCTGTTTGAAATGTCTATACTTTTCTTATCTTTCAGCACAGCAGACAGGAGTTGTATTATTGCTTTGATGTTCTCTATATTTCTGGCGGATCAGGGGTAAAGCAGATCAATATGGACAATATAGGATAAAAGATAGGACTTGCCATGACAATTTGGGACTATTCAAAATATCCTTCCACAAGAATTTTGGCCTGTTTTTTGGGTGTTTGAGCCTCTTCTTTAAATGTGACCCCGTAAATGGCTTTATCAATAACGAGTTTTGCTTTTTCGCCCATGATAATGGTAGAAGGTTCAACCTGATTTTTTACTTTTATCACCGGATCTGAATAAGCGTGCGCCTTTTTTTGTTCCACAAGCAGCAGATCCTTTTTCTTTTTAAGCTTATCGATTTTTTGTTTTGCCTGATCAATTTTGGGACCTTCTATTTTAACTGCTTTTCCAATGCCTTTTAATACGATTTCATATTTTTTATTAAGTTTTTCTTTGGCCTTTTTAGCTGCGTTGTACATGCCCGAAGTACTGTCTTGGAATTCCCGGATACATGATAGTTGTTCTTTTAACGCAAGGTTCTTGATCTTTCCCATCAGAAGGGCCATGAATTTATGAGCATTTGTGCTCCCAGGAATATTTATCCCTGTATTTGTCTCCCCAGCTTCTTTGCTTTTTTCTTCAAAGGCGGCTATTTTCTGATCCACATCACTGATTTCTTCAAGATCCTTATCTGTTAAGACGCTACTCAGATACGAAAGCACATTTTGTTTTTCCTGGTATTTATTCTGCGCCTGGTCTTTTTTCATAAGGTCTTTGGTTAATTCTTTCAGTTCATCGTTTTGTAAAAGCGTATAAAGCTCTTCTGAAATTTCTTCAATGACTGCATCCAATTTTTCTATCTCGGCTTTCTCAAAGATATTTTCCCGTGTAATTCTTACCTTGGAAGGAGTTTGGGAACTTGAAAGAATATTATTAACTATAATATCCTGGCAGGATGAAATATTAGAGGCAATCAAATCTCCCTTGGGCGCTCTCAGGCCTCTGCCAGCAAGAATTTTTGCATTCATAATATTGCCGGTAACCCAGATACCCCCTTTTGCAGTGATATGAACAGGAACAGCATTTTTTTTGGTAGTGTTTGGCATTGAACCGATATTCCCCTTTACCTCTACTTCGCCTGAAACAGACAGGTTCCCAAAAATCTCTCCTTCAACAACCAGATCATGGCATGACACCAGTATTCCGGGAGAAATATTTCCCGTCACCCTTAAATTACAGGAGGTATATTCATCATTGGTGTCTGATGTGATATCTCCTTTAATCTCTTTTGTGCTTAGGCCGTCTTTAGCCTTGGGAGTGACTTTTGCCTTGGGAGTGACTTTAGCCTTGGGAGTATCTTTAGTTTTGGGAGTGACTTTTGCCTGGAGAGCGTCTTTTGCCTGGGGGGTGACACTAAGGGTTCTGTTTTTATCCAGTCTCGGAATGCCTGCAACTGAAACAATAAACTGATCGCCTTTTCTGGTCACACCCTCGCCACAGCTGAGAAGTGCAATGGGTGTCTGCGGTAAATGAACAGACCGGCCAAAAACGTCGGTTCCTGGTGTGGTTTTTTCATGGGGTGTTACAATGGCAAGAATATCGTTTACAGCAACCTTTGGTGGTTCTGAACCCTTCCTGCCCGAGTCGTTCTTGTACTGGGTGTCAAATTTGAAATCAATCGTCTCTTCTTTAAACGGCTGAGCTGGAATGCCCTGGGCAATTTTAAACTCTTCTTCAAAATCTTTTCTGTCCAAAAAGGCCTGGATCTCTTTTGAACCAGAGCGGCCAAATTTAATTGCGCTTAGGGAAAACCAATTTAAAAAATCCGATAACTCAATTTTTTTATCAGGCTTTTTAATTTTCCGGACATAGGCAGTCAATTTATCTTTAGTCACATGATATTCGAAAAACGGCGCAAGTTTCTGCTGTTTTGATTCTTTTTGTACATAATCCCGGGTCAGTTTTTCTTCAAGTTTCATTCTTTTTGTTTCAAGTTTTCTTTGGGTCTTAAGGATACTGGTGATGTCTGCATCAGACAATTGGAACATCTCTTTTAAAATATCCCCTATATACCGCCTCTGTTTTTTTTCATTGAGTTGTTTTTTCTGGTGTTTTAATGCCGTATTTACTTGACCGGCGGTAATAAACTCTTTTTTAACAGCAATGGCTCCAAAGCGCTGATCAATTTCCATCTGCTCAATTTCAGTCTTGGCAATGGTATATAACGCATCGGCCAGAAATTCATCCGGGATACGATCCTGGGTGAGCAGCAATGCTGTGTTGTCAGCAGGGGAAATATCCTGGCTTTGTAAAAGGATATCTCCAATTTTGATACTTTTTTTATTTTTTTGGAAAATTTTGACCTGGACATCAAGCGCTTTTTTCAGTTTATCCGGATTCACAAAATCATTAACCACCCCCAACTTCCCAAATTGTCGATCTGCCATAAGTATTTCAATATGGTTTTTAATGGAGAACAGCAATAGGATTTTTTCTTTTGAAAAAAACTTTTTTTTCAACAAAAATTGAGCAAGCGGTGTCGTGGGGTTCTTTTTCGAATGGGCCAGAACCTGGGGCAACATTTCTTGTTGTTTCTGGAGAGTGATAAATTTACATCGCACAGCCAGTTCTAAAAACCCCTGACCTTCATCACACTTTATAGTAATGACTGTTTTTGGGGGCATATAGCCTTCTTTTAATGGAAATAATTAATTATTCATTACACACCAGGGGAATAATATTATTGCTGGATCTTTTCAACTTTTCATAAGTCAATTCTCCTAGCAAAAATCTGCTCCGCAAGAATTAACCTTTTTTATCGAAAATTTTATTCAAAACTTCAGCTAATTGATTTTTTGTATAGGGCTTAGGCACAACACTACAAAACCCATAATCTTCATAATTTGACATGATGGGATCATTGGAATAACCACTGGAAACAACGGCTTTAACTTTGGGATCAATTTTAAGCAACTCAGGGATCGTTTTTGCCCCTCCCATTCCACCAGGCACTGTTAAATCTAAAATGACAGCATTAAACGGTTTTTCTGACTTGTATGCTTCACGATATAACTTGATCGCCTGGGCGCCATCGGTGGCAAAAACTGTCTCGTAGCCCATAAGATTCAACATTCTGCCCGATATCTTCAAAATGGACTCCTGGTCATCCATGATAAGAATCCTGCCTTCGCCTTTATAGGAAACATATTCTGTTTTTTCGACCTGTTCAACGGGTTCGGTAGTTGCTGGTAAATAAAGATGAAAGGTGGTTCCCTTATCTAATTGGGATTCAGCAAAAATATAGCCGTTATGTTTTTTAATGATTGAATGTGTGGTTGCAAGCCCTAACCCCTTGCCCGATTGTTTTGTGGAAAAATATGGATCGAATATCTTTAGGAAATGCTTTTCAGAGATGCCAACACCCTGATCTGTAACCATGATTTTGACGTACTGGCCAGGCTCTAAGAGCATGATGTTTTCAGAATCAATTTTAGCGTTCTCTGCTTGAATATGAATAGTGCCACCATCTGGCATTGCTTGATTCGCGTTTAATATCAGGTTTGTAAAGACTTGATTAATTTGTCCTAAATCGACTTCAACGGGCCATAAATCATTTGGAAAAATAAAGTCACATTGAGCCTTTGTTCCTCTGAGCACAAACTTTGTGGACTCCTCAATAACTTTTTTTATATTGACCATTTTCTTTATGGGGGCGCCACCTTTAGCAAAAGTAATAAGCTGGTGAGTCAGCTTTTGAGCCTGTTTTACGCCTTCTTGGGCATCTGCTAATGCTTCATAAATCTCTTCATTTTTTTCGATATCTGAGAGTGCATATGAAATATTGCCTGTTATAACACCAAGCATATTATTAAAATCATGGGCAATACCACCAGCTAAAGTACCGATAGCATTCATTTTTTGGGATTGCTGTAGTTGTTCTTCTAATTTGGCATGCTTTTGTTCTGCCAATATACGATCGGTGATATCTTGCAGCAAGGCTACAAAATATTTTACACTGCCATCATGATTGCGAACACACCCGACGGATAAGGAACAAAAGACGATATCTTTGTTTTTACGAATAAAACGTTTATCTAAAGAATAGGTTTCAATTTGCCCGGCTAAAACACGATTGAATTGTTTTATATCGGCAGATAAGTCATCGGGGTGCGTTAATTCTGACCACGTTTTGCTTTCAAATTCTTCATTTGTATAACCTAACATCTCGCACAAACGCTGATTGACTTTAACCCAGCCTTTTTCCGGGGATGTAATGGCTATGCCAATCAACGGTAGTTCAAAATAGCTGCGAAAAAGAGATTCACTGTCTTTTAGTGCATCTCTAAGTTGGTTATGCTCGGTAATGTCGGTGGAGATTCCGCATAAACCAATAATTTTTTCTTTAGTTCCAGTTTCATAAAGAGGAGCTTTAACTTCTATGTAATCTGTACGTCCTCCATTTTCATGCACAATATTGATCTCTTCTTGTGTACATTCTCCTTTGAATACACGCTTATCTACTTCATGTAGTTTTTTAATAGCATCGGGAGGGAAAAATTTTTCATCTCCCTTTCCGACTAACTCTTGAGCATTACATCCAAATAATTTTAGAGTCAAATTATTAGCATAAAAATAGCGATGCTGTGTGTCTTTCATATAAACGTGGGCTGATACATTATCCAATGCTTCCCGAAATTGATTGACTTGATGTAGGGCCTTGCGAAGATCAGATTCGGTTTTTTCTTTCTCTGATAACGCTTTTTGAAGCTTATTAACACGTTCTTCTAATTCTTTATAAGTAAGCTTTTCACTCATGGAAGTTACCTATGAACTCAATTATTGATATATTTTGCATTATTCGAAAATATAGGTCGGATCACGGATTTATAATGTTCAAGCTATCCAAAAAGTTACACATGCTTGTCATAAGTATTGACTCCCATACAAGTGAAAACTTTTAACATCATTATTCACTTATAGCTTCCTGATATGCCTTACAGCTTATACACTTTTATTTATCTAAGAATACAAACATTGAGCTTAAAACTCAATCAATATTTTCCCAATATTTTATAATGTGGCCACATAACTAAAAGCGTTTTATCAGTAGTTTCGTAGGCGGTCAATTGACCTTATCTTATGATTTTGATGAAATCATTTATTTTGCGTTAAGATCACAGTAGCCAACAGATAACCCTTCTTTAGTTTCCATACCAATTCCTTTCCCGCTAATAACTCCATTATTGATCCAAGATACTTGATAAAAGTCACCATTTTTTTGAATTTGCAGTTCTCGTTCGGCTTGAAACTCCCCCGTGTTGTCAAAATAGCGAATGATATAATGACCTTCGAAACCTTTTACTGGCTTGCCAGTGGCAATACCTGTTCCATTGCCATAATCTGAATGACACCATTTAGCAGTCAATATTCCAGGTTCATTACTTTGTTTGTACACAACAACTCCAACACTGGACATATGTATTCCTTATATTGAAATTTCCTGGTTGATTTAAAGGGCTTCGGGGGTAAAAGCCACCACTTCATCAATTGTGGCAGCATTGCAAAAGAGCATGGCAAGCCGGTCAACTCCCAGGGCAATACCGGCAGCTTCCGGCATGGTTTTAAGATCGGCAAGAAATTTTTCAGGCATGGGAAGAGCTGGTTGGTCGCGATGGGTCCTGATCTTATTTTCTAATTTAAAGCGTTGTCTTTGCAGAACCGGATCAGTAAGTTCTGTGAACCCGTTGGCAAGTTCTATTCCGGCCACATAGAGTTCAAATCGCTGGGCAAGTTTTTGATTTTCCGGTTTGAGTTTGGCCAGAGAAGCAAGCTTTGCCGGGTAATCATATAGGATGCAGGGCCTTTTTTTTCCAAGGTGTGGTTCTATTTCAAATCCCATGATCTCATCAAAACTGCCGTCTTCAAGAGCCTGTTCAGCAGACTTGGATCCATGGATGTGAAATGCCTCCCCAACACTTAACCTGTCAAAGGGAGATTTAAGGTCGATGGTGAAATCTTGGTAGGTAAGGGTGGTTCCCATATCTAATCTTGCTGCAATGTGTCTCAAAAGGCCCTGACAATGGTCCATCAAGTCAAGATAGGTGGCGTCGGTTGCATACCATTCAAGCAGGGTGAGTTCAGGCAGGTGGCGGGGGCCTCGTTCCTCTTTCCTGAAACATTTGCAGATTTGAAAAATATTTTTAAAGTTCCGGGATAAAAGGCGTTTCATGCACAGTTCCGGAGAAGCCTGGAGATACTGGGATTCTGATAGTAAAGGATCAATATGGGCTTCCGGGATAATGCCTGGGCAGCGGATGGGGGTTTCCACCTCGAGAAAATCCCGGCCCATGAAAAAATCTCTCATGAAATGGATCATGAGAGATCTTGTCCTTAAATTGCTGAAATGTTTAGAATGCATGGTGGCAATTTTCTTGGTAAATTTTATTTAATCTCATAGTGATTTTTTGGTCTGTCCTGTAAATAGATGCGCTCATACTTGGTCTTGTCTGCTTCTTCAAAAAAATCATATCCCTTTTCCCTGCAGTTTTTGCAGGCGTTGATGGGAATATGGACTCCGAGGATATGGTGTCCAGGTGTGGCTTTTGAGTCAATTTCAAAGCTGCCGCCACAGTCCCGGCATATTCTGATTGTTTCTTTTTGTCGTTCAAATATATTGTCCGTGTCATAGAAAACTTCTTTGTGACGAATAACCAGCTCACCGGGCTTACCGGATTTTTCCCTGAACCCATTGCGTTGTTGCCAATAGTCATTGATCTGGTCGGTGGTTTTCTTGATTTTGTCGGTAATACTTACCGATTGCTTGAGTTTTTCCGGGTTGTAATCAGGTTCCACAACACCGGAATAGTCAATTCCCGCCATGGCAAGAATAATCCCTAGATTGACGTAGGGCAGGGCCCCTTCAATTGCATATCCTCCTTCAAGAACGGCAATATCCGGTTTTAGCAAGTCGGTGAGTTTTGCATATCCCTGGGCGGAAAAATTCATATTTGTTAATGGGTCTGTGTAATGGTTGTCTTGTCCTGCGGAATTGACTATGATATCCGGTTTGAATTCTGCTAATATCGGCAGTATGCAATTGCGGATTACGTAGAGGTAGCCTTCCGTGGAAGTGCCGGGCGGCAGGGGGATATTCAGGTTGGACCCCTTGGAGTTGGGTCCACCAAGTTCATCGGGAAAGCCTGTGCCCGGATACATGGTTCTGCCATCCTGGTGAAGGGAAATGAACAATACATCCGGATCATGCCAGAAAATATCACTGGTACCGTCTCCGTGGTGGCAGTCTGTATCGATAATGGCTATTTTTTTTACACCAAATTGAGATCTGATGTACTCCACCATGATCGCTTCAATGTTGATATGGCAAAATCCTCTTCCGCCATGGGTCACACGCATGGAATGGTGGCCCGGGGGCCTGACAAGGGCAAATCCATTTTTGACCTCCTTGTTCATAACGGCATTGGCAATGGCAATAGCCCCACCGGCACTGATGAAATGGGACTCAGTGGTCATGGATTTTTCATCCGGTACACAAAAATGGGTTCTTTGGATATCCCGGGCTGTGACAAGTTCTGGTTTGTATTCAATAATACCTTGAATATCAAAAATACCTTCTTCAACTACCTGGTCCTGGGTATAAAGCAGCCGTTCTTCCCTTTCCGGGTGAGTGGGGTCAATGGCCCAGTCAAATGCAGGGAAAAATACCAGTCCTGTTTTATTCGATGCTTTTAACATGTTTCCCTCGTGATTTTAGTGCAAAACCGTTTCAAAGCCTTTTATCAGGCCCGGTTTGAGCTGTATTTTTGTCCTGTATATTTTTCCTCTGGGTGAAAAATTTCGGACAATATTGAATTTTTGGAATTCAATCACCTCTACTTCATCCAGATTTTCCGTGTCTGCACCTGAATTCAGGGCTTTTTCCCTTAGCAGGGAATAGGCTGTTTCAATCAGGTCATCTTCCGAATAGGTTTTAGAAATGGGTTCGGCAAAACCTTCTTCGTGGGCCGTCATGATCCCTTGCTCGGTATCGGCATTCAACGAGACTTCGCAGGTAGTTCTGGCAAGGGCGGCCCCAATGGCATTGGCAACAGATGATTCCGGGACTGCCATGGTTTCGATCTGGTACAACTCTTCTATTTTTTTTGCAAAGAATTTTGCCGGTCCCCCCAGTACGAGAATTTTTTGGGGGCTGAGTTTATACCCTTCTAAAAAATCGTGTACGGTATATACGGGCTGGGAATTGAGCTGGTCCACCATTTCAAAGGTTTTTTTCAGAATAACAGAGCAGCATTTTTTAAAAATTTGCTCTGCGGCATCTGTATCGGAAAGGGCCAATTGTTTTGCTATTTCATGAATTCCTGACCGGGCCTTGTCCTTGTCTCCTTCATCCATCACCCCCAATACCACCAGGGCATCTGTAGGAGTAGGGGCAGGGCCGCCAAATGCCATGGCAGGTCCCTGTCTGTCCGGACCAATGAACAGTTCTCCTTGATTCACCCTCAGGGTGCTGTCTCCTCCTATCCCCTTGGAATCGGTTCGAAGGGATCGGATCAGGCTTTTATACCGTCCTCTCTTGATTCCCACAGGTTCAAGTAAGGGGGCTTTATCAACCAAAAATGCAATATCCGTGGTGGTGCCACCAATATCTAAAACAATGACATCCTGGTTGGCAGGGGCATGGGGAATGGCCCCCATGATACTGGCTGCAGGGCCTGATAAAACAGTTTGACCCGGAAAATCCATGGAAGATTCAAGGGTCATTGTACCACCGTCCGCTTTTAGGATTTGGATGGGAATTGTCAGTCCTTTTTCGATAAGAGATTTTTTAACTGCTTGGAAAAAGGCTTTGTGCAGGTCAAATACGGCAGCATTTAAATGGGTGGTGGCAATTCTCCGGGGAAAATTCAAGTTTCCGGATACATGATGTCCCAGGAAAATTTTTTTAAAATGTTTATTGAGTATTCGTTTGATCAAGATTTCGTGGGAGGGATTTCTGACACAAAATTTGCTGACCACCCCTATATATTTAACTCCGGCTTTTTTCAGCTTTTTGGCAATGTCTTCAATTTCCATTTTATTTATCGGAGCTTTTTCCCTTCCCCGGTGGTTGATGGATCCTGCCACGCTGTAATAATGGTCGCAGGTTTTAAAAAAATCAGGATTGATACCGGGGCCTGCCGAAACAATCATGCCGATGGGTCCCATATCCTGGTGGACGAGGGCATTGGTTGTCAGAGTCGTTGAAATTACTACCCTTTTGATCATTCCTGGATCTATGGTCGCAAGAAGTTCAGTAAAACCTGAGAGTACACTATTGAAAAGGTTGGAAGGGTCAGTAGGTACTTTAACTTTTTTTTCAATGCCTTTGCTGCTTAAGAGAACAGCATCTGTATGTGTACCGCCAACATCTAATCCTATTATCATGGCCGGGTCCTGTTCATATGGATTGAAATCATTGTATACTTTAGTATCAGCAATACAGCGAAGCTTGTCAGAAAAAACCAGGGTTGTCAATGAAGTTTTGGTGTTTCAAACTTGAAAATCACCCAAATTTTATTTAGCATTTGATAACATAGTTTTTGTGAATAAAATGGTGTTATTCTTGGGTTTTCCATGGCAAAGCAGCCGCAAGATTTTTTAGTGTAAGCTTTGAAGGGGAGTGTAAGATGTGCCGGGGAAAAAGGAAGAATAAAAGAGGAACGTGGATTAAAGGGGGTATCCAATTTTTGACGATACCCCCTTAATAATGATATTATTTACCAGTGATAGGTTTTGAGAATTTCTTCTTTAGTGGAGTAAAGTTTTTTTCCATAGAAATTCAGGGCCGCATCTGTTTTATTAGTAAAAACGCCATCAACCCCATTATTGGTAACCGCCTTGAAGTCAGTTGCTTCATCAATTGTATATGCATGGACAGACATTCCAAGATCGTGGGTCATTTTGTTCATCCAGGGTTTTACTGTATCCATATAGCTCTGGGCTCCCTTAACAGGGTCGTTAAAGTCGGCAAGCCTGGCGCCGGGGCCGGTATAGTCCGCACCATTGTTTTTTGCCCATTGAAGCCACATCTTAAAGTTTTCCCGGGAGGCAACTTCCCATTTTGCGGCAAATTGACCACGGGTTTCATCTTCGGCCTGTTTTGCAGGAGTATCCTTTCGCAGTGGACCATAGGTCTTGCTCAGGTCTGCACCTGGTTTATTCTGGTCAATTTTCTCAATTCCCCATTTTTTGGCCTCTTTCTCAGTATAGAGCCATATTAAAAAGCATTTGGGAGTATCAGGCATATATTTATTGAGAAGGGGCAGACTTGTCGGTTCAAATGTCTGCAGTATTGTCCGGGCTTTTGTGTATTGTACACCCACATTTTTTTTTGTATCAAAACCTGTTGGGGCATCTTTTTTTGAAGACCCAAGCCATCCTCTGGTTTTCAGCTTTTCGTAGATGTCTTTTTCCATTCCGGGAAAGAGGTTGGCTACCTTTGTCTCAATGTAGATCCCCGGTCTGTTCCCATTATCATTTAAGTCAGGATCTCCATTGGCAAGTTTTCCTTCTGCAATGTTTATCATTTCATCCAGTGTACAGATTTTAGCACCCTTGTATGAATCCCGGGCTCTGTTGGGAAATTTTTTATTAAACCATGAACCTGCATCCAGAGTTTTCAGTTCAGCCAGGGTGAATTTGCTGATGGGATCATCGGCTCTTTTTGGAAATTTTTTTTCCACATCGGAGGTTCGTTTAAGATTGTTGTCGTGGAGGGCTATAAGAACCCCATCTTTAGTTCTCTGGAGATCACATTCAAGGTAGTCTGCTCCCATTTGCCTAGCCATGATATAGGCTGCACCTGTTTCTTCTGGTACATATTGGGATGCTCCTCTGTGTGCCACTACGGCGTTATGCGGCACTTGAATTGAACTGATCATCTGTTCCTTATTTTCTTTCTTTTCAGAAGCGATGGAATAGGAACTGACAAGGAGGACGGAAAATAATACCAATAATACTTTTTTCATGAATAATTCCTTTTTAATTACTTCATAGCGGAAAATCTAAAAAATCCCGGGATAAACTAAAACAACAATAATTTTTTAACTATAAAATCGAGAAAAAATTTATAGGACAGGAAGATCCTTTTTGTCAAGAAAACTATTAGACAATTGAAATGTATTACCAGCCGGATACCAGGGCAATATGCCGTGCCGATGTCCGGCTGGTTTGAAAACTATCTTGGGTTTAACAATTATTGAGTGCTTCAGTCCCTTGAACAGGTATTTTATTTTTAATGAAAATTGCCAGAAAGAGAGTAATAAAAGCACATACCGGCAACATGGTGTAAGCTCCTTGATAACCATAATGATTTATTAAAAATCCAAATACATTTTGGGCAACAGCGCCTCCACCCATGATAAGGATGGATCCAAGGCTCATTGCTGTAGCTACCAGTGCCGGGTCATTGGATTCTCCGATAACAGGATAACCTAAGTTTTGAGCGCTGGTGATAAGTCCCATGACAAAGAATATGATTATAAGTGCAGTGCCATTCAAACCTGTATAGTACATGGGCAGCATTATGAAAAAAGTCAGTATTGAACATAACATCATTAACGGCTTGCGGGACCCCATGCTGTCGGTTATCTTACCAAGTAAGGGACCTCCTATCATGGTTCCAACCAATAGTGCCGACATGATTGAGGGTGCAGTTGATTTGAGATTTTCTCCAAAAACATGGATTATATAGGCAGGGCCAGCACTAAAAACCAGAACCATGATGGGAAAGTTTAAAAGGGAAGTATATAAGCCTGCAAACCAGTTCTGTGGATTGGCTAACACTTTCATAAAAGAGCTGCCCATGGGAAGATTGGCGGTTTCTTCATCACTGATATTTACCGAGGCACCTTCTGGTTTATCCTTTACAAATAAAATGATGCTGATTAGAATGATAATGCCCAGGATAAGATTGGATACCTGGACGGTATGTCCCGATGAATTATTTAAGATGATGCTGCCTATACTACTTCCGAAGGTTCCTCCCAGCATACCCAGGGTGATTGCCATGGCAATGGGAAATCCGGATTTTTCCATCACAAACCAATTTGCAACTATTCTCATAATTGCGATCAGGGCAAAGGCACCTCCAAATCCCACTACGAGCATAAAAATAATGGCAGGGGTCAGGGAGTTTACCAGAATCAAACCAAGAACACCGATTAACATTGTCAGGGTGCTGAGTATCAGCACAATTTTAGTTGAAAATTTATCTAAAATTAATCCGGCAGGTATAAACATTATTACATTCCCAATAAGATACATTGAAGTGAATGTAGAATAATTTATAGCGCCGGCTATATGGTATTTTAAAATATAATACTCTGCCAGTGTTCCATTTAAAGCATTTTGATTTAACCAATAAAAGAAAAACATGGCAGATGTTATAACCGACAGCCAACCTCTGAATGAGGATTGATTGTCAAGGGCTGCTTTTTCGGAAGTCATATGGTATATTCCTTGTTAGTTTTTTATCTATGTTATTAGTAATTTTCAGAAGTTTTATTTTTGTTGCCTAATAAATCATCCAATAAGCTACTGGCACCAAAACGAAAATAGTTGTTGGAAATAAAATCTGAACCACAAATTTTAGTTGCAAGATCAAGGTATTGGCAGGATTGTTCATAGTTTTTTACTCCGCCGGATGCTTTAAAGCCTACCTTGCGCCCTTCAATACCAGCAACAGCTTTTAACATAATACCAGCCGCATCTAAAGTTGCTCCAACTTCCACCTTGCCGGTTGAGGTTTTTATGAAATCAGCCCCGGCCAAAATTGCATCTTCGGCCGCTTTTTCAATAAGATCAGCAGCTTTTAATGAACCGGATTCTATGATTACTTTTAAGGTTTTATTTTTGCAAAGTTTTTTTGCTGCCCTGACTATTTCTATTGATTTAGTTGATGTTCCATCAGCTATATAGTCTTTGTAAGGGATGACAACATCAATTTCATCGGCACCATCCAGAAGGGATTGTTTTATTTGTGATAAAATATTGGTTATCTCACCATCTCCACTGGGAAAATTTGCAACGGTAGCTACCTTTATTCCGGTGTCTTGAAGTAATTTTTTTGCCTGGGCTATAAATTGCGGGTAGATACACACAGCTGCCACATTGCCTGAAGCAGTAGTTGCTTTGTTACATAGTTTTTCAATGGCTTCCGGAGTATCGTTATCATTTAAGGAAGTCAGATCAATTAATGATATGATTTGCTGTCTGCTAAACATTAGTTTTCTCTCTTGTGATTTTATCGTTTTCGAATCTTTCATTTAAAGATGATTCGCCATATTTTAGGGGCTTAATCTCCAAAAAATCGGCAATGGTTTGACCAATGTCAGCAAAGGTTTTTCTTGCCCCGATATAGCCAGGTTTAATCTGTTTACCCCAATATAAAAAAGGAATATGCTCTCTTGTGTGGTCACTACCCTGCCAGGTTGGATCACATCCGTGATCGGCAGTAATAATGATCATATCATTATCTTTAATGATGTGATCAAGTTCTGGTAGTCTATTGTCAAAGTATTCTAAAGCATTGGCATAACCAGCTGTATCCCGGCGATGTCCATATTCAGAATCAAAATCTACAAAGTTGGTAAATACTAGACTGCCGGCGGGAGCTTTTGAAAATTCATTTAAGGATGTTTCAAAAAGTTCAGCGATACCGGTGGCTTTTACCTGTTTGGTTATACCTTGATTGGCATATATATCGGCAATTTTACCAATGGAGATCACCTCACCGTTTTCTTCTTTTATATGATCTAAAAGTGTTTTTGTGGGAGGTGAAACAGAATAGTCATGCCGGTTGCCTGTCCTTGTATAATTACCATTTTTGTTTCCGATAAAAGGCCGGGCGATCACTCTGCCTATATTAAGCTTCATATCATCCAATAATGTTCTTGCAACTTTGCAAATTTCATATAGCCGTTCCAATCCAAAACTTTCTTCATGGGCGGCTATTTGCAAAACACTATCGGCTGAAGTGTAGATTATTGGTTTTAAGGTTTGCCTGTGTTCATCACCAAGGCGGTTAATTACTTCAGTTCCCGATGCGTGTCCGGCATCAAAGAGCCCTTGTGTGAGCCCGGTTTTCTCAATAAAAGCATTTATAAAATCCCCGGGGAAACATGAATTTGTATCTTTTGGGGTGAAATAATGCCAATCAAAAAGTACCGGAGACCCTGTAATTTCCCAATGCCCACTGGGCGTATCTTTACCTTTGCTTTGCTCTATGGCGTATCCATAGGCAGCATCTATGCCGGTGGTTTTTGGGCTATAATCTGTGATAGATTTACCGCGGCTTGCCAGGGCTGCCTGATATAAACCTTTTTTTGCTAAATTGGGGAGTTTTAGGATTCCATTACGTTTATCATTATCAGCTGTCTTTTTGCCACATCGATCAACGATGTGGGCAAAAGTATCAGCGCCAACATCTCCAAACTTGTCGGCATCTTTGGCATAACCTATGCCAAGAGAATCTATTAATAAGATTAGAACTCTATTATTGTTCATTATATTTTTTGCATTTCATGTTAATCATTGTCGTAAAAGATAAAATAATATTTAAACTGAAAATGTCAATTAAAATCCCATTTGCTTAAGTTCAAAAAATGACTGGATACCCATCTCTACCATTTCATTGATCATCTTTTCGACCATATCAGCTTCACCAAAATCATCTTCTTCACCAAGTACGCTACAGATAGCACCTGCTAATATACGATCATTTGAGAATAAAGAGCGGTCTTTTCTCAGGGAATCTGCCATGTTGCATAAAGTAAAGACCATTGAGGCTTCCATTTCAGAAGCAATGGCCCCGGCACGTTTTAATGTATCCATGTAATCTGCGTTTTCCTGGGCCATGGCTCCTTGTTTAAATTCCCGGGCGTACAGGGAATCTTTGCTGTGGAATACGCCCAGGTGAACATTTCCGCTATGTTCCACTTTTTGGCTTGCTTTGGTGGCGGCTTGGATCAATTCAATGGAAGCAACAGCAGGAAATTCAACAGGCATATAACACCTGGTGGCATAATCATCACGTATGGCGGCAGTTGGTATGGCATGATCCCCTCCCTTCATGAAAGATGACTGCAATAAACCACATGTGCCCAACCGAAGAAATTTTTTGCCCCCAAGCTTTAGGAGTTCATTTAGAATAATATCAACACTGGGTGCTCCCATTCCGGTTGACATTACACCTAAGTCAATGGTTGTATCATCTCTTGAGATTGTTCCAATATAAAGATTGTGTCCCCTTGAGCTTGTTCTAATTGCGGTTACATTATCAAAACATTCAGATATTTTTTTTGCCCGGCCATCGGATCCGGGCAAAAATAGATAACGACCCTTACCATCATTTCCAAGCATATCTTCATGTGTTGCAGTTATATGTAGCGGTTCAAAATCAGGATCATAAAACATTGTTAACCTCCTTGGGTTATTGGATTTTTCTTTAAAACAGGTGGCCCCGGGCCTTAGCTATTTCAAACAAAATTGTGTTGGAACAGCATGGACCAAAGTGCCGGGTGGGCACTTTGGTTTCTTTTTATTATTGTGCTGTTTCTTTTGCTATAATGTCAGATTTAATTGCTTCTCCAATTGCTGTGATACAGTTTCGCATGGATTCATCATATTTGCTTTTATCAGGAATCTCAGATTTGTTTCTATTAACAATTGCTGCACAAATACAAGCGGCATTGAGTTTAAATACACTGCAAATGGTGAAAAGTGTGGCGGCTTCCATCTCAAAATTTAAAACATTTAATTTTTGCCATTCATCCATGCTTCCTTGAAAATGTCTTCTTACATATCCAGAATGACTGTCATATCTTTCCTGGCCTGGAAAAAATGTGTCCGACGAGGCTGTGACACCAATATGATAATCGGAAGTTAAGTCCTGGGTGGCAGTAACTAATTTTTGGGTCAGAGAAAAATTGGAAACTGCCGGGTATTCCAGGGGAGCATAATGGGTGGATGTGCCTTCAAGTCGCACTGCAGCACTGGTAATAATAATATCACCAACATCGATATTTTCTTGAATTGCACCACATGTTCCAAGCCTGATAAAATTTTTAATACCCAGCATGGCAAACTCTTCAACGCCAATTCCCACCGATGGTCCGCCCATTCCTGTTGAACATATTAACACGGGGGTTTTTCCAAGGAAAGCCAGATAGGAGGTATATTCTCTGTTTGTTGCCAGGTGAACAGCATTTTCATCCATTTGTTTTGCTATGGTTTCGACTCTGCCGGGATCTCCCGGTAAAACAACATATTCGGTGTCCTTTATCATTTCCCTTGATAGACCAATATGGTATAAAACCTCATCTCTTGAAACAATCTTCGCCATGATTTTCTCCCGATTCTTTTATAATTCCATTATGTTGAGTTTTTTCTAAAAAAACACTACGCCATAAAATTTTGATGTGGTCAAGTAAAAATGGCCACTTCGATAAAATTTTTCTATTTTCCACAATTTTTCATGCTGTTTTGGACTGATATTGTCTTAAATGTCAATGATTATTTCGAATTAAGTAATTTAAAGTTGTATGGATTGTGCGGGATCAATTTTTTTTCCCCATTAAATATATTGCTTGTATCTTGTCAAACTTGCCAAATGATAAATTAAGTTTTTGCCCATTTGGTTTTGGTTGAATTTTGATATATACCATGCTAAATCCATTGATAAATTCATCTTGGTGGATGGTAATCATTTATTAAGGTGATTTTTTTTAAAAAAAGGAGAACATATAATTATGTTTGATATATTAATTGTAAATGCAAAGATCCATGGTAAAAAAGAGCTGGTGCAAATTGGTTGCAAGGATGGCAAAATCCTTGAGATTGCGCCTAAAATTGAGTCCAAGGCCAAAGAGATCATCGATGCGGCAGGGTATTTTGTAACTCCTCCTTTTATTGACAGCCATATTCATCTGGATGCCACTCTCTCCATGGGCATGCCCCGTTTTAACCAAAGCGGTACCTTGCTTGAGGGAATTAAGATATGGGGGGAACTCAAGCCAAGTCTCACCCATGAAGCAATTAAAGCCAGGGCAAAACAATTGCTATTATGGTCCATTGCAAAGGGCAATCTTGTAATTAGAAGCCATGTGGATACTACTGATCCCAGCCTTCTGGCCGTTGATGTTCTTCTTGAGCTTCGCCGGGAGATGAAAGAATTTGTAGATTTGCAGCTGGTTGCCTTTCCCCAGGATGGGGTTTTGCGATCAAAAAATGCCATGGAACTTTTAATTCGTGCTCTGGATAAAGGGGTGGATGTGATTGGCGGTATCCCCCATTTTGAACGAACCATGGCAGAGGGTGCAGAATCTGTTCGTCTCTTGTGTGAGTTGGCGGAACAAAGGGGGCTTATGGTGGATATGCATTGCGATGAATCCGATGATCCCCATTCTCGCTACATTGAAAATCTTGTTCTTGAGACCCAGCGCCTTGGACTTCATGGAAGGGTGGCAGGTTCCCATCTTACCAGCATGCATTCCATGGACAACTATTATGTGTCAAAGCTCTTTGCTCTGATGTCGGAAGCCAGGATAAATTGTATATGTAATCCTCTGGTGAATATGAATCTCCAGGGACGCCATGATACCTATCCGAAAAGAAGAGGGCTTATGCGGGTTTCAGAACTTCTGGATGCGGGAATAAATGTCAGTTTCGGCCATGATGATGTTATGGACCCATGGTATCCCATGGGAACCCACGATATGCTTGAAGTGGTCCATATGGGCGCCCATGCCCTGCATATGACCGGAGTGGATCAGCAGGCATCATTATTTGATGGAGTTACCATTAATGCTGCAAAAACATTGAATCTTGAAAACTATGGTTTAGCGCCTGGGTGTAATGCAGATATGGTGATTCTCCAGGCATCTTCCAAGCAGGAATGTATCCGCCTTCGTCCGGCAAGGCTCTTTGTCATTCGTAGAGGAAAGGTGATCAGCCATATGCCCAAAACCCGGGCAAGCGTGAATATCGGATCAGGGGACGTGGACGTGGATTTTTGTCGTTGATTGAATCGATCAGGATTACCTGGGGATTGGCAAGATTCGGATATCAGCCACCAGTATCCGGACAGATATTGATGGTATAAACTTATTGCCGTTGTATTTGCGTATCATATACTATATTACCGTATATAGTTTCCAATATATACAGTAAAGGATAAATTTATGGTCCGGAATAGACGTCTTATACAATCCATTAAAAGAGCTTCCGACATTTTAGATGTTTTTGTCCAAGAGAAGAAAGCCCATGGAATAACCGATTTCTCAAAAAAACTTCAATTACCTAAAACTACCATCCAGGGTATTGTGCAAACCCTGGAAGCACTATCCTACCTTGAAAAAGACTCGAACACACCCAAATATCGTCTTGGTCCCAAGGTTTTCCAGTTGGGCATGTTATATGCCACTAATATGGATATAGTGACAATGGGTAAGGTCTGGATGGAGCGCTTAAGTTTCCAGATCCGGGAGCCTGTCAATCTTGGTATGCTGGTGGGGAATAAGGTTGTTGTGGTTCTTCGCGTTGATTCTGAAAATTCTGCTATGCTTTATCCCCAGGCAGGTTCTATTATCCCCCTTCATGCTACATGTATAGGCAAGATATTGCTATCGCATCTTGATCAATCCCAACGGATGTCTATTTTAAGTGATCATAATTTTGAAAAATTTACCCCAAACACCATTCCTACCCTTGAAAAGTTCTTAAAAGAGATTGAAAGAATTCCAAAACAACGGGTTAGTTTTGAAAATCAGGAATCTGTTATTGGGATGGCAGGTATTGGTGCTCCTATTTTTAACCATACCAATAAAGTTATCGCCGCCTTTGCTGTAACGGGAGAATCGGAAAATATTCTTAAAAATAAAAATAAAATTGTTGAAGCTGTAGAGTATACTTCTATTCAAGTGTCAAAGCAGCTTGGTTGTAGTGGGAGTCTCTGAAACAAGATTTTTTATTGACTTTTTAATCCTTCCAATACACAATATCGTATTGTAGTTAACTGTACGACATTATCGTATTTTTTAATGGAGGAAAGATGAAAGCAACATACACAATCAAAGATGAAATGCTTGATAATGAAAATCAGTTTCAAGATGCTTTTTTTGAACGCTTTACCCTGGGGCACGCCCCACAACCCCTGCAATTGACTGAAAAAATATCAAAAAACTATCTTTTTCCAACCTTTTACGGCAATGTGACCTGTGCCATCGGTATTTTTTTATGCTCCTATCCAAAAGCCCTTGAGGTGGTACAAAAAGAACTTGGTTCCGGCGTGAAACCGGTGAAGATGACCAGGGGAAGATCATTGGTTGCATTTTCATGTTATGAATATAAAAATGTTTATGGGGTTTTGCCCTATAATGAAATTGCAATGACCATCCCTGTGATGGCTAATTCATTGGTGAATGTTCCTGTTTTGCCAATGGTGTTGGATAAGTTTTTTTCAAAATTTGGTTATTATATCTTTGGAATGCCGGTTACATCGAAGGAAAACCAGATCCGGGGCAATGAAATATGGAATTTGCCTAAAACCACCAACGAAATTGATATTTATAAAGAAAATGGAGATTGCATTACCATTTGCAGCGAAGAATCCGGGAAACCCTATTTTGAACTCCATGTGCCCATGGATGGTACCCCCACCGATTTTGATGTTACTTCCAATCTATATACTAAAAAAGGGAGTAGTCTGTTAAAAAGCGAAACAAATTTTAAAGCCAGATTTAATATAAATAAATATATGGATCTATTATTTAAAAAAGGTGCAACACCTGATCGTACCTACCTTAAAATAGGAGATTCCCCTTCGGCCCAGGTATTGAATGATCTTGAAATAGAAAAACATCCTTTCCAGTTCAGGTTTGCCGAAGGCATGAATTCTTGTTTTGATCTTCCAGATCCTGATTTCAAAGAATTTGTCAAGTGATACCAAAACCTTATTTATAATATGGTTAATTTAACAATTAGCAGGGGGGCCGCTATAAATGAAAAAAAAACTTAATATAATAATTTTTGGTGCGGGTGCCGTGGGCGCATCTGTCGGAGGGTGGATCGCTTCTGAATATAATAATATTTTTTTTTACGATAAGGGTGATGTAGCCGACATCCTGAGAACAAAAGGGATTACCCACTACCTTGGAGAAGAACAAAATAAAGCTCAAAGGGTTAAGGTAAATGTTATTAATGATCTCAGGGATGTTCCTTCTCCCGATATCATTGTGGTTGCAGTTAAAAACTACAGCCTTGATGCAGTTTCAAAATTTATTAAGGATACCCTTGGAGATACCCCCATTATTGTGGCACTCCAGAATGGGGTGGAAAATCAGACTATTCTTCCAAACTATTTTTCCAGGGTAATCTATGGGGTGGTCTGTTATAATGCCTGGCTGGATTCTCCGGGGGTTGTGGGATACCAGAAAAGGGGCCCCATCGTTCTTGGCACCATCAACAATCAGTATCAATCGGAAATGAAGGCGGTGGCGCAAATATTTAATAAAGGGGTGGAAACCATGATTACCCCCCATCTCCATGATGCTTCCCATTCAAAAATGATAGTTAATCTCACCAATTCTTTAACAACACTTATTGGCCATACCTATAAAGAAATTTCAGATCCCGGTATATTTCAAAAGCTGTTGACAAATCTTACCTACGAAGGTTCTAAAATAGTTAAAGCTGCAGGGTATAAAGAATGCAAACTGGGGGGAATGCCCTCCTGGTTTTTAATGAAAACAGCCGCCACATTGCCCCAATTTATTACCAGGAGACTCTTTGAAAAAAATGTTAAAAAAATGGTAATCAGCAGCATGGCCCAGGATATTATCCAGAGGGGAGGAACAGAATCTGAATTGGAATCCATAAATGGTTATTTTTTAAAGATGGCTGATTCCAATGGGGTTAAAGCACCTTACAATAGAACTATTTACCAGATGTGTGTAAATGAATTTAATAAGCCGAGTTTTAAGCCCCTTGATGTAAAAGATGTCTGGAAGGAAGTTGAAAAGGTTCTTTAGCCTGGAGTTTGAGTATACAAATCCGGTAATGAGTTTTATCTATTTATAATATGTACTTGCCACGATATCAGAGGGCTGATAGTATCCACGAACTGAAATGCACCGGGCAAAATTGAATGAAAATAAAAGAGCATCAGGTTCAATCTTTAAAAGGAATTAAAATGGATACAAATGCAATCAAGGACTTTGTAGAAAAAACATGGGACGAATCAGTAATACCACAACTTATGGAATATATTCGTATTCCGGCACTTTCTCCTGGATTTGATAAAAATTGGGAAGAGGCAGGACTTCTTTTAAAGGCAGCCAAGCTCATTGAAAAATGGTGCCACAGTATGGAGCTTAAAAATTGTCATATTCGGACCATATCACCTGAAAATCGGACTCCCCTGGTGCTAGTTGAAGTAGATGCTTTCCTGGCTGAAATGTCCGATAGTATTCTTTTTTATGGCCACATTGACAAACAGCCGGAATTTACCGGATGGGACGAAGGCAAGGGTCCTTGGAAGCCTGTTCTTGAAGACGATAAACTTTATGGCAGGGGCGGAGCCGATGATGCTTATTCTGTTTTTACCGCTATCACAGCCATTAAAGCACTTCAAGAGCAAAATATTCCCCATGGAAGATGTGTTCTTTTGATTGAAAGCTGTGAAGAATCAGGCAGTGTTGATCTGGATTTTTATCTTGAAGAATATAAAGCTGTTATAGGTTCTCCTGATTTGATTATCTGCCTTGATTCTGGGTGCGGTGATTATCAGCGAATGTGGCTTACAACTTCCTTGAGGGGAGGAATCGGCGGAAGGTTGAGTGTTGATATCCTTTCAGAGGGTATTCATTCTGGTAACTCAGGGGCCGTTGCATCAAGCTTCAGGATTATAAGACAGCTTCTGGACAGGATAGAGGATGCCGGGACGGGAGATATTCTGGTGGATGAACTCAAAGTTGATGTCCCTCAAAATAGACTGGATCAGATCCGTGAGGCTGCCGGGATCCTAGGGGAAGATCTTCTTGGTGCATATCCATTGGTTGATGGTGCTATGCCTGCCGTCGATGATGTGGTTCAATTAATGATAAAAAAGACCTGGGGGGCCACTCTCTCATACACCGGAGTGGACGGTATGCCGTCCATAGATAAAGCTGGTAACGTACTCAGGCCTAATACCACATTGGCTCTTGCTTTCAGGACTCCTCCCACGGCAGATCCTTTCTCGGCCGGAGAAAAAATCAAGCAAATCCTTGAGCAGGATCCACCCTATGGAGCAAAAGTCAGTTTTGATATCAGTAAATCCGGTAACGGTTGGGAAATGCCCAGGGTATCACCTGAATTTGAAGATATTCTGGAACAAGTTTGTCTTGATTGTTTTGGGAATGCTTTGGGGTATACCGGCGAAGGCGGCGGTATTCCTTTGATGAATTTGCTTGCCCAAAAATTTCCCCGGGCCGAGTTTCTGGTTACAGGTGTTTTAGGTCCCCATGCCAATGCCCACGGACCCAATGAATCTTTGGACATTCCCTTTGTTAAAAAATTAACCAGCGCCATTGCCTGTATTCTGGCCCAACGGTGTTAGAAAATATTTATAGGGCGGTTTTTTAAATTTATAGATGAGTTTGTGAAATTTTAAAGATTCATAGATTTTGTCTGATAAAATCTATGAATCTTTGACAGATAGGGGACTGGGTTCTTTTTTTGGCCAGGGTCAGGTAAAAATACCGGTCAAGATCCAGTCCTTTAACGCGAAGGGCATGGACCCGGCCGGTTTCAATTTCATTGGCCACGGCAATGGTGGAAAGAATGGAGATGCCTACCTTGTTCAGTATTCCTTGGATTACCGATACTGAATTTCCCATGGTGATGCGGGTATTAAGATTCTGGAAATTAAAACCGGCTTTATCCATGCTTTTAAGGATGGATTGCCAGGTTCCTGATCCTTTTTCCCTGGTAATAAAGGGTTCAAGAAATATTTTTGAACAATCGATGGATTTGCGGCCTGCCCACTTGTGTCCGGCCGGGACAATAAGTTTCATTTCATCGGCCATGAGTTTTTCCTGGTAGATGGCGGGGTCGTTTTTTAAAGCTCCCACCACACCCATTTCGATTTTTCCTTTTTTAATGGCATCAATAATTTGAATGGTATCTCCGGCAGTCAGAGATAGGATGACATCGGGAAATTTTTTACTGAACACACCGATAAGTTTTGGGATGAGATAACCGGCTGGAATGGTGCTGCCCCCGATATTAAGTGTCCCCTTTGTATGGCCTAAAAAATCAAGCATGGCAGATTCGGTAAGGTTTCTGAACTCTAAAAGTTTTTTGGCGTGATCATAGAGAATTTTGCCGGCTCTAGTGGGTTCTGTGGTTTTACCAAGCCGGTCCAGAAGCCGGCATTGAAAGTGTTCTTCAAGTTCTTTGATATGGGTGGATACGGTTGGTTGAGAAAGATTAATTACTTGTGATGCCTTGGAAAAACTTTTCTTTTCAACTACTGTTACAAAGATGTGAAGCTGCCATAGATCCATTTTTTTATCTCTTTATCATCAATATTCTTAGGATTAGTCGTTCAGCTTGGGAAATTTTTCCATCAGCTTGATCTTGACGGGTTCCGGTACCATATCTGAAATATCGCCACCAAATTGTGCAGCTTCTTTTATTATGGAGGAACTGGTGAATATCCACCGCAGACCAGTCATGAGGAAGACCGATTGAACATCCTTGTTTAGTTTGCGGTTCATCAAGGCCATCTGGAATTCGTTTTCAAAATCAGAGATGGCCCGCATTCCCCGGATTATAGCCACGGCATTTTTTATCCGGGCATACTCTATCAGCAAACCGTCAAAGGTGTCCACCTGCACGGTTTTGAGCCCGTTCATGCTTTCTTTGATCATTTCAACTCGTTCTGTTGATGAAAATAATGCTTTTTTTGACGGGTTGTTTAAAACGGCCACAATCACTTCATCAAATATTTCAAGTGCTCTTTCTATTACATCCACATGGCCGTTGGTCAGGGGATCAAAAGAGCCCGGGTAAATCGCTATTTTTTTTATATCACTCATTGTTGTCAGATCCTTTGTCAATTACTTGGGGTTTTCCTTAAAAAGGAAATAAAAGTCGTTGAATATTTTTTTTGACGGTAAATGTCAAGACCATTAAATGTATTGCCAAGGGATTCCTTAAAAGATTGTTCTGTAATAATAATACCATCCGGTGCTAAAAGATCCATAAAACCAGCCTTATTAAGGGTGGTTTCGATATGACCTTTTTCGTAGGGCGGGTCCATGAAAATCAGATCAAAGGGTTTGGTATTCAGGGTTTGGGGAAGTGGAAGGGCAATAATATCATGGTGAATGATTGAGGTGTTGTGGAGCATTTTGCACAGGTTAATATTTTTTTGGATAATGGTGCAGGACTCAATGGCTGCATCTAAAAAAACTGCATTTTTTGCCCCCCGGCTAAGGGATTCAAGTCCAAGTGCACCGGTGCCTGCAAACATATCCAGCACGTTGGCATCCTGTACTTTGGGTCCCAGTATGTTAAAGACAGCTTCCCTGACCCGATCAGAAGTTGGCCTGATATCATTGCCCTGAAGTTGGATCAGTTTTCTTCCTCGTAAATTTCCGCTGATAATTCTCATGGATAATCCTAAAGCTATGACATCTTTTTTTTAATATAATGGACGCTGGTCCCGATTTTTTTGGCCGTTGCCCGAAGGTCGCCCTCGGCCTGGTCCACCTTACGACGAATATATTCTTGTTCAAAGGTATTTCTGGCCATTTCCAGATTATTCATATTAAATATTTCCCGGCGTTCGTTGGCTTTTTCCGATGTGGATTCAGAGTTATAGGGCTGGGGGATATCCTCCATACCAATTATTTCATCTTTCACCATGATGGACAGGCGTTCCACCAGGTTTTTTAATTCTCGAACATTTCCCTGCCATGGGTATTGATCCAGTAAACCAAGAGCTCCGGGGGAAAGGGTCTTCTTGGGGTCGGAAGATTGCATGGCTATCTTTTCAAAAAAAGTATCCACCAGCAGGGGAATATCTTTGTTTCTATCCCGCAGGGGAGGGACATGGATGGGGATTACATTGAGACGGAAAAAAAGATCCTGTCTGAAATTGCCCTTTTCAATCTCTTGTTCAAGGTCCTTGTTCGTAGCGGCAATGATCCGGACGTCCATGTGAAGAGTTCTTCCACCGCCGATACGTTGGAAAGTTTTGGATTCAAGGGCTCTCAATATTTTGGCCTGGGTGTTGATATTCATATCTCCGATTTCATCCAGAAAAAGGGTGCCTCCCGAGGCCATTTCAAATTTACCTTTGTTTTTAGAGGTAGCTTTATCGAAGGCGCCTTTTTCATGGCCAAACAGTTCACTATCGATATTTTGTTCAGGAATCGCGGCACAATTGATAATAATAAAGGGTTCTTCCGGTCGGGTGCTGAACTGGTGGATGGTCCTGGCTACCATCTCCTTGCCGGTTCCGTTTTCTCCGGTTATCAGAATGGTTGAATCCGAGGGAGAGGCTGTCATTATTTCTCCGTAAAGCTTTTGAACTGCCGGACTGGTACCGGTAATGGAGTTTTTTTCTATGGCTTTTTTACGCAGATACCTGTTTTCTTCTTCCAGTTTTCTAAAATTTAATGCATTGGAGATAGTTACCATGACCTTATCGATGGATAAGGGTTTTTCTAAAAAATCAAAGGCTCCTGATTTAGTGGCTTCCACAGCCGATTCAATGGAACCGTGTCCTGTGATCATGACCACCGGGAGGTTGGGAGACATTTTTTTAATTTCTTTTAAGGTGTCAATACCGTCCATTCCTGGCATCCAGATGTCCAGCAATACAATATCTGGAGATTCGGCCTCAATTTTTTTCAGGGCCTCATACCCATTATAGGCATGTATCACCTCAAAGCCGTCATCTGAAAGGATTCCCGCAAGGGAGTCTATGATGGTTGATTCATCATCAACAATTAAAACTGCCGGATACATAAGATGATTTCCTTTCTTTGTAAATTAAGTATTATTCCGTGTCATGGGCTCTTTTTTGGGTATGCAAAAAGAGATTATGCCGGAAGTTCAATGATAAATTTTGCGCCCTTTGGCAGGTTGTCCTGAACCCGGATCACACCCTTGTGATTCGAAATAATTGAATTCACAATGGCAAGGCCCAGTCCCATACCAGATTTTTTTGTTGAAAAATAGGGTTCAAATAATTTAGTTTTTTCTTTGTCGGAGATTCCTTTGCCGTTATCTGCTATTTCAATCCTGACAATTTTCAGGATTTTGTCATAGGAGACGTCAATGGAAATGATCCCTTCTTTATTAACGGCGTATACTGCATTGTCAAACAGGTTGATAAAGGCTTGTTTCATCTGCTGATGATCCAGCTTTAAGAAGGGGATATCCTCGCCGAAATTTGATTGAATATCCACTTGTTCAAGTCCTTCCCTATACAATACAATGGTTTCTAAAATGATATTTTCGATCCTGTCTTTGGAAAAATTGGTGTCCGGGAACCTGGCAAAAGTGGAGAATTGGTTCACAATGTTACGGATCAGATCCACATGCTCTACGATGGTATCGGCACAACCTGTAAAGATATCATCATTGATTTGTTTTCCATATTTGCGCTTAAGCCGTTGGGCTGACAACTTTATGGGAGTCAGCGGATTTTTTACCTCGTGGGCAATCCGTCTTGCCACTTCCCGCCATGCCACCATGCGCTGGGCCTTTTCAAGCTCCGTGACATCATCAAAGACCAGTACTGCCCCAATATTCTGGTTTCTGTCATCTTTTAAGGTGCTGCAATGTAGTGAAAAATGTTTGGGTGTTCCGGAAATGCTTGCGGAAACCGGGATCTTCATATTCTTCAGACCTTGGCCAGCTTGGTCATAGATCTTGTTGGCAGTTTGAAGGTAATTACCTTTTAGTACCTGTCTGAAGTTTTTATTTAAGATATTCAGGCTATTAATGTTCAGCATGGATTCTGCTGATTTGTTAATGGTGGTGATGGTTCCGGCATTATTAACGGTAATTACGCCGGCGGAAATATATTTTAGTACTATCTCAATATATTGTCGACTTTTTTCCAGCTCAGCATTTTGCTGTTTGAGCATCTCTCCTGACAGAGCAATCTGTTCCCGGCCTGTTGCCAGCTGGCGGGTCATGGAATTAAAGGATTTGATCAGGGTGCCCAGTTCATCATCGGTTTGAAAATCGATCTGGTAACTTAGGTCTCCGTCTGCGATTCGCTGGGTTCCTTCTGCAAACTTCATGATGGGAATGGTAATGGATTTGGCCATTTGGAATCCGAACCAGATAGCGCAGAAGATCACCAGAAGCGCCACAATGGACAGGGCAATATAATAGGAAATCTGGGCCGGTTTTTTAGTCAGTTTGAGTTGCTGGTATTCATCAACCCCTTTTGAAATTGCTTTAAGATTTTCCGATAGGTCGGAAGATATCAGGGTGGTGATAACGATAAACCCTTGGGCTTTTGATGGTTTAATACCAAAGGGAATAGTGGTGATGGTTCGTAAAAATTCTCCCTCTTTAATGGTCTGGTAAATGGTATTGCTGACCTTTGTCGGGGGGATTTGCGTCAGATCGGATGTGGTCAATAACCCAAAGTAAAGGGGTTCCAACTCATTGGCTAAAGAAAGACAGACCCGTTTGGCATCCGGAGTATAGATTTCAACTCCCTGGCGGTTGAACGCCCGTTGAACCACCTGGGTGTAGCGGGTGAGTTTTTTTCTGTTTTTTGCTAGCAGCAACTTTCTTGAATCAATTTGATAGGCCGCTCTTTTGGCAAAAAACTCATTTGTTCCTTCAATATATTTATATAATTTTTGTCCCACAGCCAGGGAACTGTCCAAGGTTTGTTCCACCGGGGCATTAAACCAGAAGGCAATGGATGTGGAGATAAATTGTATTGAAAAAAAGAAAAGTACTGTGGTCGGTAGCAGGGCCAGAATGATAAAGGCTGTGACCAACTTTGTTTTTAATTTGGAACCCAGAATATTGTTTTTTTTTTCGTAATATAGCTTTGCCAGGTTCCGGAAGACCAACAAAAACAGGCTTAACAGCAGTAACAGGTTGATATTGATCAGAATAAACATCAAAACCGTGCTGGATAGGGAAAAATCTTTTCCAAAGGGGGTGATCCTCGTTTCGATAACGGTAAGACCCCCCACAATTATGAGAATTACCAGAATAAGAAGACCTTCCCTTTTTCTTCTGGCTCGTGTCAGTATTGGATTTTCTTTTTTTTCGGTCATAAACTTGGTGGTTCACCGGGGTGTGACAAGGTTATTGTTAATATGTAAAGTTTATCAAGTACCAATCTGTTGTAAAATCCCAGAAAGATACAAAAAAGAAAATATAGTGAAGGGATAAGGGCATTGTGACTTTGTCCAGCTCTGCTTTAATCCGGATTTGGTACTTATCTCCCTTGACCAGTTTTTTTAGCGGAATAACCTTAAGGTTGTCCACTTCGGTCATCCAGGATTTGGCTTCTTCAAAGGATTTGGTTACAGCAGGTTTGCCTTCTTTCCAGGGCCGGGAAATAGAGAACTCTTTTTTCAGGGAATTGTATTTAATGGTGGATTTTATCTGGATGTCGGCAATTGTTTTGTCAAAGAAGGAGTTGCCGGTTTTATAAAGGGAAACATAAAAAGAAAAAGTTGTGGGAATACCGTTTTGAACTGCCTGGGTTATTTTATCGGTAAATGCATTTTTTACTTCAAAATAAGTCAAAAGGTCATCTCTTGTGTTGGCAAGTTTGATATTGGCAAGGATGGCATTGGTGTCTGCAAAAATATTAGTCGGGATAGCCAGGGTGATCCAAATGATGAAAATAAGGGAGTAGAGATATTGTTTTGAATGTATAAACAATTTCATGGTCAAGTATCCTTATTCCATCCTTGCGGGGCCGGTTTCCCAAGAATCTTTTTTTTCAAGAAAATTTTTAATGAACAAATGGTTCAGGGTGTGTCCGGACTTGTTGGTAATAATATGTCCCTGAATGGGCATACCCAGAAGGGAAAAATCCCCCAGGCTGTCCAGCAGTTTGTGGCGGACAAATTCATCGGGATAGCGCAACCCTCCTTCATTTAATATCCTATCTTTATCAATAACGATGGCATTGTCAAGGCTTGCTCCTTTGCCAAGGTTAAATTTTTTTAATAGTTCATGGTCCTGGATAAAGCCGAAAGTCCTTGCTTGACTGACTTCTTGCTCAAAATTATTTTTTGCCCGGTCATAGGTGATTTCTTGTTTTCCAATCAATGGATGGGAAAAATCAATGGAACAGGTGATTTTAAAACAAGGTTCAGGCAGAACCATCACTGATTTGTCCTGGTCCTGAACCAGAATGGGTTTTTTGACTATGATAAAATGTTTTGGTGCATCCTGTTTTATTGTTCCGGCGGCTGTTAAGGCTCTTGTGAAATCCCTGGCGCTACCATCCATAATTGGCATTTCATAATCATCCACCTCCACCAGGGCATTATCGATGCCAAGGCCGACAAAGCTGGCCATGAGGTGTTCGATGGTGGAGACAATGGCCCCGTTGGTTCCCAGGACAGTTGCAAGACTTGTATCCACTACCAGTTTAAAAAGGGCCTGAATATCCTGGGTGCCTGGCAGATCTATCCTCCGGAATTTGATACCATGGTTTTCTCTGGCAGGTTTGATTGTAATATTGGTTTTTTTGCCGGAATGAACCCCTATGCCTGACAGAGCTACATTTTGGGCCAGGGTCTTTTGTTTGTAATATTTATTCATTTTATTTATTTGTTTTACATTTTCCTTTTAAAATTTGTGGTATATATAGCTGTTTTTAATACACAAAGCAAAGTAAATGAGAAAATTCTTTGGTTAATTTTCAAATTTTGATAAATAAAAGTAATTATTATGATTGCAAATTTGTGTATCCGGGTTTTGAATCCGGCTTTTTTTGGGGGGGTGCCGTGATTGCAAAAGTTAATTCATGTGCAGTGTGTGGTATAGATGCGATGGTTGTGGAAGTGGAGGTGGATATTTCCTTTGGCTTGCCGGTATTTAATATGGTTGGTCTGGCTGAAATAGCTGTCCGGGAAAGCAAGGAACGGGTGCGGACTGCCATCAATAATGCCGGGTACACCTTTCCCATGGACCGGGTGGTGATTAATCTGGCGCCGGCGGATGTCAAAAAGGAAGGTACTGGATTGGATCTTCCTGTTGCTCTGGGTATTTTGGCGGCATCCGGTTTGATTCCCAGGGAGACTTTCTTGCCTTGGCTGATTGCAGGAGAACTCTCTTTAGATGGGCGAATTAAGCCGATAAAAGCGGTTTTGCCCTACGCTCTGGCAGCCAGGGACAATGGGTTTAAAGGTATCATCGTGCCCAGGGAAAATGCCGATGAAGCTGCCATGGTGACAGATATTGAAGTCTTGCCGGTCAGTCATCTTTCCCAGGTAGTTGATTATTTTTCAGGATTTATACAAATTGCTCCCCATCGAGTGGATCCCAAGAAGCTTGGGTCCAGGTCTGATTTTGTAATTTCCGGAGATTTTGCCGATGTCAGGGGGCAGGCCCATGTCAAAAGAGCCTTGGAAATTGCCGCAGCCGGTTCCCATCATGTCTTGATGACAGGGCCTCCAGGATCGGGGAAAAGTATGCTGGCCCAGAGGTTGGCAGGTATTTTACCATTGCCGGCCTTTGGGGAATCCATGGAGATTGCCAGAATATATTCCATAATGGGACTTGTGGGGAAAAATTTTGATCTTCTTGGGGTCCGTCCTTTTAGATCACCCCACCATACTATCTCCGATGCAGGGATGGTGGGGGGCGGCTCCAAGCCTGTTCCGGGAGAAATTAGTCTGGCCCACCACGGCGTTCTTTTTTTAGATGAATTGCCGGAATTTAAGAAAAATGTATTGGAGGTATTGCGTCAACCCATGGAGGATGGGCAGGTAACCATTGCAAGGGCCGGGGTAAACGCTACATATCCCTGTTCGTTCATGTTGGTGGGGGCCATGAATCCTTGTCCCTGTGGTAACTTTGGAAACCCTTTGCAGGAATGTTCCTGTGCCCGGCCCCAGATCCAGCGGTATAGATCAAAAATTTCCGGTCCCTTGCTGGATCGCATTGATATTCAAATTGAGGTTCCCCAGGTCTCCTTTGGTGAGATGGCAGGTGATAATCCATCTGAATCCTCGGTTGCTATCCGTGAAAGGGTCAATAATGCCCGGAAAATTCAGATTCGAAGGTTTAAAAAACAGGGGCTTTTGTGCAATGCCAGGATGGGATCGGCTTACTTAAAAAAAGTATGCCTTCTTGAAGCAGATGCCAAGGTTGTTCTTCACCAGGCCATGGACCGCCTTGGATTTTCGGCCAGAAGTTTTAATAGTATTTTAAAGGTTGCCCGGACCATTGCGGATCTTGCCTGCGAAAAAAAAATTTGCCGGCAGCATGTTCTGGAGGCGGTTCAATATAAAAATTACGGCAGAAATAATGTTTCGGCATTTTAATATTTGTCAGGTTTTGTTTTAGTTTTATCCAGGGATTTGCCATTGTCATCATGTTGATGGATAAAAGAACCCATATCGATGGTTTACAATTTGTTACAAGCACTTATAGTATTTGTTATTATTTGAGATATTGTGTAATAGGCGGGACAAAACCCATTATGTTGATAAGAAATATTGAGATGAAGATTTATGATTAAAAAAGATATTTTTAATAAGGATGTAAAAGAACAATTTAAAGCGGCTGCCAAAGATCGCCTGTATCGGTTTGTCATGGCCGATGGTATGATAAAAGGAGCTGTGGTCCACACCACCCGTATGGTTAATGAAATGCGGGCTAATCATGGGCTTGGACCTTTGGAAACCCTGGTGCTGGGCCAGGCTTACATTGCCGCAACTCTCATGTGTGCCGGTCTCAAGGGCAAGGACAGGATCAGCTTTAATATCCGGTGTTCAGGACCAATTCAGGGTCTTGATGTGGAAGCCAATACTTTTGGTGAGGTCAGGGGTTCTTTGAAAAATAATAATATCCAGGTGGAAGACCCCAAGCAGATGAAATATTTATCCAACTTGTTTGGTGCCGGGTTTTTAACTGTAACCAAATACCTTGAAGATGCGAAAAAACCTTATTCAGGGCAGATTGCCCTGGAGCACGGTAGTATTGCAGAAGACCTGGCGGCCTATTTTTTAAGATCTGAGCAGATTCCTACTGGATTCAAGCTGAGTCTCTTTTTTAACGATAAGGAAGAGGTGGAAGGTGCCGGTGGCATTTTTCTCCAGGCCATGCCTGGTGTATCACCTGAACAGGTCATTGAAGCTGAAAATAAGATTCAGCAGATTCATTCCCTGGGGCAAGCTTTTGCCAAGGGGGATTCTCCCGAAAAATTGATTGAAAAAGAGTTTTCTTCTCTGTCACCCCGGTTTCTTGACAGTTCCCGGGTGGAATTTTTTTGCCGGTGTAACAGGAAAAGAATGGAAGATTATCTTAAAAATCTGTCCACCCATGATATGGGTGAGATCATGGAAAATGGGCCTTTTCCCCTTGAAGTCAGATGTCATCATTGTAATTCGGTATACCAATTTTCCAGAGATGATCTGGCAGGTTTTTAATTGTGAGCTTTTTGTGTTGTAAAAAAAATGAAAAGTATTGGCATTTTTATTCAGTATGCTATTTTGCCCGCAAAGGCTAACGCCTGATGCTAACTATAAAATAAAATAAAGGCTAACGCTTATGTGTAATAATTGTAATGAACATTCCCATCATCACCACCCGGAAATTATTCAACTTATGCCCGTTCAAAATAATTTGTATGCGGTTTATAAGACAAAAACTCCTCCTGCCTTTGCGGTTGAAATAGGGAAAGACGATATCAGTCTTGTCTCTGTACTGTTCATGGGGTTGATACGCCATGGAGAAAAAACCATGGTGGAAGGATTTTTTGCTTCAAGTTCCATTAATTCCTGTGAAGATGTGGATGGGTTTAAAGGGTATGCATCCTCCCTCAAAGATGCGCAAAAATTATACGCTTAATTTATTTTAAATTGCATTAAATCAAGGAGGATAAATGCATAAACTTTTAAATGACAGTCCAGGGGATAAAATAATGCTCCTGGGAAATGAAGCTATTGCAAGGGGTGCAGTTGAAGCAGGCGTGGCATTTGCCACTACCTATCCTGGGACTCCCTCTTCTGAAATATCTTTAAATCTCTTCCAGATGTCTCAAGAATCTGATCTCTATTTTGAGTACAGCACCAATGAAAAGGTTGCCCTGGAAGTTGCGGCGGCAGCAGCAAATTCTGGTCTTAGGACCTTTTGTATGATGAAGCATGTGGGTTTGAATGTGGCGGCAGATCCCCTGATGACCCTGGCCTATGTGGGTGTTACCGCCGGAATGGTGATTTTAACTGCAGATGATCCGGCCATGTTTTCCAGCCAGAATGAACAGGATAATAGATATTATGCCAAGTTTGGCGGTTTTCCCATGCTGGAGCCTTCTTCGGTTGCAGAAGTAAAAGAGATGATGAAAGATGCCTTTGAGTTGTCAGAATCTCTTGGGCAGCCCGTATTGCTGAGAACAACTACACGAATCAATCATTCCAATGCCTTCGTAACTTTTGGTGACATCAAAAAACCTGATATCCAGGGGCGCTTTATTCGGGACCCCCATCGGTGTGTCACGGTTCCGACAGTTTCAAGGGGACTTCATGTCAAGCTTTTGGAAAAGTTGGAAAAAGCTGGTCAATTGGCTGAATCTTCCGGGTTTAATTTTGTCCAGGGCAGTGGAAAATTTGGTATTATCACCAATGGGGTGAGTTTTCACTATGTGGAGGATGGGATAAAGGATCTGGGTATTGAAGATAAAACCAGTGTTCTTAGAATGGGTTTTTCCAATCCTTTGCCTGGAAAAATGATTAAAGCTTTTTTAAAGGGTTGCGATAAGGTATTGGTCATTGAAGAGGGTGAACCTTTCATGGAAGAAGCTGTCAAGGCCTTTGCCCAGGAAGAAGGGATCGTGATTCCCATCAATGGTAAATCCAAGGAGCTTTTTTCACGTCTTTTTGAGTATGATCCAGCCATGGTTCGTGAAAAGATAGCCAATTATTTTGATATAGAATATACCCCGGCTCCTAAAATGGATATTACTGATATTCCAGAAATACCTATCCGGCCTCCAAATCTTTGTTCGGGCTGTTCCCATAGAGCCACTTTTTACGAAGTAAAGAAGGCTGCCAAAGAGATGGACATGGATATTATTTGTCCAACTGATATCGGTTGTTATACCCTGGGTTTTTTGCCCCCCTTGAGCATGGGTGATTTTGTCATATGCATGGGATCTTCGGTCAGCAGTTCCTGTGGGTTCAGTAAGGCAACAGATCAGAAAGTGGTCTCGTTTATCGGGGACTCCACTTTTTTCCATTCCGGTATTACGGGTCTTGTAAATGCGGTTTTCAATAACCATAATTTTACTTTGGTCATTCTTGAAAATGATATTACGGCCATGACCGGCCACCAGCCGCATCCCGGTGTGGATATGATGCGCCATGGTTTTGACACCCATGGCCGGATTAATATTGAAAAGATAGTCCGGGCTCTGGGGGTGGAACATGTATCTGTCGTCAAACCCTTTAAGGTGAAAAAGAGTATCGATATTATTAAACAGGCCCTGGAATTTAAAGGGGTGTCCGTGGTTATTTCCCAGGAGCCTTGTGCCCTCTATGCCAAGGGTTTGAAGTTGCTTAAGCCAAAGGCTTTTATGGTATCGGATCAATGTACAGATCATAAAGATTGTATTAATACCATCGCTTGTCCTTCCTTTTATGTTGAAGACGGCCGGGTGAATATTGATGCCGATACCTGTGTGGGATGTGCTGTATGCGCCCAGATTTGTCCTGAAAATGCCATCAGGCCTTTGAAAAAATAATTCTAAGACAAGGATATCAAAAAGATATGGAAACAATCAGGCTTATAATTGTAGCCGTTGGCGGACAAGGCAATCTTCTAGCCTCCAAGGTGTTGGGAGAGGCTGCTTTGATTTCAGGGGTGCCTGTACGAATGAGTGAGATCCATGGTATGGCCCAGCGGGGTGGAGTGGTGGAATCTGCCATTGTATTTGGTGATGCTAAAAGCTCTATAATTTCCGATGGGGAAGCTGATATTTTATTGGGCTTTGAACCCGCCGAGACATTGAGAGCCATTAATCGGTGTAACAAAAAAACCATGGTGATTACCAACACCGCAACCTTGATGCCTTTTACTGTTGCCATCGGACGCGGCATCTACCCGGATGTGGAGAATGTCAAGGAGCTGCTTAGGGCAAAAACCGCAGGTCTTGTGTCCCTTGATGCCATGAAACTTGCCAAGGAAGCCGGCAGCCCCATGAGTGTTAATATCGTTCTGCTGGGTGCCTTGATACAGACCGGAGTTCTGGGATTCAGTAAGGAAAATGTGATTGAGGCCATACGTAGAAGGACCAAACCGGCCTTTCTTGAAAAGAACCTCCATGCCTTCGAATTGGGTATGAAGGCGGCTCAATTAAGTTAATTTCCAAAAAAGTATCAACGGGAAAAATATTGAAACTTATGGTTTTTCCCGTTGATAACCGGAATGTTAGTAACTATTTTATCCAGGACAAAAAACCGGATACCAAGATAAAAACCATGGGGTGGAGGCTGAAATGAAAAATGTAAAGCCATGGGATGGGTATTGAAATGAAAAAGATAAAGCCAAGGGGTGGGTGTTGAAATGAAAAATGTAAAACCAAGGGTCCATGTGATAAATGGTCCAAATTTGAATATGTTGGGTAAACGAGAACCCGGGGTATATGGAATTGCCAGTCTGGATGAGATCAATCAGCAACTTGATGTTGCAGCAAAGGGTTGTGGTCTGGAGTTGAGTTTTTTCCAGTCCAATCACGAAGGGATAATTCTTGATAAACTCCATGAAATTTTTGAAGAAAATCCTGCCGGTATTATTATTAATCCCGGGGCCTTGACTCATACTTCTGTTGCTCTGCGGGATGGATTGCTTTTATTTTCCTGTCCCATTGTGGAAGTTCATTTGTCCAATATCCACAAGCGGGAGCCTTTCCGTCATAAATCAATGCTGGCTGATATTGTCATGGGCCAGATTTTAGGATTTGGCCCCCAGGGATACCATATGGCTCTTAATGCTATTCATCAATTGCTTCAAGCTGTATAGACCATGTCAAAGGGGTTAATTCTTTGTGCTACCCAATTTGAGATGGCCGGTTTTTTGGATCGATGTACCGGCCTGGTCAAGCGAAAAACCCCGTCGGGGTTAACTTTGTATTCGGGAATCTTAAATCATACCCCCTTTGATTGTATGATTTCAGGTCCCGGGGTTTTTAATACCGCCCATGGGTTGACCGTCTATCTGGAGCATGTACGTCCAAAGCTTATTTTAAACACCGGAATTGCTGGGTCTTTTGGATCTGGTGCCGGTTACATCGGGGGAGGGGTCGGTATTGGTGATATTGGCATTGCTGACCAGGAGCAGTATATCCATACCGGTGTGGGCTGCGATACCCACCTTGATTCCTGTCTACCATTTGATCTCATTGAAAATCACCCCTTAACCCGCCGGGGGATCTATCCCGCTGATCCGCAACTTTTAGATATTTACCATGGAGTTCTCATTCGGGAGTTTTCCGATTCAGTTGCCCGGGGTAATTTTATTACTGTATCCTCCATCACCGCCTCCTGGGATCATGCCCAAAAAATTTATAAACGTTTTTCTTCTGTCATGGAAGCCATGGAAGGAGCCGCAGCCTTTCATGTGGCAGCTTTATATCAGGTGCCCATAATTGAAATTCGGGCAGCTTCCAATTTTGTAGGAGAGCGTGATAAGGCCCGATGGGATTTTTCCCTGGCCTGTGACCGGGTCAGGCAAATTTGTGAGATCGTCGTTGGTAATGGGTTTAGAACAACGGGATTTAAAACTAAGAAGATTTCTTTGAGATAATATATTTAATTTGGACTGTATTTTTTGTTTGCAGTTTAAGTGATGCGGGCTTTAGAATCAAAACAACGTCGATAGTTCCCGATTTTGTGATTTTGTCTAAAGATATTGGTTTGGTAAAAATGGTGGAAATATCTTTTAGTGACAGGCTCCCGCCGGTGACTTGGACGGTTGCCGGGATTGATATGGCCTTTTTCATAATTAGATCTTTTGGTAAATTTCCTATCCAATTGGGTTGGATGGGAAGTTTTTTTTCAATTAAGGCATCCATGGATATTTCAATTTCGGCCGGCTGGATTTTTTTGAGTCGGATTCCCGGGGGAAGTAGTATATTGTTCCTGGTGATATAAAATTTATTAATACCGACCACAGAATGTGACAGGTCTAATTTTATATTGAGCTGTTCCGGTTTGATGGCATTGATCAGCGGTTTTGCTCCGCTGACCAGCAGGTTTACATTGTAAGCGGAAGAGGATGTGATTTCCATGTTTTGATCCGGGTTGATAAACTCCACTGGAACTTCTTGTGTTGCCAGGGTTTCTAATCCATTTGAAAACCTGAGCCATATCCCTGTGAAACATAGCAGACAGATCAATCCAATTGCAAATAGTTCTATTTTCTGGCGCCGAACTCCTTTTGGGGTTGAATCATCCCCTGTATGTTCCTGGAGTAATTTTCCAAGGGCCAATCGATTATGGATGGTATGGGTTTGATTGCCTTGAAACAAAGAGATTTCTCCCCGTTCTTCTGAAACAACAATCACCATGGCATCTGTGAGTTCTGCTAATCCTGATGCCGCCCTGTGGCGAGTTCCAAAAAAAGAGGGCAGATCCTCTCTTTTAGACAGGGGGAGTATTACGCCTGCTTTGGTGATTCTTTCTCCCTGTATGATCGTGGCGCCGTCGTGTAAGGGATTTCCGGGCCAGAAAATGCTTACAAGCATTTCTTGTGACAGCTTGCCTCGTATGGGGATTCCTCCCTGGGCAACGCTGTCCAGGCCCTGTTTTAAGGGTAGAACAATTAAAGCTCCGATTTTTTTTCTAGCCAGTTCAAAAACACTTTCAATAATTATATTCAAGGGTGTGTTAAACTGGTGCCTGGGTATTTTCCATAAAAATGATTTCAGGGTTTTTGTCTGGAGAACGGTGGAAATTTCATTTCTAAAAACAATAATTACAATCAGAGCGGCAACTGTAATCACACCCTGCATTGCCCAGTTTGTTATGATAAGACCCATGGAGACCGCAGCCTGTTGAATTGCCCATAGGCCACAAATGACCAATAACGCCCGGATGACATTGGTGCCTCTGAAAAGTACATAAAGCCGAAACAAAATATAACTATTTAACAAGATATCCAATGCATCTTGCCAGCGAAATCCGGAGAATAAGTATAAAAAATTTTCCACAGTTAATCAACCATACTGAATCTTAAGGTTTTTAATAGGGTATTGTCGGCTTTGCGTATTTCGACCCGCCAGGGTCCCTTGTCTGCATCCCGGAATTGTATTCTGCTGAAAGTTGACCATTTCGGAGGGTACAACGGCAGTTGTATGGTGAAAATCAATTTATCTTTTTTATACCATTTGTGGGAAATATAGCTTGTTTTAATAACCGGATCAAAATTTGAAAAACAATAAATCTCTCCCAGGGAAATTGAAAAGACCACCGCCGGATTAATGGGACGATGATTTTTAATGGATTCACACATGACCGCCTGAATTATATGGGTATTGGAAAGTTCAGAGGAGACATCTGTTGTGAAAAACAGCCCAAGGGCAATAAAAATCAGCAGCCCCCTTAACAGGGGATTGTTTGATTTGCTGATTAAGATCATTTTCATATCTTTTACTATAGCGAACCCTCCATTTTTTACAAGACAAAAATGAGTAAGACTTTTCCATAATGTTTTTAATTTAAGATGATTCAGTGGAGTGATGCCATGGATAATTTTCCGGCGGAGGACAAATCCTAGGTTTAAAATTTGTGATGCCGGTCTGGGTTTTTTTGTACTTTTTTTGGGGATTTAGTTGTAAATAGTTAATTCTTTTGATATCGTGAATGATCAAATCTTTTTTAACTTCTTTTTGATGACGTATGGTTGGCGTGAAGAATCAAATCTTTTTTTAAATTCTTTTTATGGAGGTCCTATCATGAGATTAAAGAGTCTGTTGGTAATCTTTATTGTGTTAATTTCTTCGAGTGTTGTATTCGCGACTGGTTTTCCTAAACTTTTAATTGCAACTGAAGAATATGCTCCATATAATTTTAAAAAAGATGGCAAGGTACAGGGAATTGCTGTCGATATGATGGTTGAACTGCTTAAAAAAGTCGGTTCAAGTCAATCTTTGAAAGATATTAAACTGGGTTCCTGGGCCAGGGGATATAAAAATGTTCTGGAAAAGCCCAATGCTGTTCTTTTTTCAACCACCAGAACCAAGGAAAGGGAAGGGCTTTTCAAGTGGGTATGTCCCATAAATACCCTTATAACAGAAGCGATTGCCTTGAAATCCAGAAATATTAAGATCACTTCCAATAAGGAGTTATTAAATTATAAAATTGGTACTGTTCGCGATGATGTAGGCGATCAGCTTGTTATTACTGCCGGGGTACCCAAGGATAAACTGGATCGAGTATCGAGTTATGAAGTTAATATAAAAAAATTAAATGGTGGAAGAATAGATCTATATATATCCAGTATGAGTAATGTAACCGTGTATGCTAATAAAATGGGTATTGATCCGGATAGATTTGAAAGTGTTTATGTCTTGGATGAATCCCATCTGTGTTATGCCTTTAATAAAGGTGTATCGGACGATGTCATTAATAAGTTGCAGACGGCGTACAATGAACTGATCGCCGATGGAACTTTTGATAAAATTTCTAAAAAATACAAAAAATAGAAATTATTTTAGTATAGATACATCTGGTCTATTGCGTAAATCTTCCGGCGTTGCCGGAAGATTTACGTTTTTTTTGTGCCTTAAATTGCTATTTGCTAGGTTATACAGCCGCAGGATTGACGCACCACCAATTTGCTCTTTAAGGTGATTTGCTGAAAGGGACAAGTTGGATCTTGAATCCGCTTGACAAGTAATTGGACAGCTTTTTTTCCGATATCATAGGTGGGTTGTGCAATCACTGTAAGGGGTGGATTAACCAAGGTTGACCAAGGAGTTTCATCAAAGGTGATTAAGGCAATTTCTTCGGGTATTTTTATTGAGCTCTGTCCCAGGGCCTCGAAAGCACCGGCAGACAGCAGTCCGTTGCTGGTGAATATGGCATCCGGCGGTTTGGGTAAATTTAATAGTTTTTTTACGGCCTTATAACCCTCAGCTTTTTTTGCTTCGACAAATTTTACGAGCTCAGTTTTTGGTTGAAGATCATGTTCTTCAAGGGCTTTAATATAGCCTTCATGTCTGTCTTTTCCCGTGGTACTGCCGGTACCGAATAAGGCTGCTATGCGTTTGCAGCCATGATTGATCAAATGTTTTACGGCCATTTTAGCAGCTTTAATATTATCAACTTGAATACTGTCTATTTCCACTGCCTTGACCCTGCGATCTATGATGACCATGGGCAGCCCATAGTTTTTAATATCAATAAAATTATTGCTCAATTTTTGTGTCGGGGAAAAAATAATGCCGGAGACCCGTTCATCGCGCATTACTTTTAAGTATCTATCTTCTTTCTCTGGATCTTCATCGGTGTTACAAAGAAAGATGCTCATGCCTTTTTGACTTGCTGTATCTTCAACTGCACGGCTGACCTGGGAAAAGAAAGGGTTTTGAATATCGGAGACTATCAAGCCCAGGATATTTGCTTTTTGGGTGCGCAGACTTCGTGCAAGGTGATTAGGCCGGTAGCCCATTTCTTTGATGACGCAAAGTACATGGTTGCGTACTTGCTCTCGTACGTGGGGTTTGTTACTTAACACCCGGGAGACCGTTGCAGTTGATACACCGGCAACCCTGGCAACATCTTTGATACTCACCATTTTTTTTTGTAATTCCTTTTAACAATCAGGTATTAAAAACATAATAATAGACAATATTGTAAACGTTACCATAAAACGTGTCAAGGATAGTGATTTTCCTTAAAATCCATCGCCGGGCAGTATTTTTACACCCATGGGATGGAAGGTGAAAATATTTTTTTTAATCCGGGATGGATAAATTTGTATCCAAATAGTGTATTCTGATGTTTAAAGCTAAAAAATATTATAAAATCTCTTATTGTAAAAGGATATTTTAATTGCTGGTTGGAGTTAAAACCATCCATTCTTTTTTTGTTGACATGGTTTTTGTAATCGTTTACAAATGTATGTAAACGATTACAAAAATTATTGGCACCGATGGTTTTTTGCAAAAATCGGAAAGGAGACCAATTAAGATGAAACTGGAAGCTGGTCATGTTAAACTGAATGTTCGGGTGGACAGCAAGATTGAGGCTGTGCGCAAGGCGGGTGAAGCCCTGGTAAATTGCGGCAATATAAAGCCTGCTTATATCGAAAGCATGCTTAATAGGGAAAAGCAGGCAAATACATTTTTAGGTAATGGCATTGCCATACCCCATGGGTTGTCAAAAGATCGAAAGTTTATTCTGGATACCGGCATTACAATAATGCAAATTCCTTCGGGTGTGGAATGGAATCCTGGAGAAATGGTTTATCTGGTAGTCGGGATTGCGGCCCGTTCCGATGAACATATCGAGATATTGAAAAATCTTACCCATATACTCGACGATAAAAAACTTGTTCAACAACTTTCAACCACACAAAATATTGAAGATATTATTTCGTGTTTAACCGGGCAGAAAAATAGTTCTCAGGCGGTTGTCAGGGATAGGGTTTTAGAGGATTATGAAAAATTTGTTGATGTTAAAGTGGATGGAGCACACGGTTTGCATGCTCGTCCCGCCACGGTATTTGTGGAGCTGGCTAAACAGTTCAAAGCTTTTATTCATGTTCGTTGTGGAAATAAGGTTGCCGACGGCAAGAGCCTTATTTCACTGTTAAAACTTGGTGCCGGTGAAAATGCCGATCTGCGTATTATGGCCCGGGGAGAAGATGAGGATAAGGCATTAACTATTCTTGAAGCCGCGATTTTATCCGGTCTTGAGGAAAAAACCGGGGAAGCAGAAGAAAATATTTCGGAAGAAATAGTTCATGGCTGGACACCGTCAGAACCTGTTTATACCATTCAGGGGTTGAGTGCCTCATCGGGTCTGGCCCTGGGTCTATTGTATCATTTTAAACAAAGCAAAATTCTATTGGAATCCACGGCAAAGGACCCAGTTGTGGAAGAAAAACGTCTGCATCAAGCCATCGTTACTGCTCAAAGTGAGCTTGAACAGATATACCAGGAGGTAAAAGTCCGGTCTGGAGTGGCTAATGCTGCTATTTTCAAGGCACATATTGAGTTTCTTAACGACGCCCAGATGATTGATGACACAATTTATCACATACAAAAGGGGCATAGTGCCGGCTGGTCTTGGCAGAGAGTAATCAAAGAGCGGGTCCGGGAGATGGCCGGATTGAATAATTCGGTTTTGGCTGCGCGAGCGGTAGATTTAGAGGATGTAGGCAACAGGGTGTTGCGTCATTTGGCCCAGGTGGTTGATGATGATCCTTTCATGCCTCAACAACCGGTAATTTTAGTGGCTGAAGATTTGACTCCATCGGATACTGCCAGTTTAGATCCGGGTAAAATTCTGGGTTTTTGCACTGCCGCGGGGGGACCAACTTCACACACAGCAATTATTGCCCGTTCCCTGGGAATTCCGGCCATCGTGGGAGCAGGTCCTGCAGTTCTTAATTGCCAAGACGGTGCACAGGTTATTTTGGATGGTACAAACGCAAATCTTTATATCAACCCCCACAAAACAGATATTAAGGCCGCTCAAAATATTCAAATCATTCTGAATGATCAGCGCAATAGTGAAAATAAAACTCGTTTCGAGCCGGCAATAACAACAGATAATCATCGTGTGGAGATAGCGGCCAATATCGCAAGTGCTGCAGAAGCTGAACAGGCAGTCAATGGAGGAGCAGAGGGGGTAGGGCTTGTGCGAACGGAATTTCTTTTTCTGGATCGGCCAGAACCTCCAACACAAGAGGAACAATACCAGGCCTATAGTCAAATGATAAAAGCCTTGGGAGGGTTGCCCCTTATTATTCGTACCCTGGATATCGGAGGAGATAAAAACCTTCCCTATTTAAATTTACCACCGGAAGATACTTCCTTTATGGGAATGCGTGGTATTCGTATGTGTTTGGCAAAAACTGAACTTTTCCTGCCCCAGCTCAGGGCCATTTATCGTGCGGCTCAACATGGGCCTGTGGAAATCATGTTTCCCATGATTTCCACCCTGGAAGATCTTAGTGCAGCCAAGGATATAGCTGATCAGGTACGCCGGAAATTAGGGGCTCCAAAGATACCCTTCGGTGTTATGATTGAGGTCCCTTCGGCTGTTGTCCTGGCAGAGGAGTTGGCAAAAGAGGTGGATTTCTTTTCCATCGGTACCAATGATTTAACCCAATACACCCTTGCCATGGATAGATTGCATCCTTTGTTGGCTAAACAGGCTGATGCATTGCATCCTGCGGTTCTTCGCATGATTGATCGTACCGTTTTGGCGGCGAAATCAGCTGGAATCCGCGTAAGTGTGTGTGGTGGAGTGGCTGCTGATCCAAAAGGAGCTAGGATTTTAATTGGTTTGGGAGTCAAAAAGTTGAGTGTGAGTATACCCAGTGTTGCAGCCATTAAGGCCCAGTTACGCATTTTGTCATTGTCCGATGCAAAAAACTTGGCCCGGCGGGCATTGGCATGTCGTAACGCCGCTGAAGTCAGGCGTCTTACTTGAATTTAGCTGGAGGGTTATAAATGTTATCAGATACTAAAATCGTTACTATTACTCTTAATCCTGCCATCGATCAGACCATAGCCATAGATAATTTTACGGCTGGAATGGTTAATCGGGTACAGACGGTACGCAATGATGCAGGGGGCAAGGGGGTCAATGTAGCCGCCTGTCTTTCCGATTATGGTTTCCAAGTGACTGTGACCGGATTTATAGGGGAAAAAAATTCTGATCTGTTTGAGCATCTGTTTGAGCTAAAAAGGATTCAGGATCGATTCCTTCGCATCGACGGTGATACTCGTACCGGCATTAAAATCATCGATAAAATCCAACAGGAAACTACTGATATTAATTTTCCCGGGCAGGTACCGGGTCCTAGGCATGTACAAGAGTTGTTCAGGGTGATAGACGGTTTGAATTCAAAGCATGTTTGGTTTGTAATAGCCGGCAGCATCCCTTCCGGCACCTCGGTTAAAATTTATCGGGAGTTGATCTGTAAAATCAAGGAGAAAGGAGGGCAAGTTGCCCTGGATAGTACCGGTGAAGGATTTCGACAGGCCATAAATGCCATTCCTTCAATGGTCAAACCCAATATTGAGGAGTTGCAGGAGTTTTGCGGTCATACTCTAAATAGCCGGGAAGAAGCTATCGGGGCAGCCAGGCAGTTGCTGAACCGGGGCATTCAAACCGTGGTTGTTTCCATGGGAAAAGAGGGAGCTCTTTTTCTTGAAAATGATGTTGTCATCCATGCAAAACCTCCTGAAGTTGTGGTTGAAAGTACTGTGGGAGCAGGGGATGCCATGCTCAGTGGTATGGTCGCAGGTAAAATTGAACATAAATCTCTCGGGGAATGTGCCCGGCTGGCCACGGCCTTTTCTGTGGTTGCTGTTTCAAATATCGGTGCGGGGATACCGTCCCGGACAGATTTGGATTCGATCAGGCTTAAAGTAGAACTCGATGTAATAAGAGGGTAAATAAAGGAGGATAGAATGGCGAATATTATTGCAGTTACCGGGTGTCCTACCGGGATAGCTCATACGATCATGGCAACCGAGGCCTTGAAAAAAACGGCTTTGGTTATGGGGCATGAAATTAAAATTGAAACCCAGGGGGCTGAAGGGGTACAAAACCCATTGACCGATGCGGATATCGCTGCAGCAGACACGGTTATCATAAGTTCAGATATCTTTGTAAATGTGAAACGTTTTGCAGGAAAACCCATGGTTGCAGTTTCCACCAGTGCTGCAATTGGTAAAACCCAATCCATTATTGAAGAGGCATTGGCCGAGATGGAAAAGACCTCCCCCAACACAGAAGAACAGACAGCACCTGTACAAACCCTGCCTCCAGTTGTCAAACGGCTGGTGGGGGTAACTTCTTGTCCCACCGGAATCGCACATACTTTTATGGCAGCTGAGGCTTTGCGAAAGGCTGCTAAAACACTTGGGTATGAAATCAAGGTTGAAACCCAAGGGTCGGTAGGGGCAAAAAATATTCTTACTTGTGAAGAAATAGAGGACGCTGATGCAGTTATCATTGCTGCCGATGCCCATGTGGATACTCGCCGCTTTGCAGGTAAGCGTGTTTATGAAACTTCAACCAAAGAAGCGCTTCACAACGCAGTTACTCTTATCCAGGCTGCTCTGGCTCAATCATCTCCCCGGAAGATCGATTATAAGGGCAAAATAAAGCAATTTAAAAAAGAGCATTCAACAACACGTACAGGTCCATACAAGCACCTTATGACCGGTGTTTCGTATATGCTGCCCATGGTTATCGCCGGGGGGATATTAATTGCCCTTGCATTTGCTTTTGGAGGAATTTACGCCGGAGATGCAAAAGGTAGTTTGGGATGGGCTTTGATGCAGATTGGCGGAGCAACGGCATTCACCTTGTATGTTCCGGTGTTAGCAGGCTTTATTGCTTACTCCATTGCCGACCGGCCCGGTATTACCCCGGGGCTTGTCGGCGGGATGCTGGCCATGACTGTTGGATCTGGGTTTTTAGGGGGTATTCTGGCAGGTTTTATTGCAGGCTATCTGACCCGGTTTCTTAACAATAAAATTAATTTACCGGATAACCTCCAAGGTTTAAAGCCTGTATTAATCTTACCGGTCCTTTCAACTCTGGTTGTTGGTCTGCTCATGATTTATATTGTCGGTCCTCCTGTGAAAATAGCTCTGAACAGTCTTGAAACCTGGCTGATTGGACTACAGCAGGGCAGTGCATTGATATTGGGGCTTATTCTGGGTGCCATGATGGCTTTTGATATGGGTGGGCCTGTAAATAAGGCTGCATATACTTTTTCCGTTGGTTTGCTGGCCAGTAAAATCTATATGCCAATGGCGGCGGTTATGGCTGCCGGAATGGTTCCTCCCCTGGGTTTGGCCCTGGCTGCAACACTTTTTAAAAGTCGTTTTACGATTGATGAACGTGAGGCCGGTAAGGCAGCTTATGTATTAGGAATATCTTTTATCACCGAGGGAGCTATTCCCTATGCTGCCCGTGATCCTTTTAGGGTGATTCCCTGTATTATGGTTGGATCTGCCGTTACAGGAGCATTATCAATGGTATTTGATGTAAATCTGCTTGTACCCCACGGAGGGGTCTTTGTTTTATTCATTCCAAATGCTGTCACCCATTTGTTGAATTATATTTTTGCCATAGCAGCTGGTACTTTAATCAGTGCCGGGTTGTTGTTCATTGTTAAAAAACCTTTGGCAAAAGCGGATGGACCCCTGGCGGATGACAGGTCAGAACAAGTTCCGGTGTGATTATTTTGTATATGGGCATCTGAAAGGTCAGTAAAAACGAGTGGTGCGTAAAATTGTGTCCTGTGATGTTGTTATTTAATCCATTACTTTTCTTATGGTTTCGGCAAGTTTTTGTTTTAATATCGGTTTGTGTAAAAATGCCTTAAAGCCCATATTTCTTGCTTTCTCTTTATTCATATTATCACTGAATCCGGTGCAGATAATGATTGGTATATCAGCTCTTATCAACAAAAGTTTTTGTGCAAGTTCTTCGCCTGTCATATTCGGCATTGCCATATCAGTGATAATAAGGTCGAATCGATTTGGATCGGTCCTGAAAAGTTCCAGGGCTTCGATGCTGCTGACTCTTGTTTCAATCTTATATCCCAGGGGTTCAAGTATGCGTTTATTCATTCTTACAAGATCCGGGTCATCATCAATAAGAAGAATACGTTCGGTACCAACCGGAGTGGATGATTTAATTTCAACTTCCCCTGATTTTTGCTTTTTAATGATGGGAAGATATATATTAAAGGTTGATCCTTTTTTCAGCTGGCTTTCAACCTTTATTGCTCCCTGGTGATTTTTTATAATACCGTGAACAACCGACATCCCAAGGCCGGTTCCTTCTTCCTTTTTTTTGGTTGTAAAAAATGGATCATAGAGTTTTGCCAGGGTTTCAGGAGGCATACCATGTCCCTGGTCGCTGATTGTCAGGTTCAAATACTGCCCCGGTTTAAGATTTATAAATAAACTTTGTGCAGTATCAAAATGAACATCATTGAGTTCCACCTTTAATATGCCGCCCTTTTTTTGCATTGCATGTTCTGCATTTGTGCACAGGTTCATCAGTATCTGGTGAATCTGGCTTGGATCACCAGATATAAGGGAATTGCTCCTGATATCGGTCTTGATTTCAATTTTACCAGGGAGGGAGGATTTTAAAAAATTGATAACTTCTTCAATTATTATCTTTACCTTGACGGGTTTAAATTTTTTATCGGTCTGCCGACTGAATGTAAGTATCTGTTGTACAAGATCTTTTCCTCGTCCCCCAGCAGTTAAAACTTCCCGGAGGTCCTCTTTCAGGGAGTCGCTGGTTTTGGTGTCGTTGATGGCAAGCTCAGTAAAACCTATTATTATGGAGAGTATATTGTTAAAATCATGGGCTATTCCGCCTGCAATAGCTCCTATTGTCTCCAATCTTTGGGTTTGATGGAGTTGGGATTCCAATCTTTTTTTTTCTGATATATCGCGCCAGCTTGAAATGATAAATGATATATTACCCTTTTCGTCATGCACAGCTCTTGCGTTCATGGATACGTCTATGGTAGTTCCATTTTTGTGCTGTACCTCTAATTCTTCTCCATTTATTATTCCATTTTTTATAGTCATGAGAGATATTTTCTTTCTCGCAGATTCGGTACTTTTCGGAGTTAAAAAATCAAAGATAGTCCTGCCGATGAGCTCTTCTTCTTTATAGCCAAGGTTTAAGATTGTTCTCTGGTTACACTTAATAATTTTTCCGGTTTTAGTTTCGACGGAGATATACATATCTGGAGCATTGTTATATAGATCTTGATATTTTGCTTCCGATGTTTGAGCCGTTTTTTCAGCCTGTTCATAGTCATGAATTTTTTGTTTTAGCTTTTTATTTGTTGCAGTCAATTCAATGGTCCGGAGCTTTACCAACTCTTCAAGCTTATCCTGATAGCGCTTTAATTTTAAATGAGTGTCTATTCTTGCCTTAACAATAGACAGGGAAAATGGTTTTATGATGTAGTCAACCGCCCCGAGTCCAAGTCCTTTTGTTTCACTTTCCACCTCGTCCATTACAGTGATGAAAACCACTGGAATATCCTTGGTTTGTTTGTTCTTTTTGAGTCGTCTCAATACTTCATATCCATTTATGCCGGGCATCATTATATCCAGAAGGATAAGATCCGGTAGTGTCTCTTGTTTCACACACTCCAAGGCTTCTATTCCATCTGTGGCAATGCTGAGACTGTAGTCGTCTCTTAGGGTGTCAACAAGTTCCGATATGGCAATTGGTGTGTCATCGACAACAAGGATATTTTGGGTAGCAAGATTATTCATTATATGTCCCTCCTTTCCAAGGAAATATTTAACTGTCGGGCAATCTTTTCCATGACAGTTCTTGTTTCCTTAAAATTAAACTGACTTAAGGAAATATCAAGTTTCCGGGCATCCGCTTCAAAACCTGAATTGGTTAAAAACTCTTTCAGGCTGCCCAGGTATTTATCTGCATCAATTCTATTTTGTCCCAGTAATTGATACATCTCTATGATCCCGGGAGTGATTTTTTTTATATCAAGGGATGAATTTCCCATATGATATTCTTTTTGTGGCTTTTGTAGGGGTTGAGGCAGTGAGTTTATCGAGTCGGCAATCCTGGTAACTATTTTTTGTGCATCATCAAGAAAAGAGGTTTTTAATGTCTTGTTCTGCTTTATCATTTCTTCCAGATTTTGTGTAATCTGAGCTAAATGATCTGCTGCAATACTTTTGACCACACCCTTGAAGGTATGAAGCTGTCTTTGTGCAAGTTCAATATCTTTTTTTTCAACCGCTTGTTTGATCTTTTTAATATCATCTGCATGATTTTGGACAAATTCATGCAGAAGTTTTAAATATAGTTTTTTGTTTCCTTGAAGCCTTTTGAGCCCCTTTGAAAAATTTATTTCCGGCAAAGCTTTGGCCTCTAAACAATCGGACTGACAAGGATCGTTTTCATTTTCTTTTGTTTTTTCAATGGACCCATCTTCTTTTTTTGCTGCATGGGGTCTATCTGCTCCCAAGGGGATCCATTTTTTTAATATTTTAAAAAGCCGGTCCTGGTCGATTGGTTTTGCTATATAATCATCCATTCCTGAGCTGATACATTTTTCCCGGTCCCCTATCATTGCATGGGCTGTCATGGTGATGATGGGGATTCTGGTTTTTTTATTTGATTTTTGATTTTTTAAATTTTTTAATTCAATTTGCCTTATTTGTCTTGTTGCTTCAAACCCGTTCATTCCAGGCATTTGCACATCCATGATTACGGCATCAAACTTTAATAGATCATTATTCCCCCTGGATGAAAATATATTGATTGCTTCCATGCCATTTTCGGCGTTGGTTACAATTATTCCCCGGCTCTCAAGAATTTCCACTGCAACCTGTCTGTTGATCGAATTATCTTCAACAAGAAGGATTCTAATTCCTTTGAAATCTCCCATATTAATAATTTTGTTGTGATTTTTTTTAGATCTAATAAATTCCGGTTCCTGCCCTTCGGGCTGGAGACCAAAGTTTGTAGTAAAGTTAAAGCAACTTCCATGGCCTCGCTTGCTTTTTGCCCAGATTTTACCATCCATCATATTTATCAATTGTTTGCAGATACTCAAGCCAAGGCCTGTGCCGCTGTATTTCCGGGTAATAAAGGGCTCAACCTGGGTAAAGGGTGCAAATATTGTTGTAAGCTTTTCCTGGTCTATGCCTATACCTGTGTCTTTTACTGAGAACTGCAGTATGACACGGTCATGGGTTTTTTCCACCAGGCTTACCCGAACAATGATCTTTCCTTTTTGGGTGAACTTGAGGGCATTGCCTATTAAATTGATGAGAATTTGCTTAACCCTGAGTGGATCTCCTATCAGGGCAGGGGGGATATTCTCTTCAATGGCAAAGAGCAGTTTCAAACCCTTTATTTTACTTTTTTCGGTAAAAAGATCAGACAAGTTTTCCCAAATATCATCCAACAGAAAATCAACATGATCTATATTTAGTTCGCCTGCCTCTATTTTGGAAAAATCGAGTATATCGTTGATGATTCCAAGGAGATCATGGGCGGACATTCCTATTTTTTCTATATAATCTTGCTGTTGAGTTGTTAAATTCGTTTTTAAGGCCAGATCACTCAGCCCTAGGATGGCGTTCATCGGAGTACGAATCTCATGGCTCATGCTGGCCAGAAAAACATTTTTGGCCCGGGTGGATGCTTCAGCAGCTTCTTTGGCAATTTTTAGTTCTTCGGCCTTTCTTTTCTGTGTAATATTTTCCAGTACTCCTTCGTAGTATAATAGTTTTTGATTGTCATCAAAAACGGAATGGGCTGTAATGGAAACAGAGATGATACTTTTATCCTTTCGATAAACCCTGGTTTTAAAATTTTGTATCCGTCCCTTGGTATCGATGATCCTTAAAAAATCATCTCTTTTTGAAGGTTTAACATAGAGGTCATCGACTACATTGGAAATGGATTTCAAAATATCTTGGGCAGAGTTATAACCAAGTATTGTTGCCAGGGCAGGGTTTGCCGTTATTAAACGCCCGTCCAATGTAGTTTGAAAAATGCCCTCTACAGCGTTATTAAATATTTCGCGATATTTTTTTTCAGCTTCTTTCAAGGCTGTTTGAGATTTTTTAAGGTCAAGGTACCTGTTCTTGAGCTGGCCGATCATATCCTGGATGGAATTTTTCAAATTCTTAAGCTCTTTGGCAAACCCCTTTCCTTGGATTTGGCTCTCTTCCATTCCGGAAGAAGCACACATTTTGATTGCGTAATTTTCTATGATTTTCAGGGGGGTAAAAACTGTTTTCATAAGGACGAAGAATGTGATGGATATAAGAGAGAGATTAAGAATAAAAACACTTGTCAGGAGATAGAGAAGGGATCTTTTCAGTTCTTGTTTCATGAATACCGTTGTCAGGCATACACCTAAAACTCCGATTTTTTCCCCGTTGAAAATGATATCAGTTTCTGAAAAAAAAAGCTCCTTGGAAGATATTTTGCTGTGCAGGGGGGAAGTATCTCCGTTTTCATTTTGAATGCGGCCGATAAATCGTTTTTCATCTTCCGTGAAAACAAAATAAACTTCTTTGTCTTTCATAAAACTTTCTATGATTTTTGAAATATCCGGAATGTTGAAAGTCCACATTGGATTTACTAAAGCAATGGATAATTGAGCTGTGATACTGTTAAGCTTGGTGTGAAGTTTATCAAGCCGAGCATTATACTCACGATAGTAATCAATCACTCCAAAGACGGTCATTACCAAGGTGGTAACCCCCACCAGGGTGATGATCAATATTTGGGTTATGGTCTTGTCGTTTTTAAGCATCTTTTTTTTTGTAAATTAATCATATTGTTGTAGTTTGCCTTCCCTTATCAGCTCTTCATAACTATCCTCGAGCTTTTTTAATATTTTTTTTGCATTTGGGGTGTTTTTGTTAATATTAAAATAACAATTCCAACGAAATAAGGGTTTGATAATTAAACCGGGTATTTGGATATCGTTTAATACTTTTTGATCAATATATTTATAATTTAATAAATACTCGGATCGTCCTCGTTGGAGCATTTCAAATGCAGATTCATGTGAGTTTGTTTCATAAAAATTGATATTATTTTTCTTATTTCTGATCCATGCGCCCCAGTCTTTGTAAGTAAAGCCTCTGATTAGAATAACAGAATGGTTCACAAGTTCTTCTTTTGTTACAATAGGTTTTTTATCACCGCGATGATAGATTCTCATCTCCAATGGGAACAGGGGTATCTTACTTGAAAAGCTGGATGCCTTTACTATTGGGATTGAACTCAGGCCGTTAAAAACATGAACTTTCCCATTTGATAGATATTTGTACAATCTGGCAGCAGGATATTTATTAATAGTATATTTGATATCTGTATTTTCCAGGGTTTTTATTGTGATTTCATTCACAAAGCCTGCTGGATTTCCATTTTCATCGGTATGTGTAAGACCTGGAAAATCAAAATAGCCGACGTTTAGAACAAAATTATCATCCTGGGCATGGCTTAAAATTACCGAAAAAAAGATTAAGAAGATCAAAAAAAGTGTTGTCAGGCTAATTTTCATATAATCCTCTCTTGGAAAAAGGTTTTTATTTTTTTTTGTATTTATTTATTGATTTTAATGTACCCTCATAGCCGATTTTTATTCCTTCATCTAGATTGGAATGATTCCAATTATAATTGACTTTTTTGTATTGCATCTCCATCTGGATCAGTTTTATCTTTTTTTTATTTTTTTGATTGAACTCCTTTAATCTGTAGGTAAAAAGTTTGATATCGTCATCGGCTATGGTGTCAAAGGGAAGCATTACACCGATCAATGCTGATTCTATAAGATTTTTAGGAGGGGTCACCTCATTGTAGTCGGTAATTTTTACAACCCAGATTTCATCAAGATCCTGATGTTCATCCAAAAGTACATCAAGATTGACTGTATCAATTACAGCCCCCTCGCAATACTTATATTTTTCCCCGTCAATGGTTTTATTTTCCGTATAGTGTAATACGCTTGAACCCGCCATCAGGGCATCTGCATCAATATCATTAAATTTATGCTTATAGCGGTTTATGAATATCTTTAACTCTTTTTTCGAAAGATCGTATGCATTGAGATAAACAATCTTATCCGTTTTGAATAAATGCTTAAAATCGATGTATTTATCTATAAAACTATTGCTGCTGATCAGCCCTGCAATTCCGCTTTTTTTGACTTTATATTGCAGTTCAACCATGAATCTTGCTAAAGGATTCAGGGCCATTCCTTCGCCGATGCGATAGAAATATTCATCCATCCCCTTGGGAGGATTATTCATGAGATTCCATCCAAATTCATAGATTCGCTGGGGAAGAAAAAGGTATTTATAGGTATTGAAATCAAATAATTTTTCCACCAATTTATAATAGTCGTTTAGATAGTCTATTCGAAAGACTTTATAATCTATTGGAAAGCTCTCATAGATATCATCGGGGATGAATATTTGATCCCTGAAAAATTTATCCAGAGTCTTGATTTTGTCGTTATCCTTTGCCAGGCTATTGTACAGACAACCTACCCAGCTACCGACACAGGCACACGAATAGATATCAAAATCAATTTTATTTTCTTCAAATGCCTTTAAGGCTCCTATTTCAATTCCTGCAACCGGTCCTCCTCCCGATAATGCGATCGCTCTTTTTTTCTTTTTAGCCATAGTCGCCTCCCAGCAAGTAAATGTTTAAAGGTTATTGCTGTTTTCATGGTTCTATTCTTTTTGGATAAGCCAAATTGTGACCCCCTGTAAAATTTAAAGCGATACCATCAAACAGCCATGATTATCCGGTAACAGTGAGGACGAGGACAGGCAGAATCTGGGAGCAGCTACTGGTGGTATTTAATTTGATCATAAATACTCAAATATCCCATGTAATTTACTGCTCAAGTAAAGAAAAACCTTTTGATAATAGTCAAAATAGCTAATAGGCTAAGAAGGATCAAATTGTCAGATCGTAAATGAATTTAATATATAAACTATATATGCCTGCCTTAAAGCTGTCAAGCCAGAATCCAGCACCTAAAACCCATGGACGATCTTTTTAGATATTTATTTAAAATCAAGTCAAAAATTTTTCCTGGAAAATTGTTGGTTCTCTTGTTGGTATCAGCTTTTACAGGTCCAAATGCTTGCGAATGCTAATTTTTAGGTGTAATTATCTTGTAGTGATATGAAAAATTAGATAAATTGTCGTGATGATAGATATTTATCTTAAATTTTATGTTTGCCGGAATAAGACTTAGGTATGATTAACGTTATCAAAACAGGAAGATAAGTACCATGGGTGGTTTTTTCGGATGCGCAGCAACCAAGACATGTAATAAGGAACTTTTTTATGGAACCGATTATTTGTCCCATTTGGGAACCAAGCGGGGTGGGCTTGCCACAGTGGGAAAAAATGGATTTCAGCGGTCGATTCATAGTCTGGAAAATGCCTATTTCAGGTCCAAATTTGAGGCTGATATTGATAATCTGACAGGTCATATGGGGATTGGTATTATCTCAGATATGGATTCCCAACCCATCATCATCCATAGCCATCTGGGAACATTTGCCCTGGTTACTGTGGGAAAGATCGTTAACCTGGCAGAACTTGCCAAAGAGGCTCTTGATCGGCATGTCCATTTTGCGGAAACAAGCCAGGGGGATATCAATCCCACCGAGCTTGTGGCCACCTTGATCTGTGACGCGCCTTCCTTTGAAGAGGGAATTAAAAATGCCCAGGATAAAATCATGGGTTCTTGTTCCATGCTGGTATTGACAGTTTCTGGTATTTTTGCTGCCCGGGACCGGTTGGGGAGAACTCCCATTGTCATTGGAAAACGGGAGAATGCCTTTGCCGCCAGTTCTGAATCCAGTGCCTTTTCCAACCTGGGTTTTGAGGTGGAATATTATCTGGGACCCGGTGAAATCATCTTGATGACTTCCGGGGGAATGGAGAAGGTACAGGCTCCAGGGGAAAAAATGCAGGTTTGTTCTTTTTTGTGGGTTTACTATGGATATCCTGTCTCTTCCTATGAAGGTATCAATACGGAACAGGTTCGGTATAATTGCGGGGCTGCTTTGGCCCGCAATGAGGTGGAAAATGCAGATCTTGTGGCAGGTATCCCAGATTCTGGTATCGGTCATGCCATTGGGTTTGCCAATGAAAGTAAGTTGCCGTATATGCGACCCTATGTGAAATATACTCCTACCTGGCCTCGAAGTTTCATGCCCCAGAACCAGGCCATGCGGGATCTTGTAGCCAGGATGAAGCTTATCCCCATCAGGGAAATTATCCAGGGTCGCAGGATAATTTTTTGTGATGATTCCGTAGTCCGGGGAACCCAGCTCCAGGACAATACCCAGATATTGTATGAATATGGGGCAAAAGAGGTTCACATGCGTATTGCCTGCCCCTGCCTGATTCATCCCTGTGAGTTTTTGAATTTTTCAACTTCCAGATCTACCCTGGACCTGGCTGGGCGTAAAGCCATTTATGAGATGGAGGGAACCGAAGATATTGATTTAAGTGAATATGCAGTTGATGGATCTCAAAAGCATCAAGATATGGTTGCCCACATTTGTGAAAGTTTGGGCCTGACCAGTCTTCGGTATCAAAAACTTGAGGATCTGGTGGCGGCCATTGGGCTTCCCAAAGAAAAATTGTGTACCCATTGCTGGGATAATTCCAGTTATTTTTAAGGGCAAATATGGGGCAGGAAAGATAAGGGAGGACCATTTTGTTTATTGATTCACATTGTCATCTCCATGATGCCAGAATATATAAGGAGGTCCCGGAGATTGTGGCCAGGGCTAAAAAGGTAGGTGTTCAATATATGGTATCTTGTGCCACCATGGAAGAAAACTTTCACCGGACTGCAGGGCTTGCTTCGGCCCATGCCGCTGTGATTCCCTGCTTTGGTATTCATCCCTGGTTTATTGATAATCTGTCTGAAAACTGGCAGCAGGAGCTTGAAACTTTCCTTATTGACCCCGGGGCTGGAATTGGTGAAACAGGGCTGGATTTTATGGATCAAAGTGCTGATCGGGATCTTCAGATCCAGGTTTTTTCCCATCACATAGGTCTTGCAAGAGAGCTTGAAAGGCCTATCAATATTCATATTCGAAAAGCCTGGGCTCCCTTTATTCATTTGTTGAAAAAAATTGGTCCTTTAAAAACCCCGGGTGTGATTCATTCCTATTCCGGGTCTGCAGATATGGTTCCCTTGTTTGAAAAATATAATTTATATATTTCTTTTTCGGGCGCTGTGACCCGGCTCCATGCCAGAAAGGTGATTAAATCCATGGCGGCAGTGTCAAGGGACAGGCTTGTGCTTGAGACCGATGCCCCGGATATCTATCCAACTCTTTCAGATGCCGGGGAAAATAAGTTGAATGAACCAAAGAACTTGCCGGCCATTGCACAAATTGCTGCCGGAAGATTGCATATGGGGTTTGAAGAATTTGTGAATCGTGCGTATAATAACGGGTTAATTTTATTTGAATCAATTTTGCCTTAGAAGGTTTAAAGAAAATATAAAAGGATAGTATGAATCAGTTTGCCCGCACAGAACAGTTATTGGGTCTTGAGGCCATGGAGAAAATTAAAAATGCCAGGGTAGCGGTATTTGGCCTGGGAGCGGTGGGCTCTTTTGCCACAGAAGCTCTGGCCCGGGCCGGGGTTGGATATCTGCGCCTGGTTGATTTTGATCGAGTGGATGCCTCTAATATCAACCGTCAGCTTTACGCTTTAAATTCCACTATTGGCCGGAAAAAAGCAAAGCTTGCCCGGGAGAGGGTGTGTGATATTAATCCCCTTTGTAAGGTGGATGTTCAAGATACTTTTGTTAATGCCGAAAGTTTAACCGATCTTTTGTCCCGGGATCTGGATGTGGTTGTGGATGCCATTGACGGACTTAATTCAAAGGTTAATCTGATTTTCAGTGCTGTAAGTATGGGATTGCCCGTGGTCTCCAGCATGGGGGCAGGGGGGAAAACCGATATTTCAATGATAAAAACGGGGGATATTTCCCAGACCTGTGTATGTCCCCTGGCCCGTGTGGTGCGCCAGCGTCTGCACCGCCGGGGAGTGTATGAAGGAATACGTTGTGTTTATTCCATTGAAAAAGCTTTGAACAAACAACCCTATAAACAAGCTGATGCGGTGGATGCCCTGTCCACCCATGGACGATCCCGGCCTCCCATTGGTACCATTGCCTGGGTACCGGGGGGCTTTGGACTCAACATGGCATCTGAGGTTGTCACTATTATCACCCGGCCATGATATCGGGGAATCAAGGTTTATCTGGGAATGGCCCTGGGTAATAAAATGAAATTTGGAGCTTTACCGGACCCTGGAAAGTGTTTTATATTACTTTGTTTACGTTTTATTGGGTCAGTAAATTTTTATTTTTATATGGAATGGATCTTCTCAAATGCCCACAGAGCCGTGAGTCCGGGGCAATTTTATGATTCCAGATAATTAGAAAACCTTTGAAAATGGATGTATTTGCGGTTGATATTGGGAAAATGCAGTGATAATGGATAGATCAAAGAAAAGATAACCATAAGGGAGAACCAATGAATATGAGAAAAATGATGAGATTTTTAGTTTTTATCTGCCTTTCAGGATGGGTATGTGCGGGGCCTCTGGTGGCCCAATCCATATATGTCAGCGGTATTACAAAAATCACCATGCGAACAGGTCCCGGGGTTGAACATAAGATTGTTGCCATGCTGACTTCCGGTTCCAAACTTGAGACCATAGAGTACCAGCAAGCCTGGTCCCACGTAAGGACTCAAAATAATAAGACCGGGTGGGTGTTGTCACGGTTTTTGACCCAAAAAGTTCCCCAGACATTGTTGGTAAAGCAATTGCAAAAGGAAAATGAACGTCTGGTGGGCGTACTTGAACAAACCGAGGGAAAAAATTTGGCACTGGTAGAAAAAAATTCCTCTTTATTGGGTATTGAGGCAAAGTATAAAAAACTTGAGCAGGCATCAGCTGATTTTTTAAAATTGAATGAAAGTTATAAAGAGCTTACCAAGCAGTCCCAGGATCAGCAAAATCATATTCTCACACTTGAAAAAAATCTGAATAATGAAGAAAAAATATGGTTCCTCAGTGGTGCTGGCGTTTTTATTGTCGGATTGATTATTGGATTGAGTACCCGTAAAAATAAAAGAAGTTCTTTGTTATGATGAAGAAAACGGATTTTTTAGTTATCGGCAGTGGTATTGCCGGCCTGAGCTACGCATTGAAGGTGGCAGAGTTTGGAAAGGTCACCATTGTGACTAAAAAAAAAATTCAAAAAACTAATACCGCCCTGGCCCAGGGCGGCGTGGCCGGGGTTTTTAGTGATCTTGATTCCTTTGATCTTCATATAAAAGATACCATGGATGCGGGGGCAGGTCTTTGTACTGAAGATGTGGTAAAAATGGTGGTGGAAAACGGACCCGGGCGTATCATGGAATTGGTTCGCCAGGGGGCCCGTTTTAATATGGATGGCCAGGGTGAGTACGATTTTGCTTTGGGTAAGGAAGGGGGGCATTCTGCCAACCGGATTGTGTTTGCCCAGGATCTTACCGGTAAGGAAATTGAAGATACCCTGGTGGCAAAGGTCGAAAATAATGAGAATATCACTATATTGGAAGATCACATCGCCGTTAATCTGATTAGATCTTCCACCAGTCCCAGAAACGCTCTTGCGCTCCCCCAGAGTGAAAACATCTGTTGTGGTGCCTATGTCTTGAATAATAAAACCGGAAAAATAGAGACCTTTTATTCGGGTATAACCCTGCTTGCTACAGGGGGCGCCAGCAAGGTATATCTTTACACTTCCAACCCGGATATAGCTACAGGAGATGGTATTGCCATGGCGTACAGGGCAGGTGCATCCGTGGCAAATCTTGAGTTTGTTCAGTTTCATCCCACCTGTCTGTATCATCCCGAAGCTAAGAATTTTTTGATTTCAGAAGCTGTCAGGGGAGAGGGTGCTTTTTTAATCGATGAAAAGGGAGCCCGGTTCATGGATGAATATTCCCCGGACAAGGAACTTGCCTGTAGGGATGTTGTGGCAAGGGCCATTGATAATGAATTAAAAAAAACGGGGGCAGACTCCGTTTTTTTGGATATCTCCCATAAAGATCCAGATTTTATAAAAAAAAGATTTCCCAATATCTATGCCAAGTGTCTGGAATATGGCATTGATATGACAAAAGAGCCCATTCCAGTAGTTCCAGCTGCCCATTACATGTGTGGAGGGGTGGCCACGGATTTGAATGGAAAAACCGATGTTCAACGGCTTTATGCGGTGGGGGAAACAGCCTGCACCGGTCTTCATGGAGCCAATCGTTTGGCATCCAATTCATTGCTGGAAGCCTTGGTCTATTCTCATAATGCTTATAAATCTTCCCTTGGGGAGTTTAAAGCCCTTGATAAAAAAATCACCATGACCTTGGATCTTTGGGATGAAACCAATACCAGTGATAGTGATGAAGCCATTGTGGTATCCCATAATTGGGATGAGATCAGGCGGCTCATGTGGAATTATGTGGGGATTGTCCGGTCCGATAAGCGGCTGGAAAGAGCTAAGCGAAGGATTGAAAACATCCAGCAGGAGATCAATGAGTATTATTGGGATTTTAAAGTGACCGCTGACCTGATTGAGCTTCGGAACCTGGCAACGGTGGCTGAATTAATTATTCAATCTGCTCTGGTTCGTAAAGAAAGCCGGGGACTTCATTATAATATCGAATACCCCGGCCGGGATGATGGGAACTGGCTTTGCTCCACCATTCTCAAAAAACAGTTTTAAAGATTAAAAATCAGGTTTTAAGCTTTTGTCTATTTTCCGTCCGATTTTCTATATTCAGTGATAAATTTTTTGATATGCTTTACATAGGGGATCATGACCATGAGTACAATGGCGCCGAAGACATATTGGATCATGTGGAAGCGTTGTTCCAGGAAGTCAAAGCCCAGGTCCCAGATAATATTGGCGGCCAGTGTTCCAAGAGCCGTGGCCGAAAAAGTTCTGATAAGACCAAGATTGAGCATATAACCGATAATAGATCCTACAACAGGTCCTGTCATTGGCAGAGGGGCCATGACAAAAAGAAAAATACCGATCCACCCGTAGGCTTTGAGTTTTTCTTTTTTTTCCATGGCTTTTTCAGCCAATTTTTCCATTACTTTTTTGATCCATTCCACTTTCAGATAGTTGGTGGTACTCAGAACAAAACCTGAATAGGTAAAGCAAACGATCAAAACTTCGAGGAAAAAATTATAGGTAATGGTTGTGAAATGGCCAAATCCGTTGAGGATGCACAGGCCGATACCACCGGCACGACTACCTACAAGATGGGCTATGAATACAAAAAAAAGCGTTTTCGTTGTATCAAAGTCTAGGAATGCATAAATACTGAGAAAAATCAAAAGCACCACGGTCAGAATGATGCCGGTTAAAAGTAGTCTGCCCTCAAAGGTTCGAAATAAAGTTTTTTTCATTTGTGTTTGGCAACCATAATTAATAAGGGGAGAAAACCCCGATTATCTGTTAATAAGTTAAGAATCTTTATTTTATTTGAGCCAGAGGCTTTATAAAGTAAGCTATAAAGATTGTCAAGAAGATGGCATATATTTAAAATATCAGGAAATTTATTTAAAATCTACCCTTCGGGTCGATTCTTTGGAGTCCTGACTCTTAAAAATTTAATATAGGTATTACGTTTTTATTACAAATTCCGGTCATAAGGTTCGGTTTAAAAGGCATTACTTTTTGATTCCCACGAACAAGGTTACAATACCGAAGGTCATCTGCTTGAATTTGATCTGTTTAAATCCAGACTCTTTCATTATTTTTGTAAAGCAAATAGGGTCAGGAAAATTTAATACAGATTCCGGCAGATAACTATAGGCTTGGGTGTGTTTTGAAAAAAAAGAGCCGATCATGGGAAGAATCTTTCTAAAATATCCAAGGTAGAGTTTTCGGAACAACCCTTTTTCCGGGGTTGTTAATTCCAATACTACCAGTCGGCCATCTTTTTTCAGAACCTTGTAAAATTCATGGATGGCCCGGTGTCGATCCATGATATTCCGGATGCCAAAGGCAATAAAGACTGCATCGAATTTGTTTTTTTTAAAGGGAAGATGCAGGGCGTCTGCGTTTAAAAGGTCAATAGTTGAATTTTTTTTTAGTAACAGCTTTCGATGGCCACGGGTGAGCATGCCAAGGGAAAAATCAATGCCAAAAATTTTTACCCGGCCTCGTAATTGGGCGTTAATCTCAAGGGCAACATCACCGGTGCCGCAGGCTACATCCATGACCTGGCTGTCTATTGTGAGTTTTGCCGCCCGGACCATTTGAGTGCGCCAAAAGGTGTCTTGTCGAAAACTGAGCAGTCGGTTTAAAAAATCATATTTAGGTGATATCTTGTCAAACATCTCTTTGACAAAATCAAGTTCGTTATTCATCGTTGACAACCTGAATTTCTGAGTTAGTTTAATGTATTTGCCATGGTAGATGGGAAAAATACCATAATAGAACTAATATTACAAATACAAATGAGCCATAATGCTTGGGACGATTGGGTAGGATATGACTGAAAAACGTGATTATTATGAAATTCTCGGGGTTGCCAGAGATGCGGGGAAGCCGGAGCTGAAAAAAGCTTACCGGAAGCAGGCTATTAAATATCATCCGGATAAAAATCCGGATAACAGGGAGGCTGAAGATAAATTTAAGGAAGCTTCCGAAGCCTATGAAGTTCTGACCAGTGATAGCAAACGACAGATTTATGATCAGTTCGGGCATCAGGGTCTGGAAGGCTCCGGTCATTCAGGGCCCAGTGGTTTTGAAGATATTTTTTCAAGTTTCGGTGATATCTTTGAGGACTTTTTTGGATTTGGCGGAGGCCAGGGTGGACGGGGGAACCGCGTCCAGAGGGGATCAGATCTTCGTTATAATATGTCCATTGATTTTATGGAAGCTGCCTTTGGTACTGAAAAAAACATCTCCATTCCCAAGATGGATAACTGTGGGGAGTGTAGCGGATCGGGATGTCAGCCTGGAACCCATCCTGAAACCTGTTCCCATTGCAATGGCACGGGTCAGTTCATCCAGAGTCAGGGTTTTTTCAAGGTAAAAACCTCTTGTCCTTATTGTCGAGGGCGTGGAACCATTATTTCCAATCCCTGTGCCAAATGTCGGGGTGCCGGGCAAATTGAGATTACCCGGAAGGTGCAGGTTAAAATTCCCGCCGGAGTTGATGTGGGGTCCAAGTTGAGGCTCACGGGTGAGGGGGAAATCTCTCCTTCTCCTGAAGGTCCTCCGGGGGATTTGTATGTGGTGATCAATGTTAATCCTCATAAGTTCTTTCAGCGGGACAATACCGATATTATCTGTGCCATTGATATTTCTTTTGTCCAGGCAGCTTTAGGAGATGAGATTACCGTGCCCACCCTGGTGGGTGAGGAACAATTTAAGATTCCCAAGGGAACCCAGTACGGAGAAAGCTTCAGGTTGAGAGGAGAAGGAATTGCCTCCCTGCGGACTGGTCGGCGGGGGGATCAGATTATAAAAGTTATAATTAAGACTCCTAAAAAATTGAATCAGAAACAAAAAGATATTTTAAAGGAGTTTGACAGGCTGGATTCAAATAAAATATCCAATAAATTGAAAAATTTATTTAAAAATTTGTAATACCTTCAGTTAAGGCGGTAATATGTTTGAGTTAAAGGTGAAAACAAGATTTGCAGGAGCCCATCAACTCGCCATGGTGGGGCATAAATGTGAAAATCTTCACGGACATAATTGGGCGGTGGAAGTTTGTGTTACTGGCAAAGAACTCAACTCAGCCGGTGTCTTGGCTGATTTTGGAGATATTAAACGGGCAGTACGCCAGGTGGTGGATAAGGAGCTGGATCATAAGTTTCTCAATGATCTTGCGGTCTTTGACGGGCAACAACCTACTTCTGAGCGTATTGCCGTATACATTGCCAAAAGAGTCCAGGCTCTCCTTGGGGAGAGCCTGGACAAAAGTCTTACCGTGTCAAGGGTTATGGCCTGGGAATCCGAGGATGCCTGCGCCACTTATATCCCTTGATCAGGGTGTTTTTTTATTGAAGTTCGATAATCCGTTTAGCCGGTATCAATCCTGTCGCTGCTGCTGATACAATGTTGCCGGCTACTCCGGGTCCATCCCCTGCCACATACATCCCTTTTATATTGGTCTCCAGATAATTGTTTGTTTCAATCTGGGTGGCAAAAAATTTGATTTCCGGTGCATAGAGCAGGGTCTCGTCGTTGGAAACACCTGGGACCACGCAGTTTAAGGTTTCAAGGCCTTCAATGATGTTGGTGAGGATTCGCTCTGGAAGGGCCATGGCAATATCTCCGCATACCACGTTGGTCATGGTGGGTTCGATATAGCCCTTGTGGATCCGGTTCCAGGTGGATCTTCGTCCCCGCTTGAGATCGCCAAACCTTTGCAGGATTGGTTTTCCTCCGCCGATGATTGTGGCAAGTCGTCCGATGGATTCTCCATAGGCTTGGTTGTCTGTTACGGGTTCTGTGAGGATCACCTTTGAAAGAAATGCAAAATTGGTGTTTGTAGATTTTTTGCCGGAATAGGCATGGCCATTGACACAGACAAAATCTTTGTAGTTTTCCAGGGTAATAAATCCTCCCTGATTGGTACAAAAGGTCCGGGTCTGGTCGTCATAGGTGTTGGTCTGGATAAAAAAAGTGGGATCATAGATCACATTGCAAAGATCATCCATGATATCATTGTGGACTTCAACCCGGACACCTACTTCAATGCCCCGCTGGCTTAAATCGATGCCGTGTTTCTGGGCAACAGAAGCCACCCAGTTGGCGCCGATCCTGCCCGGTGCAAGGATGACATTGGGGGCTTTATACTCTCCCTTGTTCGTGATGACTCCCTGAATCTGACCATCCTGCTCAATTATATCGAGCACCTCTTCATTGGTTTTGATCTCAAGCCCTTTGGACTTTATATGGGTTGCCATCTGGGTAATATATCCGGGTAGATTGTCACTGCCCAGGTGTTTTTGTTTGATCAACAGAAGGTCTATGCCAAATCGTTTGGCTTCTTTTCTGATCTGTTTGGCCTCTTCCATATTGGTGGGGTATATCGGGCCATCCATCTTAAACCGGGTAAAGATTTTTTCAGTCTCGTCAATGAGTTCTTCGGCTGAGCTTAGGGACATGAACTGGGTCAGGTCTGTTTTTCCCAGTCTGGGGATAAAATTGAGTTTCCCGTCGGAGTAGAGACCAGCCCCTCCGATTCCGGCAAGGATATTGCACGGATCACATTGGACACATTTTTGGAGGTTGTGGTTGGGGCATTTGCGTTTTAGCGAGTCCCGCCCTTTTTCGATTAAAAGGACTTTCAGATTTGAGTGCTCTTTTAGATGGTAGGCCGCAAAAAGTCCTGCGGGCCCACCGCCTACAATAATTACATCATAGCTCATAATTCACCTTAAATTTTATTTGTAGACAACCCTTAATAATAACAGGATTTCAGGTAAAATCAAGCTATTTTTTTATTGTGGGTGATCAGCAATGTGATTGAAGAGATCGGTAAAAAAAACACCTTGGGTATGAATAATTGAAATCCCAATTAAATAATTTTTTTTGCATTATAAAGTCTTTCAATGTAATCTGATCTTATTGATCTGTTTAAAATTTTATTTCTTTTTCATATGATAGTAACATATTCATGGTATTGGTATCCATCAAATTGTATTGGGCATTTTTGAACCCTATTTTACCACCAAAGAAAAGGAGAAAGGAACCGGTCTTGGGCTTGCGGTGGTTTACGGAATCGTCAAGGAACATAAAGGTGATATAAAAGTATATAGCGAAGAGGGAAAAGGAACGACTTTCAATGTTTATCTACCTTTGATGAAAAAATTTACCGAAGCCGTCTTTGATGTCCAGGTGTCAAAATTGGAAACCGGTACGGAAAAAATCCTTTTAGTAGATGATGAAAAATCTATTGTTCAGCTTGAGACGCAAATGCTCAAACGGCTTGATAAAAAATCAGGTTCTTATTCCTATGATCAATTTTCTTATGGATAAAGATCAGAAAAGATGGAGAGCAGATAATGTCGGCAAGGTTTTTCAAAATCTCAATTATTAGAAATGCAGTTTTTATATTTATTGTCTGCAATTTTTTTTATTGCTATGAATTTTTTGTTCAGGTTGCTCCGGGTGTCATGGTTGATAATCTGATGAGCGATTTTTTCACGGATGCTACCTGGATAGGGATATTATCAAGCAGTTTTTTCTGGACATATACCATCATGCAGATTCCGGCTGGAGTCTTGATTGACCGATATGGAGCCAGATTAATGCTGACACTGGCTTCATTAATATGTACTATCGGGACATGGGTTTTCAGTCTTGCCCCCATTCTTTTCATAGCAATAGCAGGTCGTATCCTTATGGGAATAGGATCAGCCTTTGCTTTTACCGGAGTTATTTACATCATAATCAGATGGTTTGACAAAAGGCATTTTGCAGTATTAATAGGAGTTCTTCAATCTATAGGCTGCATCGGGGCAATAGGAGGAGAGTCTCTATTGTCTTTTATTTTAAAATATTATATGTGGCGTGAAATAATGTTCTGTATGGCGATTATTGGTTTTGCCGTAACATTGATTACATGGCTTTTTATTAAAAATTAAAAACCACGTCCTGTGGGCGTGGTCATCGTCAGAAGGCTATGCCTGAAGGATCTACCCATGGTATTAATTTAATCGGTTATCCCCATAACAGATTAAAGGAAAAAACCATGAGTAGATTTGACA
>JAAELK010000243.1 GCA_024226935.1 Desulfobacteraceae bacterium
GAACAATAAAACATTCAAGGGAAGTGTAAAAACAAAAAGACTGAATGCAGCAATGGACTTAAAATACCTGGAGGAGGTCATTTTCAAATGATCAATGCAGTTAGCAACTGCATAGGAACTTTGTAAATGTTACTTGCGTTGACCCTGTTTTGGGGGTCGACATTGCTTGACATACGTTTATAGCTATAATACCTTAAGAAGTTATTTTATAGGATAAATTAAATGAGCAATAGACATGAACAGGAAAAAAAGCAGTTTAAGAGGCTTTTCCAACAACAGGGTGTTGATAGGTTTGATGACAGGTTTCAAGTTCTTGAGGCTTTTTTAAAGCTGGAGCATCATGTGACAAGAAAGGATGTCTCCCGTCAGTTGAAAGAAGATGGTATTCACCTGCCTGATGGGTTTGTGACCGACAGTATGGAGCATCTGTGCAGGTTTGGCTTTGCAAGTCGGGTGGACTTTGATTCTGGGGAAGATGTTTTTTATGAACACCTGCACCTTGGAGTGCATCACGATCACATGGTCTGTGTAAAATGCAGTGCCATCCTGGAATTTAAGGATGAAGCCCTGGAGATACTTCAAAAAAAAATGGCTGATGCCCATGGGTTTTATATGCTCCAGCACAAGATGGAGATATACGGGCTTTGTTCTCAATGCATGGCCAATAGAAAGACACAAGTTCCCCTTCACAAGGCTAAACCGGGTGAAAAACTTATTGTTAAAGAGCTTGCAGCCGGCAAAAATATGCAGTTGCGTATTTCTTCAATGGGATTAAAAATAGGTGATCCCATTGAGGTTGTTTCCAATGGATTCGGGGGCCAGGTTGTTATTGCCGCAGGGGAGAATAGATTGGTTATTGGAAGTGGTATGGCCCAAAAAATTTGGGTCCAGTCCGTTGATAGAGGACCGGCCTTGGGAATTCACGATGCCGGGGGCATTAAAGAAACATCCCATGAAGCTTTTATGAGTTTGAGCCAGATGAAGGCCGGACAGGAGGCAACCATCGTCCGGGTGTCTGGAGAAAATCAATTGCGACGTAGGCTTCTGGAGATGGGAATTAATCGAGGGGCCATTATATATGTGGAAAAATATGCACCCTTAAAAGACCCCCTTGAGTTGGTTGTCAAGGGGTATCATCTTTCCCTCCGGGTTGAGGAGGCTGCCGATATATTGGTCGAAAATGTTAAAACTAAAAAAAGATAAAAATGAAAAAGAATTTAACCATAGCTTTGGCGGGTAACCCCAATTGTGGTAAAACCACCATATTTAATAATCTGACCGGTGCCAGGCAGAAAGTTGGTAACTGGCCCGGGGTAACGGTTGAAAAAAAAGAAGGTCGTCTGGGCCATGGGGATTATGATATTAAGGTAGTTGATCTTCCGGGAACTTATAGCCTGACTCCCTTTTCAATAGAAGAAATCACTGCCCGGGATTTTATTATTGATAATGCCCCTGATATAGTAATCAATATTATTGATGCTTCCAATCTTGAAAGAAGCCTTTTCCTGGCACTCCAGATCCGGGAGTTGGGGCGACCTGTTCTTTTTGTTTTGAATATGGCGGATATGGCTCAAGCCAAGGGGATCAAGATTGATGAAAAAAAATTATCTGCTTTATTGGATTTGCCCGTGGTTTTTACCATTGGGAACAAAAATAAGGGAATAAATACCCTGGTTGAGGCGGCCATACAGGAAGTAAAATCTTTTAATCAAAAACAAAGTTTTCGGACCATCAGGTATGGCAATGAAATCGAAGGGTGCATTTCAAAAATTGAAGCAGCCCTTAGACTTACCAAAATAGAGAATGAGGATGTTCTGATTCGTTGGAAAGCCATGAAAATTCTTGAGGATGATAAAATCATCAAGGAGAAGATTTTGGCACAGCTTTTGGAAAAAAAAACAGATATTCTGGCCCAGGTTGTCTCCTGCCGCAGTCGAATTTATGATCTTTTCCAGGATGATTTTGAAATTGTTTTAACCGATGACCGATATGGAGTGATCGCCGGGATTGTAAAAGAAACCGTTACGAATCTGGCCATAAAGCGGATTGATATATCCCGGAAGATTGACCTGGTGTTGACAGATAGATTTTTTGGTATTCCTGTATTTATCTTTTTTATCTGGGCCATGTTTCAATTGACATTTACTCTGGGGGCGTACCCCATGGGATGGATTGAGACCTGCGTGGGCTTTTTATCGACCGGGCTTGATGGAATGATGGCCCAGTCCATGTTGAAATCTCTTCTTCTGGATGGGGTCCTTGCCGGTATTGGCAGTGTGGTTGTTTTTTTACCTAATATTTTAATTTTGTTTTTTTGCATTGCTTTGTTTGAAGATACCGGCTATATGGCAAGGGCTGCTTTTCTCATGGACCGGGTCATGCATACGGCCGGACTCCATGGGAAATCTTTTATTCCCATGCTCATGGGTTTTGGTTGTAATGTGCCTGCCATTATGGCTACTCGTACCCTTGAAAACGATAAAGATCGGATTCTCACTATTTTGATGACTCCTTTTATGTCCTGTTCTGCCAGATTACCTGTTTATATTATTCTGGCAGGTAGTTTTTTTGCACACAAGGCAGGCACTGTTATCTTTTGTCTCTATTTAGCCGGGATTATCATGGCTATCTTATCAGGCCGTATTTTACGTGTTTTATTGTTTAAGGGTGAGGATGCGCCTTTTGTGATGGAGTTGCCTCCCTATCGAATGCCTATGTTAAAAAGTCTCTTGATTCATATGTGGGACAGAAGTAAGATGTTTCTTAAAAAAATGGGCGGTGTGATTCTGGTGGGTTCTATTATTATTTGGGTTTTGTCCAGTTTTCCCAAAAATATTTCCTATTCACGAGATTATGATACCTTGGCTGCTAATCGATCGGCTCAATATTTGATGAAAATCAAATCAGCAGACAAGGATGCCGCCACAAAACTTGTTTTGGCCCGGACGGTTGAACTTAAGAGTATCGAGAATCAAAAGGAACAGGAACGGATTTCCAAATCCTATATCGGGATGATAGGTAAGGGTTTGGAACCTTTGTTTAAACCCATCGGTATTGATTGGCGGGCCAGTGTCGCATTGGTGACAGGTTTTGTGGCCAAAGAAGTGGTGGTCAGTACCATGGGAGTATTATACGGGGTTGGTAAGGAGGGTGGCAAGGCTCTGGAAACTGCGTTGAAAAGTTCGGGTATGACACCCCTGTCGGCCTTGTCTATGATGGTTTTTGTGTTATTGTATGTCCCATGTTTTGCTACTGTTATGGCTATTTACAGGGAGTCATCTGCCAAATGGGCTTGTTTTAATGTGGTGTATACAACTATGGTTGCATGGTCTATGTCTTTTTTGGTATACCAGGCGGGAATGATTTTATTAGGATGATATAAGTGGAGAGTTTATATGAAAGACAATTTTGTTAATCGTTTATCAAAATATATATTGTTATCATTGGCTGCTATGATGATTGTAGCCGGTTCTGCTCTATCTGCTGAGCGTATGGTGGTTAAAGCAACTATTGCCAATCTTCGTTCGGGGCCGGGTTCTAAGTATGAGGTTTTGTGGCAGGTGGAAAAATATCATCCGGTACTGGTCATTGAAAAAAGAAAGTCCTGGTATAAAATAAAAGATTTTGAAGGGGATATGGCCTGGATCCATAAATCCCTTCTGGGAAATATTAACGGGGTTATTACCATTAAAGCCAAATGTAATGTTCGGTCCAAGCCGAATAAAACAGGTAAAATCTTGTTTACGGTTGAACGGGGGGTGCCTTTTAAGGTGCTCAAGCGCAGTGGTGATTGGATCCGGATTGAGCATGCAGACGGTGAAATCGGCTGGATTTATAAGAGCCTTGTGTGGTAAATGAATGTTTTTAAAGATTAAGGTGGGTGTATGGCAGAGCAAAGCGTATCAAACGAACGGAAAAAAGAACTTGAACAAATAGATCCTTTTCAGGCGAATCTTTTAAAACCATTAGCCTATGTAAAGGGAAATAAAAAACAATTTTCACTGATTCTGGGTACAATAATTGTGGTCGTGATTATTTTTTCAGGTATTATGTTCGGGTTTAAAAAATCGGAGAATGTTGCATCAGATCTTGTTGCAAAGGCGGTCATAACCTATACAAATGCCAATGATCCGATTAAGGGTTACCAGGCAACAAAAGATGATTTTGAACATATTTTTGTTGATTATTCAAATACCAGCGCCGGAAAAATGGCTAAGGTCGAATTTGCAAAAATATGTTTTGATGCAGGAAAATATGACAGGGCCTTTGAACTATATAAAGATGGTCTGGAGATATTTAAAAATGAGGCGGGGATGAAAAATTTTCTTCTGGTTTCTCTGGGGAATGTCTGTCTGGCAAGAAATGACTTTGATTTGGCAAAGTCCTATTTTCTTCAGGTTGAAACGGGATCTTCATCTCTTCTGAAGGATGAAGCACGATTTGCCCTGGCCGATCTTTATGAAACTTCCAATGATATGAAGTCAGGTCTGAAAATGTATGAAAAAATTGTCAAGGACAATGGAAATTCTATTTACAAAAGTATTGCTGAAAGCAAAGTCAAGGACGTTCAATAATAATATTCCTGATTTAAAAGCATGATTTAAACTAACAAAGGCTGCCCGAGGGCAGCCTTTGTTAGAAAAGGAAAAAAAGATGAAAAAACTAACTCTTGGTTAGTGAATATAGTTAATGCAAATCCTTTGCCAAGTCAGCTTTTATTTATTTATTTATTTATATTTTTTTTTAACCATCTAAAATCATAAAGGTATTGTGCTTTGTTGATTTTTGAATGGTTTTGTCCCTGTCGTTAATAAGTCAGGTCAGGTCGTGAAAAGTTCAAGATTTTGAACCCCCTTGGTGTGGTGTAAGGGGGTGGGACGTATTAATAAGTCGAAATGAAGGGCTTATATAACAGGTTCAAAATTTTAAACTTTTTTTAAGCTCTTGTGAATCCCTTATAAAATCAGTTACTTGTATTGACCAGATCCTTTGTCTAAATTAAATTTTTTGAGTTTTTGATTTAAGCCGCTTTTGCCGATGCCCAGTAGCTGCGCGGCTTTGGTTTGAACATTCCCGGATAGTTTCATGGCTCTTTGAATCATTCTTTTCTCCACTGCAGCAAGGGTTTCTGACAGGCCGACGCCATCTGGGATTCCATCCAGCTGAAGGGTTGGTCCAGAGTTTTGTCTGAGTTGGGGGGGCAGATCGGTCGGACGGATTAAATTGCCGCTGGAAAGGATAACAGCACGTTCAATAACATTTTCCAGCTCTCTTACGTTTCCCTTCCATTCATAATCACACAGAATTTGAGCAGTTTCCTTGTTTATTCCGGTAATATTGCTTACAGACCCAATATCCTTGGTGTATTTTTTAATAAAGTGATTGATTAACAGGATGATATCGTCCTGGCGGTCCCTTAAGGGCGGAATGGTAGTTTTTACTACATTTAGCCGATAATACAGATCCTCCCTGAAATTACCCTTTTGTACCTCTTCTTCAAGAATTTTGTTGGTGGCTGCTATCAAACGAAAATCAACCGGAATAGCCATGGTTCCGCCCACCCTTTCAACGGTACGTTCCTGGAGAACTCGAAGGAGTTTTACCTGTAAAGTCATGGGAAGTTCACCAATCTCGTCTAAAAACAGAGTGCCTTTGTCAGCCAGTTCAAATCTGCCTTTTTTCATATTAGCGGCCCCCGTGAAAGCTCCTTTTTCATGTCCAAACAATTCGCTTTCAAGCAATGATTCCGCAAAAGCCGAGCAGTTGACGGCTATAAGGGATCTGTTTTTTCTAGGACTGTTGTAGTGAATGGATTTTGCCACAAGTTCTTTTCCCGTACCACTTTCACCTTCTATGAGAACAGTGGCGTTGGTGGGGGCTACTTTTCGAATTATTTCATACAGTTCCTGCATGGGTTTGCTTTTGCCGATGATGTTATCAAATTGATATCTTGTGTGCATGGCATCTCTCAGGATATTGTTTTCCTCTACTATCTTGTACATGGAGATGGCTTTTGCGATATGGACGATGAGTGCTTCATTTTCAAAGGGCTTGAGAATAAAGGTATATGCGCCCTTGTGCATTGCTTCAACAGCCTTTTCAACACTGCCGAATGCCGTCATGATGATAACCGGCATATCCGGTTTGATCTCCTTGATTTTCTTGAGTAGATCAATGCCTGTCATGCCAGGCATTTTAACGTCGGTAAGGACAAGGTCGATAAGTTGGGTGTTTAAGATATCCAGAGCTTCCATTCCACTTGAGGCGGTAAATGATCGATAACCCTCTTCTTGAAGGATTTCTCCTATAATTATGGGATAATGTTTTTCATCATCCACAATTAATATATTTTCCATTTTAGTCTAACTCCTAAATCGGTAGGGCGATTTCAACTTTTGTCCCTGAAGGTTTGCCATTGGAAACATGGATGCTGCCTTTGTGGGCTTCAATAATATTTTTGACGATTCCAAGGCCAAGTCCGGTCCCGGTATCCTTGGTTGTGAAAAATGGAGTCCATATTTTTTTTAGCACATCTTGACTTATACCCTCACCATTATCGGTAAAACAGATATGGACCATGACGGGGTCAGACCATGTGGATATGGTTATGGTTCCATTCTCCTGCAATGCTTGAAAAGAATTTAATAAAATATTTAAAAAACTTTGATAGAGCATGGCTGTGTCTGCCAGAATTTCCGGGATATTTTTTTGATAATCTTTCTTAATATGGATTTTTGCTTCTTTAATCTGTGAGGCAAGAAATGTCAGGTTTTTTTCAATTACCTCATCCAGGGAGCACGGTCTTAGATCAGGAACTTTGGGTTTTGCGAAATCAAGAAAGTCGGTAATAATATGGTTAAGTCTTGTTGATTCCTCCACAATTATATCTGGGATTTTGCTGTCAGGGTCCAATTTGGTCATTTTCTTTTTCAATAGTTGGGCACTGCTTTTTATGATTCCCAATGGATTTCTGATTTCATGGGAAACACCTGCAGTCATTCCTCCAATGGCGGACAAGTGTTCAGCGCGCCTTAGCTTTTCTTCAAGCCTGAGGCGTTCTTCTGCCCTGGTTTCAATAATATTTTCTCCATGTTTTACTACAAATCTGAGTATGAGAAATAGAATGCCCATGATAATTATGCATGAGGCCACAATCAGTCCCTGGAGTTTGAAAACTTTCTGGTAATCACTGGATATATCCCGGACGACTTCGATAACACCAATGACCATCCGTTTTCCCGAACGGGAAAATGCCACTTCCTGGATTAAAGGGGCAAAGGTGATGATTTTTGTTTCCTGGGGAAACCAGAACATCAATTCAAGAAAACTGCCTTTTTGTACCAGTTTGGAGGTGGTCTGGTTTTTCATGGCCTTTTCATAGTGGACACCACCGGCGTTTTTTTTTCCTATCTGGGTTTTATCGAAACTATATCCGATAACATTATCAGTTCCGTAGATATTGACCATTTCAACATGAAAACTGTGTAGGGTTGATTTGATAACTGCATCCAGAAGCTCGTGTTGATCTTTTTCCCTCAGTTTGATTTCACCGTGTTGGAATACAACCGGTGCAACAAATCGTAAAAATATTTGATGATTGAGGTTTTCAACCAGCAGTGAATTGTATTCTTTGTTTTTTTCAAGAAGTATGTTTCTCACCCAATGGGCATTTAAGGCAGCGATGACAATGGTGGCTGTCAGCATGACGATCAGACTGGAAAAAGTAAAGGCTTTGACCAGTACAAAAGGGCGTACGCCTTGGGTATTTGATCTTTTTTGTGGTAGTCTTTTCACAGGTTCCCTTAATTTATGTGTTGTTTTCATATTTGACAAATCATAGTTTCTTTTGCTATCTTATTATCAAAGCTAATGATTATACTTGACTTTAGGGTCATAGCGTATCAAATTATAACCATATCATATCGTATCAGGTTATAGTAATATTGTTGCTACATATCAATATAAAAGATTGATTGTATTGCAGATTGTCCGGAGGCATTATTCGCCGAATAAGGATGAAATTGTATGCTATTTAGAAAAAGAGATCATCTTGTCGGGTTAGATATCGGCTCTTCATCCATAAAAGTTGCGGAGCTTCAAACCTCTAAAAAAGGAACGGTCCTTAAAAAATTTGGTGTGGCACAGGTTCCTTTCGGGGCAATTGTTGAAGGGCGGGTGGTCGATATGGAAGGGGTTGCTGATATTATCCGCACTCTTTTTAAATCCCAGAAAATTATGGAAAAGAATGTGGCTATTTCAACGGGTGGGCATTCTGTCGTGATAAAAACAATCAATACATCAAAAGTGCCGGACAAAGAACTCCATGGGACCATTCATTCGGAAGCGGAACAATATATTCCCTACGACATCGATGATGTGAATATTGATTATCAGATTCTCGGAGATAACGAATTTTCACCGGATCAGATGAATGTCTTGCTTGTGGCTGTAAAAAAAGATCTGGTTGCAGAGTATATCGATTTGATTACCCTGGCCGGTTTAACGCCTCAAATAATTGACGTAGATACCTTTGCCTTACAAAATATATACGAATTCATGCCTAGTTCAGATTCTGAAGAGGTGACTTTGTTGGTGGACGTAGGGGCGTCAAAAACTTCGTTGAATATTTTGAAAGGAAATATTTCCCTGATGATGCGGGATAATGTTTCCGGTACAAATCAGATTTTGGAGCAATTATCAAGCAAGCTTGATATCAGTATTGAAGAGGCTGAAAATATGTTCCGGGATGGGGAGAATGTTCAAAAAAATTTGGAAGTCTTAAGCGAGATCAGTCAGAGCGTAGCAAATACCTGGTGCTCTGAGATCTGTGAAGTGGTTTATACCTTTCAGTCCAGCAGCGATGAAAATAAGGTGGAAAAAATTGTATTAAGCGGAGGTGGTGGGTTTGTGGAAGGTTTTTCAGACAGTCTTAAGTCTGAGTTGGATGTGGATGTTGTTGTCATTAATCCTTTTGAAGGATTGATCCTGGATGGGACGCTTTTTCCCGTCTCATTTATATCCGGGGTAGGACTCCAGGCCCCCATTGCATTGGGTCTTGCATTGAGAAGGGTGGATGACAAATGATAAAAATTAATCTTTTGCCCTTTAGAATTGCCAGAAAAAAAGAAAATATCCGCCGCCAGGTATCCATATTTTTTCTGTCTATTGTGACGATATTTCTCGTATTAACCTGGTATACTCTGGGAATTGATCAGAAAATTATTGAAACTAAAACCCAGATAATCCAGGTTAAAGCACAGATAGCTCTGTACAAGGAAAGGGCGAACAGGGTGACTGAGATAAAGAAGAAACTCAAGGTTCTTGGGGATAAATTAAAAATTGTTTCTTCCCTGGAAAAACACCGAAATGAGCAGTTATTACTTTTGGAAGATTTGTCCGATAAGGTGGTGCCGGAAAGAATGTGGATTGAAAGCCTGAAAGCTGATTCAGCAGATGTTATCCTGAGGGGGATAGCCTTTGATAATCCGACAATCGCAGATTTTATGAAAAATCTTGAGACCTCCACTCTTTTTTCCAGTATCGATTTGAAACAGGCAAAGAGTCAAAAGTTCAAGGATAGTATCATGTTGAAATCGTTTGAGCTGCGTTGTGCCAAAAAAGAGATTGAAGCCGGCAAGGAAAATACAAGCAAAAAAAGGAAATGATGGCTATAGATTCAGAAAAAAATAAAACAAATGAAATTCAGGAAAAAATAGCTTCTTTTTTTGATAAGGTAGGTGGATTGAGCAAGGCCCAGCGTCTGATTATCTGTATTGTGACAATTGTTGTGGTGGGAGGCGGCTATTACTATTTTATTTTTATGCCCAAAAATAAAGAATTAAATGCGGTGCGTGGGGAGCACAAAATCCAGATTACTAAATTAAAAAGTTTTAAGATTAAAGCAAGAGAACTTAAAGATTATGAAATAAAAATGGCCAAGGTTCAGGAAAATTTCGATATTGCCATGGAGGCACTGCCTGAGAAAAAAGAGTTGCCTTCCCTTTTGCGAGGGGTATCCGAGGCTGGAAGTGATGCTGGCCTTGTGTTTATACTTTTCCAGCCAGCACCTGTTATCGACAAAGAATTTTATAAAATTATCCCTCTTTCCATGAAGGTTGAGGGTGATTTTCATCAGATTGCTGATTTTTTTTCACGGGTGGCTACACTAAATCGGATAGTAAATATAAACAATATATCCATGATTACCGACAAAAAAGATCCAAGGCTGATCCAGATGGATTGTAGTGCAGTGACTTATATGTTTGCAGACCCGGGAGCAGGAAAAACAAAAAAGAAAACTAAAGGGAAGAAAAAAGGATAATTTTGACCGGTATGGTAAAAATAAAAAAAATATTGTTTGTCATATCAATTTGCGGTTTGTTTGTATTTTTATATGGATGTGAAAAACAAACTAAAACAAAGGAAAACGATACTGGACACCATATAGTATCCAGGGTGATTTTACCTCGCCCGTCTAAAAAAATTGAAGAAAAACCTATTCCACAGCCCGGGAGTGTTGTTTCGGCAAAAGAGAATCAAGCCCCAATTGCTCCTGAAACAGGGGCAAAAAAAATGATTCAGATTCCATCCGGGGTTGTTACAACAAAATTGCTTAAAAAAATACAGGCTGTTGCCGGCTTGATGCCAGGTAGATCCGGTGTCGCAAAAGTTGCTCCAGGGTATGATTCAACGGGAAAATTAAATCCATTTTTACCTCTGTTCCAGGAAAAAGAGGTTGTAAATTTAGATATTGATGAAAAACCTAAAAGAATGTTGACTCCCCTTGAAAAAATTGATTTAAGCCAGATAAAGCTTGTTGCAGTCATCCTGATGAAAAAGAGACAGTTGGCGATGGTGGAAGAAACCACAGGGAAAGGATATGAGGTGAGGCTTGGGACCTATATGGGGAAAAACAGTGGACAGGTTTCTAAAATTAATCAGAGTAGTATTGTAGTAAAAGAATATGTGAAAGATTATAAAGGGAAACGACAGGTTCATTTTCGGGAAATTAAATTACATAATAAAGAGAGCGGGGAATAATATGCCGTTTTTTCAATGTGATAAAAAAAACCATCGGATTATACTGGTTATTTTAACTTTGTTTTTTATGGCAGGGTGTACGGCCCGGAAAGCCGAAAATTTCAACACGCCACAAAAAAATGAGATCCAGCTTCAATCGGATAGGATGTCTGATTCCTCTTTATCATCAGAAGAAAAAAATGTGCCAAAATATATTCAAAGCATCCAGGCAATAAAAGAGGATAAAACCGTTGAAATACTTATCCAGGGAAATCAAAAACTTGTTTATACTTCCATCAAGCAGCCTTTTCCCTTTGCCATATGTGTGTATTTTCCTGAAACTAAGATTAATCCTGGAGTTATTCCAGGTCAGATAGAAGATAGGCGTATCGGGGGGCTTAAACTGGGCTATGCAGACAAAAAACAGACCACTGCAAAATTGGAAATTCTCTTGAATCGGGATATTTCCTACGAGGTTCGAGAAGACGGTGAACAATTACGGGTCATTCTTTTGCCGGAACTGCTTCGGGATGAAAACGATGATCCGCTTTTTTCTAAAGGGATGACCACCTTACCTGAAAATGCTGGTACCATGGATAATAAAATATCGGCTCCCCTGTCCCTGGTGGTGCCTGATACTCCTGCCTTAATGACCGGTATTGAGTTTAATACTGCCTCTTCCGGCATGTCTGATATCAGGGTGGGAACCAATCATCCCATACGGTATGATACCAGCTGGCAAAATGATCAAAAATTAAACTTGAACCTTTATAATACAACGATTCCAATTATCCACAAACGTCCTCTTTTAACCCGGTATTTTAATTGTGCTGTGGAGAGTATCGAACCTAAAACATCCTCGATTGATCCGAAAAATTCCATAATAGAGATTAATGTCAGGGAGCGGGTACCCTTTCAAATTTTCCAGGACAAAAATATCATTACAATGGCCTTTGAACCTTCCCAGGTTGAGGCTCCTCCATTTAATAAGGGCCAAAAAAATCTTTCCGGTTCAATGGTTGAAAATAATATCACACCCGGCATTTTTCCCGTTGGTAACGGTGCTGAAAAAAATGGTACTCCCACACAAAGTCAAGAGAGTTTGATACCGGGTGAATCTCCTCCTCAATACACGGGAGAAAAGATAAAACTTGATTTTTATGATACAGATATCAAGAATGTGTTCAGGATACTCAGGAGCGTTTCCGGCCTCAATTTTGCTATTGATAAAGATGTCCAGGGCAAGGTGACCATGACTCTGGGAAATCCTGTTCCCTGGGACCAGGTGATGGATCTTGTACTTAAGATGAATAATCTTGGGAAAAAGAGTGAAGGTAATGTGATTCGTATTGCAACTATTGCTACCCTGCAAAACGAAGAAAAAGATTTGCAGGATGCAATTGCCGCCAAAAAGAAAACCTTGGAAGAAAGAAAGAGTCTCGAACCTCTGATGACCGAATATATTCCCGTTAATTATTCAGATGCCCTGGTGGATATAAGTCCCCATATTGAACAGATACTTTCCGAGGACCGGGGAAAAATATCCGTGGATAAGCGGACCAATATGATTATTCTTACCGATACCCAGGAAAAAATTGACCAGGCCCTGGAAATTATTTATAGATTGGATACGGTCACCCCCCAGATCATGATCGAAGCAAAGGTGGTCGAAGTGACCAAGGAGTTTGCCCAGAGTATAGGTGTGGGATGGAATCTGTCCAATGATTCCGAGATTACCTCGGATTTTGTAGATGATTTTAATATTTCAATTAATCCTGCGACCACAGGAGGTGGATTATCCTCGGCATTTTCTTTTTTTAGTCTGTTTGGATCTTCGGTGACGGCTTTAAATGCCCAGCTTGAAGCCTCTGAAGAACTGGGTGATATCAGGATTGTCTCATCTCCTAGGATATTGACCCTGGATAATAAAACCGCCAGGATAAAGCAGGGACTTGAATATGCCTATCTTGAGAGAGATGATTCCGGTGGCTCTTCTGTTTCATATAAGGATATAGACCTGCTTTTGGAGGTTACTCCCCATGTTACACCGGATAACCGCATTTCCATGACTGTTTTCCTCACAAAAAATGATATTGCCGGATTTACCCAGAGTGGGTTGGATGAGGTGCCGAATCTTGCTACCAATGAGGCACAAACGGAACTTCTTGTGAACAACAATGAGACCGTGGTCATCGGCGGTGTTGTCAAGACAACCAAAAATGACAGCAGCAACGGGATACCTTTTCTTGCAGGTATTCCGATTCTTGGGGTTCTTTTTGGCACGGAGACAAAAATAGATAATAGAAATGAACTGCTTATATTTTTAACTCCTTCCATCGTCCAGCTGGAACAAAAGCGCCCTGAAAAAAAGGTTGCTCCTCAATAAAGTTCCGATAATCTGGTCCTGGCTTTTTTGGCAAGACCGGAGTGTTCCGGTACAAGCTTTAATACAAGTTCCCATGATTTTATAGCTTGATATCCAAATCCCTTTGCTCCATAGGCCTGGGCCAGGTCTGCGTGGAAAATAGCTGTTTTTGGCGACCTTTGGAGGCATTTATGCAGATAATCCATGGCCTTGTCTACCCGGCCGCTCTGGAGATAAACCTGGGCTAATCCGTGGGAGGCTGTGATAAATCCCGGTCGCTTATCCAGGGCTTTTTTGAAATAAGTTTCGGCCAGAGGAAATTTTTTCTCACCTAAATAGGCCCACCCGATATTTGAAAGGGGGAAATGGGGGGTGGGGTACAAAAGGCTTTCCAAAACCTTATTAAATTTTTCCATGGCCATATCCCATTTTTTCTGGCGAAGATATGCTGCCCCCAAATTATTAATAGCTGCGGTATAATTGGGTTTGATGGCCAACGCTTTTTTAAAGGCTGTGATGGCCAAGTCATCTCTGTTTTTGCCCATATAGGCCAGGCCCAGGCTGTTTTGGAGATAGGGATCGGTGGGGATGATTTTTTCCGCTTCAAGCAGTTTGGTCAGTGCGGCTGTATAATTGCCCTGGTTTTGGAAAGTATCCCCTTCTTTTTTTATTGCCTTGGCTATCTTGATATTGGGTTGTGGGTCACCGGAGCTTGTGCAAGATGAGATGATAAAGCTTGCGAGTATTAAAAATACAAGTTTTTTTATGGGCATGGATCTCCCCCCGGAGTATTTATTGGTTTAAAATGAGAAATTGAATTCCTTCCGATTCCAGAAATTGCATGGCAATGGTATCTGGCTTTTGCCGGGTAAAAAAGATTTTTTCCTTATCTTTGGCAACATATATCCCCTGGATGTTTTTGACACTTCCCGAGGTGGTAAAAGAGGGGTTTTCCCAGGTGGAATATCCAAGATTGGTAAAGAGTGTGAGGATCAACTCTGACATTGTCAATCCAGGCGAAAAGGAGAGGAGCTGGTGTCCTTGCTTTTCAATGGTTTTAAGCGCTAATCCATAAACTCTTCCTGGATTGATAAAAAGATCGGGTTGGTTTTCTTGGCTAATGCGTCCAAGGGATGTATTCATTTCAACAGGGCCGATGGAAAAACTAATTTTTTCGTCTGGAGTATATTGGTATTGGGTAACCGATAATAGTTTTGAGATCAGCTCGGCCGGAGCAATTGCCTTGTCACTCAAGGAGTTTTTGTTTTTCTTAAGTTCGTCGGCCATGGAGATGGCCTTGTTTATTTCCTGTACTTTTATATGCTTCCAATATGCCTTGATATTTTTTATAAGATTATTTGCCAAAGAAGAGCTCCGGCCGTTTGAGGGAATAATTAATATTCTTTGACCGTTTTTATCCTTGATTAAAGGAGTTTTGGTTAAATCGAGTATAAAACCTGGCCGTCTAGCTTTTCCCGGGAAATACATCTGCCCCTGATTGATAAGAGAGCCTTGGATCAATGCTGCATACCTTTTAAGCCGCATCATTTGTCGGGGGGAGATAACCGGAAGTTTGGAATCAGGTGGCATTTTGCCCGGCGTATGGAGGATGGGTTTTGGGCCGGTTCTCCCATATTTTAAAAAGGATTTAAACCAGGGTTGGGAAAGTATGGATGGGTCGGGTAGAGCCACCTGGGTTCCTTGATAGATCATGTTAATATCTTTAATTCCGGGGTTGAGATGAGTAAAGGTTGTTTTTGCCTCTTGGGAGATCGCACCGTTTTTTTTGAGAAATTGGGTGTCCAGGAGCTTTGATACAGTGTCTCCGGCCCGGATGGTGTGTTGTCGGATAAAGGGGTGTATGTTAAATGTTTCCGGAACGCTTGAAAATTCAATTACCGGAACCTTTACAATACGCAAAGTTTGCCGGTCGGACATTTGCGTCTCAACTGGTTTTAGGGGTATTAGAATTGTTAAGCCCGGTGTAATGGCATCAATATTATTGATTTTGGGATTGATTTCGGTGAAAATTTTTAAAAATCTGGGGAAATCGGTTTCGGAAATTTCCCCTTTTTGTCGGAATATTTTATAGAGCCAGTCATCTTTTTTAACCTGGTAGGGTTCACATAAAATATTTTCATTCTCATAGGTGAAAATGGAATATTGTTTGTAATATGTTTTCACCCCGGCAGCATTGCCATAAGCCGTCAGGAGCAGGATGATCAGTATCAATGCTGTGCCGGGTATTTTAAACAATAAATAATCCTTTTTTATATGTATTAAGGTTATAAATTCAATTTATCAGCGATCTTTCCCGAAATTTCCTGGATAAAGTGTTGAAAGTCAGTTTTCGTGAGCCTTTTGTCCTGGGATGGCACAAGATCTGGGTTCCCAGGTAAAATTAAGTCAGGTAGATTGATATATTTCGAATCCGATTGAACCTCATAGGCTGGGGGAAGTTGTTTTTTAAAATAGAGATCTTGGAATTCGGAAAACTTTATGGCATGGGCCGTGGCATCCAAGATGGCAGTTTCATTTTTAGTGGCAATTCCCATGGTTGATGCCTTGACAAGTCCGGCCAGGCATTCGCCACCCTGGGTACATGTGATATGGCCGTTTTGGTTGGCGGTCAACTGCCAGTCCATGATGGATTGTTCGCTTACCTGGATAAAAAAGACATTTTGTTGTCCACTTATTTTATTGTATTGCTTTGCAATTTGTATGACCCTTGGCATGGATACCGGGTTGCCGATCATGGCAGCCTGGGCAACACTGGGGCGGGTATTAACAGGTTTGAACTGGCGTTTGTTTTCATCTGGTTCCAGATAGTATTGGTAGACCGGATCTGCATGTTCAGATTGAACACCGATTATTTTTGGAAGCTGGTTAATAATACCGGCTTCATGAAATTTTAAAAATCCGTTCATGATTGCAGAGATGTTGCCAGCATTTCCAATGGGAATCACCACAATTTTATTGGTCATGTCCCAGTCAAAATCCTGGGCGATTTCATAGGAATAGGATTCCTGTCCCAGAATTCGCCAGGCATTTTTGGAGTTTAAAAGGACCACAGGATATTGGGTGGAAAGGTGTTCCACAATTTTCATGCAATCGTCAAAAACTCCGGGAATTTCAAATACCTGGGCTCCGCTGCCCAGGGGTTGGGAAAGTTGCTGGGGGGTAACTTTTTTATGTGGTAATAGAACAGCCGATTTAATCAAGGGGGTCAGATAGGACGCATATAGGGCGGCTGCAGCTGATGTATCCCCTGTGGAAGCGCATACGGCAATGACATCGGATATAAGTTTCTGGTCAATGAGATACTTGATACTGGAAAGGGCACTTGCCATTCCCCTGTCTTTAAAGGAGGCACTGGGATTCTGGCCATCATTCTTGTAGAAGAAATTTAATCCGGTTTTTTCCTTAAGGTGGCAACTGGCTTCGATAACAGGTGTATGGGCTTCCCCCAGATAAATAATGGAATCCAATGGGATGCAGGAACCGATGAACTCATGGTACCGGTATATTCCCTTTAATGCCGGAATCTTTAACATTTTGCGAAAATCAAATATTTTTTGCCATGTGCTACCGGAATGTTTGGAAATAGCTGCTTTATTTTTGTCATGGATCATCAGGACCTGGTTACAGTCCGGACAAACATACAATAGTTTTTCAATGGAAAATTCCTTAAAACAGCCAAGGCATCTATAGAAGGGCTTTCCTTCCGGCTTTGGGATGATATGGGGTCGAATATCTTCGGGAAATATTTCAAGATTCATTTTTAATTACCTTTTGCCCCCCCATGTAGGGTACAAGTGCATCCGGAATGATGACGGATCCGTCGGCCTGTTGATAATTTTCTAAAATGGCGGCAAATGTTCTTCCCACGGCAAGTCCGGAACCGTTTAAGGTATGGCAAAATTCCGGTTTCTTCTGGCCGGGACGTTTGAAACGGATATTGGCGCGTCTTGCCTGGAAATCCAGGCAATTGCTACAGGAAGATATTTCCCTGTATTTATTTTGACCCGGCATCCAGACTTCAAGGTCATAGGTTTTGGTGGCGGAAAACCCAAGGTCTCCTGTGCATAAAGTTACCACCTGGTAAGGTAGTTCAAGCCTTGCTAATACGACTTCCGCATTTGCTCTTAGGGATTCCAGTTCATCAAAAGATGTTTCCGGGGTGGTGAGTTTGACCATTTCTACTTTATTAAATTGGTGGTGCCGGATCAACCCCTTGGTGTCCCGTCCATAGGAGCCGGCTTCCGATCTGAAACAGGGGGTATAGGCAGCAAATTTGAGGGGCAGTTTATCTCCATCAATGATCTCTTTGGCGTAGATATTGGTTACAGGAACTTCGGAGGTGGGAATCAGGTAATAATCCAGGCCTTCCAATTTAAACAGGTCCTCTTCAAACTTGGGTAATTGTCCCGTTCCAGTCATGGTGGTTTTATTGACAATAAACGGAGGTAAGGTTTCTTTGTATCCATGTTCAGTCGTATGAAGATCCAGCATAAAATTTATCAGGGCTCTTTCCAGTTTTGCGCCGGAACCAAGATATAGAGCAAAGCGTGCACCGGTTAGTTTAGCCGCCCGGGCCAGATCAATGATACCTAAATCTTCTCCAATGTCCCCATGGTCTTTGATTTTAAAATCAAAGACCCTTGGAGTGCCAATGGTTTTTTCCAGACGATTTTGAGTGTCATCCTTGCCCCTGGGCACATCCTCGTGGGGTAGATTGGGCAGAGCAATGAGAAAATCATAAATGGCTTGTTCAACGTCGGTTAATTTTTTATCAAGGGCCTTGATGGTCTCGGATACCGTGCGCATTTGGTTAATGCTGGGTTGGGCATCCTGGCCTGTTTTTTTCATTTGTGCTATGTCGTCGGAAACTTTATTGCGTTGGTATCTTAATTGCTCTATTTCCAGTAAGAGAGATTTTCGATTCTCTTCGTTCTCCAGAAGTTTTGAAAAATTAATATCGGCCCCTCTTTTCTCCATTCCTTTCTGAACATCGACCAAATTATTTTTTATATATTTTAAGTCCAGCATTTTAATCCTTAATTTTGTTTAGTTAACGCTTGCTATTTAGATTTTACAAAGATTCTTCACAATTTTAATCAGATAACACGGGCCTTGTAAACAGTCAACGATTATTGCAGGTTGACAACAGCCTATATCTGTATATAGTTTTCTCAAATCTTTTTTTTTGTAATCAAAGGAAAGGCAATTATGGAAGAGATGAAAAATACAAAGAATGGTGTGTTAACCCAGGTGGCTGACAGGCTTGGTGCGCTTACAAAAGAAGCGCTTGCGGAAAAATACAATTGTATTGAAAATAAGTTGTTTGAGTTTGCAAATTTTATGGAAGCTCAGCTGGCTTTTCTATCTACACCTGCCCCTGGGGAGATTCCCATGGAAGGGATCATCCCAACGGAGGTGATTATTAGAAAAGCCCTTCACATCGAAAAAGGGATTGTATTGCCCGTATTTACGGATGCAAAAAACAGCATCCAATTGTATAAGATCTGCGATTATGACAAAGATCTTATTGTCAGCGGCAATGACGTGTTGGAACCCGATCCTGAAAAATGCAAGAAAATATCTTTGGATGATATTGATATTGCTATTATTCCCGGGTTGGCATTTGATGATAAGGGAGGAAGGGTTGGCTTTGGAAATAATTTTTATTCTAAACTGATCACCAAGCTTCCGGAAACCTGTAGAAAAGTATCTCTGGCCTATGAGGAGCAGATTGTAGATCAGATTCAGATGGAATCCCGTAAATTTACCGTGGATATTATTATCACAGATAAGCGGGTTATTTATAAGATTTAGAGCAATTTTACCGGAATTAAGAGATTTTGTTTCTTATACAGTAGATCTTTGATTTGCCATGGAGAAAAAAATAATTATTTTTTTCTCCATGGTGAATTTTTTTTATTCGTCCGGGTTTAATGCTTTGGCAAACGCTTTTAAATCTTTTGTTTTGCCCATGACAATTAGAATATTATTTTCCTGGAGCAGAGTCTCAAAGTGAGGTGCAAATATCATTTCTCCCGAGGCTTTTTTGATGGCTATGATAATCAGATTAAAATCCTGACGAATGCGGGAATCCTTTAATGTTAATTGGATATATCGGGACTTTTTCTGGATAAAAAGTTCTTCAATCTGGATGGCATCACTCTTTCTTGATAATGCTATATCAAGGAATGTTCTGACATTGGGGCGAAGCAGTTTTAATCCCATGGAGATGGCACCGGTATCATAGGGTGATTCCACCCTGTTGGCTCCGGCTATAATGAGCTTTTTTTTAAGTCCGGGATTGCTGGCCCGGGCCATGATATAGATATCAGGATTTAATTGTCTGGCAGTCAATACCAGGAATACATTAGCCGTGTCGGTTGCCAGGGCTGCAACTAAAAAACCTGCTTTTTTAATGCCTGCTTTTATCAGCAGTTCTTCGTCCAATGCATCACCGATGAGATAATGCAACTTATCTTTTTCCAACACATCAGCCTGGGTTTCATCTTGCTCCAAAACAACAATATCCGGTGTGTCTTCTTTGATGAAATTGCATAATACCCGGCCGATCCGGCCATATCCGCAGATAATATAATGATTTTCTAATTTTTTAATTTTTTTATCCAAGCGATGTCTCCCTAATAATGTCCTGATTTCCCCTTCTACAATAGCTTGTACGATTACGCCGGCCAGGTAAAGAAAATATCCAGCACCGATGAAAATCAGGATGATGGTAAATATCCTGCCGGCAGTGGTGGGCTCATGGACCTCAAGGAAACCGACGGTGCTCAGAGTTATTGCAGTCATGTATGCGGCATCAATAAAATTCCACTGTTCAATGAGCATATATCCGGCAATACCAATACCGAATATAAAAACTGCGATAATGATGGCGATTTCCATTTTTAAAATTTGACTCATGAAAATTATAAATACGTGTGTTCACGGGAAAAAGCAAGGTAAGAATCTCTCGGGTTTTCGGGACATAGATTCTTGACGGACGTATTGGTTGCTGATATGAAGGGGTGCATGAATGATGAACTTAATAAATTTGTTCGATGGCGTAAAAATATGGTCGAAAATCAGATCATTGCCAGGGGGATTATGGATCCTGCTGTGATTGATGCCATGACCCATGTTCCCCGCCACCTTTTTGTCAGTGAGGCAATGGCTGACAGTGCCTATGGAGATTTTCCCCTTCCCATAGGAGAAGGCCAGACCATATCCCAGCCATATATCATTGCTGAAATGACCCAGAGACTTGAATTATCAGGCTCGGAACGTGTGCTGGAAATAGGAACAGGTTCCGGATATCAGGCAGCTATTTTGTCTCAAATTGTGTACAGGGTTTATACCATTGAGCGAAATAATACCTTGTTTTTGCAAACCCGCAAACTTTTCGACAAGTTGAAATATCACAATATTGTGACCCGCTATTCCGATGGGACCCAGGGGTGGAAACAGGAAAGTCCTTTTGATGCCATAATAGTTACGGCGGGCGGGAATCAGATACCAGAACCATTGGTCGATCAGCTTGCTGTCGGGGGACGGCTTGTCATGCCCGTGGGGGGGCATTATTCCCAGGAATTGTTGAAAATTGAAAAAACTAAAACCGGGATTATAACCACTAACCTTGGCGGGTGTCGGTTTGTAAAGCTTATCGGGCAGCACGGCTGGCGTGAATAGGATGTAACGATTGATGAATACTGATATCACCAGGCAATCTTTTGCCAAAGAATTGTTTATGGGCTTTTGTCTTGGCACTGCTAATATCATTCCCGGGGTTTCCGGGGGAACTTTTCTACTTATTTTTAAAATCTATGAACGTGTTTTTGCTATTTTAAATCGCATTAATAAAGGTTTGATTTTAAGGTTTATATCAATTGTTTTTTGTCTTGTGAAAAACCTGGGTAGGAATGGCAGTACCGGAAAACTTGTATCATTCCTAAGGGAAACGGATCTTTTTTTTCTATTGAAATTGATTTTTGGTGCCGTGATTGCAATTATAGTCCTTTCCAATCTTATGAAATATTTGCTCACCTATCAGTTTGCCATGACCTATTCACTTTTTTTTGGTTTGATACTGGTCTCTATTATCATACCGTTTAAAATGCTTAAATCCTGGAAATGGTCTGTGATTCTATGTATTTTCCTGGGAATGTTTTCCACCATAGCTGTTTGCCGGTCTGTGAATCCCTATGATAAGGTGAAAATAAAATCCGATCATCTTGAAGCCCAGTATCAAGGTTTTGATTCCAGGGGACATTCTGGAAATCAGCTTGAAAAAGGGGTGGATAAGCCCTCGGAACCAGGGCTGTTTGCTTTTACCGGAAAATACACCCTTAAAGAATATATATACGCTGGAATCTGTGGTGCTGTCTCTATTTCTGCCATGGTACTTCCCGGTATCAGTGGTTCTTTGGTTTTGATCCTCATGGGTATTTATTTTGATGTAATCTCTGCCATATCAGCATTGGAATCAGGACATTTGGACACTTTGCTCTTTCTTTGCTGTTTTGGTGCCGGGATTGTGGTGGGCGGTCTTTTGTTTGCCAGATTGATCAATTTTGTATTGAAGAAATATTATAATTTAACCATGGCGTTTCTTCTTGGTTTGATGGTAGGATCTTTGCACGCCCTGTGGCCATTTAAAAAGGTGATGATCATAGCCCGGCAGTATGTTAAGCAGGGTGGTGGGATTTCAATCATTGAAAATTCCCCGGTTTATACCAATATCAATATTCTCCCTTCAAACGGCCATCAACTTGTACTTTCCCTTGTATTTTTCCTTGTGGGTTGTGCCGTGATGTATGCTTTTATCCGGGCAGAATCTTCACCTGCATCCTGAGCCTCAGATCATTTAGGCGTTGTTGGAGATACATTGTATGAAAATCGAAAATGCCGGGCAAAAAAATTATCCGGAACTTATAGAGGTTTGGGAAAGCTCTGTCCGGGCCAGCCATGACTTTATACAAGAAGAAGACATTAAATTTTTAAAACCGTTAATTTTTGAGCAGTACTTTGATGCCGTAGAGTTGAAGTGTATTAAGAATGCAAAAGGAAAAATTCTTGGATTCAGTGGTGTCGCAGGGGGAAATTTGGAAATGTTGTTTATTGCTCCCCAAAGTCGTGGCCAGGGAATCGGATCTGCTCTGTGCAATTATGCAATCGAAAATTGTGATGTTACCAAAGTGGATGTCAACGAACAAAATCCCCAGGCAACTGCTTTTTATTATCACATGGGGTTTCGCCTTATTGGCCGCTCTCCTTTAGATGGTCAAGGCAAACCTTTTCCCCTGCTTCATATGGAGTTAGGAAAAATCTAATAAAGCTCCGACTATCAAGGCTTAAAAAAGCAGGATGCGGAACGGGCTGCGCTTTGTGACGTCCGGGTTACAGATCGTATTTTTTTAAAATGGCCTTATAGGCCAGGGTGGTCTTAAATTGTTTGAGGGCATCGGAAAACTGCATGGCTATCTGTTTATGCCCCCTTACTTTTGAAAAAGCTATATAGAGGGGGTCATTGGAAACAGCAGGGGAGAGGATATCGATATGATTTTCAAATCCCATCTGCCGGATCAGCAACTGGAGAACGATCTTATTGCCCACTACGATCTGGCGGTTTCCCTTGACCAGGCTTTTGATCAAGTCCTGTTCGGTTTCAAACATGACTGTGCGTGGAAAGTTCATAGCATCAAATACCGGACCATAGCTGTAGTTGCGGATGAATCCTATTCGAAAGGGGTTTAGAACAGTCATATCCCCACTATAATCAACGGGAATCTTTTTTAATTTGAAAAAACTGTTGACCTCATAAGCCAGAGGGGTGTCCGGGAAATCTAAAAACTGGACACGTTCTTTTGTTTTAAAAAGGTTCATCATGGCGTCGGCCGTGCCGACTTTCATCATATGAAGACATCTGGACCAGGGATATTGTTTGAATTGGACATCCAGGTCCATGGAAGCTGCCGTGGACCTGATTATATCGATAAGAAATCCGGTTTCCGATCCATTTTCGTCCAGATAGTGATAGGGCGGGAAATTTTGACCCCGCACAATTGTGATGTGTTGTCCGGCATGGGTCGATGTAGTCATGATAATCAAAAAAAATAACAGCCAAATTTTTTTCATATCGCACCTATCCCTTTAAAGATATAGTTATAATTAAATTATGACTTTGAATTGTACCGTGTTATTAAGTGGCAATCAATTGGTTTTTTGTGCCCCGAAGGATCTGATAAGGTTTTATATATTATCAGGGTTTAAGAACTTCCTGTTAGGTTGAGCTTCTTAATTTTTCATAAAACAATTTTAGCTAAAATTAAAAAAGTAATAAAATACTCACAACATAATCAAACTGGCTACATAACTTGCATTAATATTACCAAAATTTTTCCGGGAATCAATAAACATACGATACCGATGACCGGCATGGCGACGATTATAGCAAAACCCAATAACGCACTGGGACTTCCACAATTTTTTGCAGCAATTAAACCAGGGAAAAATTGCTTCATACCAGATAGAGCATATATATAAATTACCAATGCTAAAAAGCCGAAAACTTTACTTTTGTATACTTTTTCAAATTGCAACATCACGCTATCATTTTGGCTATTTCTTTTGCCTTTTCAAAAGCAGGTTCTATAATGGCCTGCATTTTATCTTCCGGGATGCCATAGTCATCCCGGGCTTTTTCAATAATCTCGTCAAGACCATTGTTGGAGTCATCTTCCCGTAAAAGGCCAACAAGTTTTACAGGACCGAAAGAATCCTGATCATTGCCTGTCTTGGGCTCATGATGCGTTTTAATGGCAAGGGCAATGTTTTCAGGCACCCCCCATTCTGAACAAATCCATGTGGCCACCTCGGCATGATCCCATTCCAGCACTTCTCTTTCAAGCTCCGATAGATTACCCCCTTCAAGATGCCATGTTTTGAAAATGGGTTCATAATCATCAAGCCTGATACAGGCCAAAATCGGCAAAGCCATGTCCTGAAGAAATGCAGCTGTAAAACATTCAGATTCCTTTGCCGGGCAGAGTATTTTTGTCAGTTCCTGGGCCAGCATGGCCCTTCTGGCAGACGTCAGCCAGAACTCGGCAGGGTCATGCCACTGACAGCTTTTTGAAGGAATGCTTTTTGCCACACCCACACCTAAAACAAGGGACTCCAGTTGGGAAAGTCCCACCAGTGAAATGGCCTGTGTTAAATTCTCAACCTTTTTGGTTGGTGAAAATGCAGCGCTGTTGGCAATACTCAAAAGCTTGACTGAAAGGCCGGGATCCAGACTAAGCTTTTCTGCAATATCACTGGCAGAAGAATATGGATTTCTGATTTGCTGTAAAACTTGTAGAATTACACCGGAAAAAGACGGTAATTCAAATCCCATCAGAGTTTCTTTTAATTTTTCTTTTGGATTAATTTTTTTTTTAAAAAATGAAAACATATGCCTCCTTATAAAATATCAGTCTGCCCTCCGGGCCAATTTATTCCCTAAAATACTTAACATAGCGCCCAACCCCGTGAATCCAGTTAAGGCATGCAATGTAACAATAATCTGCCCTGTAAGAGATGTAGGTAATACATCGCCATATCCCAGGGTGGTTAAGGTTACAATACTAAAATAGATTGGCGAAAACCAGGTCTTATTATCACCATAATTAATATCCACCTGGGTGTAAAGAGCTGCAAAAACCAAAGTGATTCCAAGAATACAGATTGAAAATCGAGACAGACTCCTGCCGCAGTCAGAGGTTGCTTTCCACACATGATAAAGAAACATGTTTAATTTAGAGCCTATCTTAAATTCATATAGATAATTTTCGTCTGAAATAAATCTTTTCGCAAGATAAACTCCACGAAGATCAATATCCCGGATATCCACCCTGATCCAGTTTGCGGTTTTAAAATTTTTTACAGACATCAGTCTTGCACCCCGCATGTCTGCAAACTCAAAATTTGTTTTTCGAAGATCACTTTCTTTGAGGTCACATTGAACAAGGTTTGCCCGGGTGAAGACTGCATGACTCAAGTTTGATTCTGAAAGCCTTGCCTTTTCCAGATTGGTGGCTCTAAGATCAGTATGGATTAATGTGGACTGGCTCAAGGTGCTCTCACTTAAATTTGAATTGATCAGGCTGGCATAAGATAAATTGGCCCCGCCAAACCCCCCTTGCTTGGCACTGCATTCATTTAAACTGGCGTATGTCAGATCAGCTCCCATAAATTCGCATTCGTCAAGATCAGCCTTTTCCAGGGAGGCATGATGAAATTTTGAAAAGCTGAAGTTTGTCTTGGCAAAGATTGAACCATTTAAATTGGCATAGGAAAAATCATATCCGGAAAGATCAAGCTCCGACAAATCTTCATTATACAAAGTGATCCCCCTCAAATCTAACTTATGAGGCCTTTTTTCACTGGTTTTCGAACAATGGATTTTAAGTCTGCGAAGCATTCTCTGCTGAAAGGTAAGTTTACCTTCTTTGCTTTTCTTTTGCCAACGGGTTTTTAAAGCAGTAATCTCAGAATCTTTTAATACTTTGTTTTCCTGTATCATTGTCCAACCCTCCACTATAAATTTTATTAAAAATTAAAAACCACGTCCTGTGGGCGTGGTCATCGTCAGAAGGCTATGCCTGAAGGATCTACCCATGGTATTAATTTAATCGGTTATCCCCATAACAGATTAAAGGAAAAAACCATGAGTAGATTTGAC
>JAAELK010000244.1 GCA_024226935.1 Desulfobacteraceae bacterium
AATCAAAATAATCAAGGTAATGATTTTTATTCTAAGCGAGGAAAACATTGCCACCCCCAGTTATTGACTGGTATCACAACCCCAAAAAAATCATCCGGTTCAGGCGCAATTTCAAATTACGTTAAAAAAACCGGAATGGGTGAGATATATCACTTCAATTTATATTTGCGACATATGTTTTTTTAACACCCCCTGAAGCGGAAATCAATATCTATAGTGATTGGCAAGAAAACGTTCCGAAAAATATCAATAGAAAAAGCAATCACCAAAAGACAAATCGATTATAGTATTCCTAACCTTAAACGGTTAAAAGAGATATTATGGTTTCCGAACATATTTTTGCGATTTGCTCTATATACCAATGGCTGGATCCCCGCCGTGGTGGATTTAGATAAAAGCCCTGTCTTGACATTACCGCCTTTCTTTTTCATAATAGTCTACATTTCCTAAAAATTTGCTTTTAGATTGCTTTTGCATCATTTGTGAAAGGGTGCGTTTATAGGTTTTAAATATTTCAAACAGGATATGTGATGAAACGAAAAATTCCTTTTGTTAAATATACCTTGAACGGCAATAATTTTGTGCTGGTGGATGAAACTCAGAAACAACTGCTCTGTGAAATAGAAAAGATCAAATTTGCCAACCTGGCCACAAATATAAATTTTGGCGTAGGAGCGGACAATTTTTTAGTAATTCAACATTGCAACCGCAAAGCCTTCCACGAAATAAACCAGGAACATGATTACTGGCCCAAAGCCCCTGACCCGGAAGATGCGGATTTTATTTTCAGAATGTTTGAACCCGACGGAACCGAGGCCTTTTCCTGTGGAAACGGTCTGATGTGTATTGCCCATTATCTTTTCCAACGTTACGGCATTGAATCGGCCAGGATCGTCACACAAATTCCCACACCCACCCCTAAAACCAGAATTCTTGGAACGGAATCAGCACAAAAATCGGGTTGGGTAAATCTTGGGCCCCCGTCCAGGATTCCGGATAACCTGTTCATCCAGAGCCCACCTGTGTTATATCATCAGGATATTCAAATGATCGACTCCCTTTCCATTTCATTTAGAGCCCATGATTTGGAACCATTTTCCAAAGAGACCCGCCTGGATCTCAAAGCCTACCTGACCTTTATCGGCGAGCCTCATATGGTAATATTTCCGGGCAATGATACCTATCTGGACGGATTTGAACAAATCATTTTTCCATCCCCTAGAGGAATGAACTTTGGCAGCGTTAAAGACAAGCGAATCAATTTTAGCACCTGGCTTATAAATCAGATCGGTACGCGCATCAACACCAGATATTTAAATCTGTTTCCGGCCGGGATAAATGTGAATTTTGTAAGGCCTGTGGAGAACAACGGTACCAATATACTGGAATACCGCTGTTTTGAACGGGGAATCAATCGGGAAACCCTTTCCTGCGGTACCGGGGCCCTGGCGATTTCCTATATTTCACGCCAATTGAATGTAACAGCTGCCAAAGAGACTATTATCTGGCCGTACCAGTGCCGATTACAAAAGTCTAAGGCACAGGTTTATGTAAAGGAAAATAACGCCGACTGGATATTGCACGCGTATCCGACCAGACTTTTTGAAGGAAGTTTTGATTTCCATGGCAAATAATTCCAAATTAAAATTCAGATCAAGTCCCAAGCGGAAAATATTTTTCCACGGGACCCTTCTTTTTATTGTCGCCCTTGGGTTTAATGCCCTGTTTAACTATTCGACCCAGGGCAAACTGCAGAATGAATCTGACATATTGGGGGTACAAATTATCGGACAGGCCCTGGTACAGGACATCAGTCCCACCTCGGATCAAGCCCCCATGCCCGACCCCGCAGGAACACCTGCAAAACTTAAAAAAGCCCGGGATCGAATTGAATACGTCTATTCAAAACCGACCGGGCCGGGGCAGACTATCAATCCAATAGTATCTATCCTTGGGCCTGACGGCCTATTGATATCAAGCACATCGGATACCAAATTGATCAAACCGCCCGGCTTTCAACTATTGCCTCCTGACAAGACCCGGAAAAAAACATGGGACAGTCAGACGGTTTTCCTCGGGGATACTATGTATTTTCAGCAGCCCGTTCTGGATGGTCAGGACAATTGGGAGGGGAATATTCTGTTCTCTTTTGACAAACCCGGGCTGGCCGAATCTCAAAAAAAGCGGATACAAAAAAAGGGATATACCATTATAGTCTTTGTACTGGCCGGGACAGTCCTGCTTGTGTTTTTTCTGAACTTTGCAGTAAGAGGCGCCGGCAAGCAGCTACCCAAAAAAAAATGCACCCTTACCATGTTTCTGATTATCGGGTCATTCCTGGTCCTTTTTTCAGGGATGAATACCCACAGCACCTGTCAGATTTTCATAGATAATTGTCAACAAAAGGCAAGGATCAACCTTGCGATTGTGAAAGAAGAGATCGATTCCTTTTTAGCAACCGGCCTTACCCTTCAGGATTTTGAAAAAAAAGAAAACGCACTGGGCTCTATCCTGACACCATATCCGGTCCTTGAAAAAATCAGCATTTTTAATAACAGCCGCGATCCTGTTCTGGAGTTGAAACAAAACAGGTCAGAGCTGTCTTCCGGGTGGCTTGGGTCGATGACCGATTTTTATTTATCAGCACAGTTCCTTTCAGCTCCGCCTCTGGCCATCGGAATCCATGATGATAAAAACAAATGGATTCCCCTGGGCAACGTTTCCATCACCTTATCAAAGGATCAGATGACAAGGGAAATTAGCAATATAATAATGAATGCTCTGACGGTGGTGGCCATTTCAATTTTATTCCTGATCGAATTGCTCATCTTTATTTTCCATTTCATGGATCCGCCTGTCGAACCTGCAAAAAAGCGGCCTCAGGTCCACTATGGGCTGATACGGCCTGTCACCTTTTTATTTTTATTTGGCATTGATATTTCCATCTCTTTTATTCCACTCCATATGGAGACCTTGTATACGCCCCTGTTAGGTCTTTCCCGGGACACCGTCATAGGGCTGCCCATATCTGTGGAGTTTTTTTTCGTGGGTATTGCCATTTTTCTATGCGGTTTCTGGAATGACAGGCGAGGATGGTACGAACCTTTTCTAACCGGGCTGTTCCTCGCAGGTACGGGCGTTGTTTATTCCTGGCTGGCACCGGATGTCATCCACTTTATTCTTTCCAGGGCAGTTGTGGGAATCGGATACGGATTAACCCTGTTGGCAGCCCAGGGATTTGTCATCCAATTCAGTGACGAAAAAACCAAAGCACGAGCGTTTGCCCAGTTTATTTCAGGTTTGTATGCTGGCAGTATCTGCGGCGGAGCAACAGGTGCTCTTCTGGCCGAACAATTGGGTTATCGATGGGTATTTTGTATCGGCGCCCTTATCTTATACAGTATTATCGGGTATTCTTTGATTTTCATGCGCAGGGCCATGATTCGCCCTAAGCCAGCGGAACCTGCAAAAGATCACTCCCTTCCGTCTGGAAAAAAGGTGATTACCAAGTTTCTCCGGAACAGAATCGTGCTGAGTTTAATTTTCCTAAGCAGTCTGCCGGCCGCCATCACCGCCATCGGTTTTTTAAACTATTTCTGCCCGATTTACCTCAACCGCATCGGTGCCTCCCAGGCCACCATCGGCCGGATTCTCATGGTCTACGGTTTCAGCCTGATCTACCTGGGTCCCGTTATCGGCAGGTTTGTGGACAGATCCGATAATAAAAAGAATTATGTATTCATCGGCTGCATCTTAGGAAGCATTACCTTTCTCATGTTTATCTTTCTGGACGGCCTTGTCGCCACCACCGTTGCCGTATTTATGCTTGGTCTTTCCAATAGTTATATCATTGCATCCCAGAGTACCTATCTGTTAAAATTAAAGGCAACCCAGGCATTAGGACCCGGAAAAGCCATTGGAATATTCAGGGCCACCAGCAGGATAGGACAAGCCCTGGGCCCCATTATATTCAGCAGCCTTTTCCTTTCTGCCAACATCAGAGCAGGCATCATAAAGCTGGGTGCCGCATATCTTTTGACTGCCGTGCTATTCCTTATTTTTACCCGAAACGATTCAGCCCATTTACAAAGGCCCCATGATGCCCCCCGCCCCTGACAATGGAGCCCAATCCCGCAGCGCCCGATCCTACATGGATCTTGTGTGCAAATTTGCCCCCGCGGTCCAAAGGACATTGGACCGCAGGGGCCATGAGACCATTGCCGCGTTTACAAGGAACCATCCCTTTACCACTGGCCCCGGGGTTCAGGGAAAAGAAGATTTTTTCAGTATCGTCCATGACTTTATACTTCCCCTGCTGGGACCGTCCATTGCCCGTCGGGCCCGGGCAGACCTTGAGGCCAGTCCTGTTCTGCTGACGGCCAACCACCATGGGGTGGATTTTTTCTCACAATCTGTTCAGGGAAGCCTTCTCTTTTCTTTGATGACACGCCGTCAGAACCCAAAAGCTTCCACCATTCCGGTAATGGCCTGTGCCAATATCCCCCTGAACAATTTAACTTATCCCCGGGGAATTCTCATTTATCAGACAATGGCCAGCAACCTTGAAGAAATTCCCCATAAGCTGCCCCTGTTTTCCGACAGGCTAAAATCTTCTGTTGTCAGTGCCACAGGCCCCATAGCCGAACCGCAGATTCAAAAGGCGTTGAAAAGGGTAGCCACCCACACCAAATGCATTTCGTCCACTATCTCAGACACCCTGGTTGATATTCTTGAAAACGTATATGCCGCTCCAGAAATTCAACACCTTTCTACGTATTCGGAACAATCCGTGGTCCTAAACCATAAAATCTGGAAACGATTGTATTCAGATCCGCGTAAGGCACAGGATATGATTTATTTACCCCTTGAATCCATTGTGGCAAAGCTTCTTGAAATAGATCTCCATGATCCCTCAAGTCTTATTTCGGTTCTCATGTTTGACCCCGATGTCAGGCAGGCGCTTATGACGGCCCTGGATGGCAGGCGTGCCTGCTGGCAGGAAGAAAAACTGAAACAGAGAATAGAAAAGGATCTTTGTATTCCGGGCATCAAAAGACAGTTAGACGGCTGCGGCACTCATTTTTTCTGGGGGGTGGATCCCCGGAACAGGCTTGTCCCCATGCATCTTACGACCTCGGGAGGCAATGATATGGCCCTGAAAGGAAAAGATGTAAAAGGCCAAATTTACCGGTTTTCCTTTGATCCCCGATCCATTAAATCCGCTTTAAGAAAAAAACTATTGATGCCCTCTCTTTTTACCTCCTACACAACCCTGTGCCTTGCCAGGGGAATCACCTGTATGGGTGGATACTACCAAAGTGAATATCTGCCCATCATGCAAAAGGGCGTGGCAATGGCCCTTAAAAAGAAAAAGAGACATGACCAGACAGGTGCCTTGGTTGAAAAGATCAAAGCCGCTCATTATCTTTCCGTTATGCAAACGGTGATGACAACGGCAGACCCCTTTGGTCTGATCCCGGCAGGGCCGGTGGAAATTATCGCAGCAGGGGGGATGGGCAAAAAAGAGATGAGGAAGATCGAACAATTATCGGTGAGGGATGCCCATCTAGCCTCATTACTCGAAACAATCCCGGATGTGGTGCCTTACAACGAACAACCCAAGGATTGGCGACGAGATATTGCCGCCATCTGCCGGAAAACACTTACTGACAAGATTCTTGTCCTGTGACCCACTGACCCAAATATTACAAAGACATACAACAGGCTGATGAAAGGGGAACAACATGTCATTTAAAAAAATTATAAACACAACTAAAACTCATTATTCAAAACAAGTAAAAAACCACGGCACCAATTACAAGGGGGTTGACTGGGGGTCTGACCAGGGACAAAAAATCAGGTTTGAACAAATTTTAAAGTTCATTGATCTTAAAGATATCGAATCCATCATCGACTATGGCTGCGGGTACGGTGCTTTATTGGATGTCCTTGTCCAACGAGGGTTTAAGGGGCGCTACCAAGGATATGATATTTCAGACATCATGATTTCAAAGGCCTTGGAAAAATATGGATCTGACAAGCCGAATACCGTTTTCACATCGGACGATAAAAAACTGGGTCAGGCGGATATTACCGTGACCAGCGGAATATTTAATGTAAAATTGAACACGCCGGATGATCAATGGGCCCCTTATATCCTCCATACCCTTGAAAAGATTGTAGGCGTAAGCCGCAAGGGAATCGTCTTCAACATGTTGAGCGCTTATACGCAGCCCAATGCCAGGCAAGCGGATCTATACTATGCAGACCCCAGGGATATTTTCGATTTTTGCATGAAACACTTTTCAACGTCAGTGTCTCTTTCCCACGATTATCCGTTAAATGATTTTACTGTTTTTGTAAGGCTTGTGCCGAAGAATTGAACACCGTAAATCACTTGATGTCGCGATAAATTTCATCGGCCGCCGCAATAATATCCGCATGAAGATAAAACCCTATAATTTCAGCTGTTTTAATATTCATGGCAACGGACTCTTCATCCTCAAATATCTGGTTTAACTCCCGGGGCTTGGCACCGTTGAATATCCGGGCCAATAGTAAAGCAAAGTGGCGGCCGACCGGTTTAAATCCCCTCTTTTTAAAAATACTCAGCAAAACCCCCTGCCTCACCTCGCCTGCTCCCTGCTGTGAAAAGGTGGGAATTTTTTTATCAAGGGTGATACTGACCAGTTTCGGAATGGTCTTTGAGTTGACTCCTCCCTGCTCGGTAATGTAGATGGCATCGGCCTGGCCGGCCAGTTTTTCAAAACAGTCAATCACACTTTTTCCTGCTGTTTCCTGATCGGCAATATCACTTAGGGTAAAACATTTCACCACTTCAAATCCCTTTTCCCGAGCTACTTTTTCAACGGTGTCAACGGCGGCGTAGCTTCTGCCCTCAACAGTATCTTCAAACGCCAGTCCCAGTTTTTCAAACCTCACCATTTCATAAAAGAGACTGATCTGGTGTTCGTGCAGCAAGGGATCAACCCGGGCATAGATATGATCCAGGCCCGAATCTTCATTACTTTTTATAATGCCGGCATATACCGGATCACTGGTGGACACGATGATGGTCTTCACCCCGTGAAGGTCGTTGGCAAGGTCCTTGCCGGCCCACGTCCCCATTGCAATCATCAAATCAATATCTTTTTTTGTGGAAAGGCGGTGAATCAGTTTCTTTCCATTGGCCTGCCTTAGTGCCTGGTCCCAGCCAGAGGAATAAAAACCCGTTGCTATAAAATTGATGTATGGGGATTTGATATGGGTTGAAAGCCATTCCCACAGCAGTTCGGTCCGATGATCCCCGAACTGCGGGATAGACTTTTTTTCAATCCATCCAAGATCCATTAATCCCTGTACTATGGCAATAAGAGACTGGTTGTAGCTTATGAAATCCCCCCCCTGATAATATCCGATATTCCATTTTTCCCTATTGTTTGTAACAGGGGTGGTGGGAAAGGTTTCGCCTTTATTTGCATGGACGTCAATAGTCACCATGAACACGATCAGGATCAGGATTCTCAGTATCGACCGCATATTGATTGCTCCCGGACAAAGTGTTATCATCTAATCTTTAAGGATTTTTTATTTCCGTAAAAATTTCATCCGCAGCCCCCAAAAGGACCATGGGAGGATCAAACCCGATTATTTGTGCGGTTTTCAGATTGATGGCCACTTTTGGCGGCCCTTCGAAAACCTGGTTCAGCTGGCGGGGTTTTGCGCCGTTGAAAACCATGGCCATCATTTGGGCATGGTATAGCCCCACATACTTGAAATTGGCGTGGGAAATACTGACAAGAAAACCGTATTGAACTTCCTGTGAACCAGATTGAGAAAACGTCGGTATCCTGTGGGAATTTGCGATTTCAACAAGTTTTGGTATAGTGATCGAATTTACCCCGCCCTGGAGTGTAACATAGATGGCATCCACCTGTTTAACCAATTTTTCAAAACAGGCAATCACACTTTTGCCTGCCTCATTCTGGTTTGCAATATCGCTCTTGGTAAAGCATGGAACGATTTCAAATCCTTTATCCTTGGATAGTTTTTCAATGACGTTAAGAGCGGCATAGCTTCGACCGTCCACTGAATCTTCATAGGCAACGCCCAATTTTTTAAACTTGATGATATCGTAGAAAATTTGTACCTGGCGTTCATACCTGGTTGGATCGACATGGGCACTGATATGATCATAGCCGGAATCCTCATTACTTTTCACAATGCCCGCCCCCACGGCGTCGCTGGCCGTCAGAACCAGGGTCGGGGTGGTGTGCCGGTTGTTAGCAAGATCCTTTCCGGCCCAAGTTCCCACGGCAAGCATCAGGTCTATGTCTTTTTTCTGATTTAGACGGGTAATGATTTTTTCAACGGTTTTCGCTCTCAGGTCATCGTCCCACTTTGAACTATAGTGGGCATCTTTGACAAACTCAAGAAAATCACTTTTCATTTCAGTGGCGAGCCAGTTCCAAATCTTTGTGGTAAACTCACCCTTATCTACGGGAATATTGGCTTTTTCGATCCACCCAAGTTCCATAAGCCCTTTAATAGTGGCAATGAACACCCCTTTATAGTCATAATATTCACCCCCCTCATAATACCCGATCCGCCATTTTTCCCCGTTATTTTTCACCGGCTGGGTGCTGAAATCCGAAGCCATTGCAAATCCGCTAAAAATGCACATCAGCGCCATTGGGACAATAATCAGATGTATGCCAAGTCTTTTCATTGGTTTTTCCTCCCTGATCATGTATCGTCATACGGTTACCGATGGCCTGTACCCCAAACGGTAAACAGCATTTCACCGATTTATCCACTAAGTAACCTAATCCACGCCTCAATGGAAATGGTGTATCTTTGTTTTTAATCTTATGGATTCATTTATCTCACCTTAATTTTTACCACCATCACCCGACAAAGACAATGCAATTTTACCCAAATCCACCACCTATTTTTTTGTACACCCGTCCAAAGGTAATTCGAGGGATTTTTTTTGGGGTGGGAGATTACTTCACCGATTGAACAGCCCTTTGGGCTCCATTTCCCTGATTATTGTGGGGGGATGTTATATCTAACTGCTTAAAAATGTTATAAGTTGGTCGGAAAACTCTTTACAACTGGTTTACACTGGATAACAAAAGTGTGATTTTCAAAACTGTTTTGATGAACTTTAAATTTGTTTTTTTCTTGTAAGCAATCTGCATTATTTCATTTCATAAATCCTACCTTAATTAAATCTCATTCTTTTTTTTCAATTAAAAATTCAAATCATTAATACCTTATATATAAAGGTATCCAACCTGCCTTATGACCTAAGCCACAATATCTGGAATATCTTTATCTATTTTAGGTGCTAAAAGTGACTGCACAATAAACTTCCGCCACACCGTTTTTGCCTTTTCTTTATCCTTGTATATATCAAACTTTATTCCCTGGTATTTCATAATCATATCTAAAATGTCTGTGGGAATTCTCCCAGTGGAACGATGAAGACCCAGAGCGATGTCTTCAAGACTTTTCAAAACGTCATTTTTGTCCATATCCATGCCTATGAAATTCTATTTTCGGCAGAATCCGCCGAAAATGAAACGCTGAAAGTGTTGATTTTAGGGGAAATCGCATTAATAAAATCGGCAGAATCCGCCGAAAATAAAAAATTATCTATACCGTTATATTCAGATAATCGGGTTGATTTTCCAGGGGGAGATCTCGTCGGGTAAGTGGTATTTGAATTGTTCCGCATATTGAATAAGTTTTTTTCTGTATATCAGGTCAGAAGGCAATGGTTTGGTATTTTGAAAGAAGATCGGGAGGTTCTCCTCTTATCTTCCACCCATTTATAAGATAGTGTTCTCCGTATCGGTGAACCCAGCAGGTACAATAAACGATGCGTCCCTGGTGAGTAGGTTTAATCTGAATGGCTTTGGAAGGGATATCCGGGGCATTACGCATTGCATGCCTGAGACAGATTCTATCTATCCTATTAAGACAATCAAATATATTCTGGGCGCGGGTAATCGGAATATCTTCTTTATTCTTATCCAGGATCACACCCTGTTCATTAATCATTACGCATCCATCTGGCCACCCGAACGGCACCTCTATTCCCCATTGCTTAGTCTTTTTGTATATGACACGTCTGGCTGACTCATCTGGTCTTTGGCTGTCCGAAGCTTTTTTTTTTGTCCGTCTTCTTTCAGGATCATAGCTGCTTCATGGGTAGTTTTAAGATAAGTACTCGTCTTTTCATAAAGATTATCACTGATAGCCTCTATCCCAATTAGATGCTCATTATTTTGCAAACCTTTTTCTGGGTTCTTAAAGCGTGTAACAAGATCTTGATGTTGAACTATGGTTACATTAGAAGGCTTGGCATGAACACTATGGACATCTTCTTTGTCAAGCTTGGTTTCTATTGATAATAATTCCAAAAGTTTTCCCGGCCCAAATATAATGCCAACCGCCTTTAAATGTATTGAATTTACAGGCTTTCCTCGTTTTACTTCATTCATAAAACTGCCTGGCTTTCCAACCGCTTTTGCAAGCGTTGAAGCCACTCCTCTCTTTGAGTTTAACAGCTCAATAAAAGCCTGAGAAAGGGAGTTTTTAAATTTATTAATGTCTATAGCCACTTTTTCCTTGACTTAAAACGTCTATAGTGTAAAAAATAATAAGCTTAACAAAAACAGTTAATAAAATTACTTACACCAAAAATTCTTAAAAAAGGAGTCAGTATGGACAAATCCAAAACCATGACCCCCAAACAAATTAAACGAGCTCTGGATGACGTGGGCCTCTCTCAAGCAGATATTGCTGAGGCCCTCGGTAAATCCAATTCTCTTGTTTTTCAGGTTATTCACAACCAATCTACCAGTCATCCTGTCCGTTGCCTCATAGCCAAAGCAATCAACAGACCGGTGAACGAACTCTGGGATATTAAAAAAAATCCTACCAAGAGAGGTCGTCCCCGTGGTCGAGGTCTTTACGACCGTGACCGCCAAACCGCTATGGCATAGGCTGGCAAACATTAACAAGGATAATAATATGTTAAATCCTATCAAATTTCAAGCTCCTTTCAAATTCCACCAGTTTGAATACGGTGATATCCAGATCAAGGAGGCCACCCATATCAACGGTACGCCCTATTTTACCCGCCGGGCAATTGGCGAATGGTTGGAGTATAAAAAACCTCAAGAAGCCATTGATAAAATCATAAAACGAAGCCCCCATATTAGTAATTTGGAGTGGGCAATAGAGGTTGAATTGACAACTGTTCAATCCACCGGCAAAAAAAAGCGTACACCCCAAACTGGGGTGTACGCTCATTCTTATAATGTGGAAATTTATAATCCCATAGGCCTTCAGCTCATAGTTTTTGAATCCAGACAGCCCAGGGCGGTTGAATACAAGATTGCCGTGGCCAGGTTGGTGAATGATATCATGACCCGGGAGTACGACCGGAGGCTGATCCGGGCGTGCTTTACGCCGGTCGTTGATACGTTTGTTAATAATTAACCTTAAACAAAGGATGGAAATCATGGAAAAAACCTCCGGTTCTGAACCAAGTTTTGCCAATACCCTTCATAAAATGAAGGCTCAAGGAGCCAGTGATGAAGAATTGATAAAAGCCCTTCAGGATGTCGCTGCAAAAGAAAAACGCGGCCCGCTCATGTCCTGGGAAGATGCCCGTGATACTTTGCTTGCAGCAGGTTTAGTCGCTCCTCCTCCACACAACAGGCATCGGCAATCTGATAGTCAAATGGATCAAGGCCCAGGGGACGGAAAATATCCCACTGGAACGGCAAACGGAACTCCATATCAGTCATAGGGGCCTCATGAATACTTTTCAAAGCCATAAAAAATTTACGAGTAGATTGATTGTGTTTGGGCTTGGTCTGGCAGAAAGGACAACAGAATGTATCTGCAAAATCAGGCATATGATGAATGAAAGACAAACAGATCTCTATACCGATAGTACATTTTTTACAGGCCAGAATAAGTTCAGAAAGATGGTACCCTCGATACGCCTGATCTTTAAAAACATCGCCTTGTACAAGTTCAAATCCATCTTCGGCCATGGCATTAATTGCCCCTATAAACTGAGGATAAAATTTAAAGAACCTGGACACCTGCAAAGACGCTTTACCCGTAGTAAAACCACATGCAGGGCATTCAAATTCTCCTTTTTGACCTATTGTTTCAAACTCGGTTGCTTCAACTTGAAATTCTGTCAGGCAGGTTCGACAAATAAATGCAGCATTTTCGGGGAACATAATCACTCCTTATTAAAGAATTTTTATTTAATCGTATTTCAAGTGTATACGCCAATCGTAATGAATTCAATGTCCATTTTACAAGTTTTTTTATCCAGTAAATCACTTAAATCACTATCAATTCTTGTTTGAAAAATTGATAGTGAATGGAGGTCAACATGGGAAAAAAGAAAGATCAATTTAAAGGTCAACTTACGCTACCCGGATTTGATGGAACCTATAAACAGGCAGTGAATAATGTTTATAAGGAATATAAAAAAGTTGACCAGGCATTACAGGATATTATCCAGGTTGGTCCTGATCGCCCGGCCATAGAAAATGAATTTGAATTGTGCCAGGAGCTTGCCATTGCATTAAAACAAGAACTTCGAGAATCTGGAATGTCCAGGGACCAATTTTGTGATGGAGTAAATGAATTTCTTGGACGGACAGAAAAAGACTATGCCCAGAACCCGCCCCTATGTCGGAAACCTTTAACTAAAACCAGTGTGGATAAAATGATATCCGACCCGACCAATTATTTGATCCATGCTTATCACCTCTTTGCATTTCAGCATGTCTTAAAAGGTTTTGGAATTACCAATACCATTATTGCTGCCAAGGGAGGCAGGGTGATGAGTGAGGAAGATCAAAAGTTGTTCACCCGGGCTAAAATCGGAGAACTCAAAACTCAACTCATGCAATTTGAGAAAGAATTGAGATAAGGAAAAATTCCATGAAAAAAGCACACATTAATAGAATGAAAAGGATTGTCCAGGAAGCTGTAGATCGATCAGGTATTGGTGAATTCATCCTTATTGCAATGCTATTACCGGGGCATTTTATGCCCTTGGAATGTATCAGCGGAGCGGTTCTGAATCATGACTATATAAAAATTGTGAATCCGGTGATGGGTTGTGATTCTGTTGTGGGTGCTGTTGTGGCTGAGGATAGGCCAGGAGGCCGACAGGAGATATTTTCAATTGCCTTGGCAGATATTGCCTGGATTAAACAAGAAAACAAGGAGAAAAGATAAGTGGCAACCACATATAAGCGAATTAAATCTGTTTTTACCACGTTCGAAATCCTTGAATATCTTTCTGATTGCAGGGAGCCTGTCACCGGATCACAGATTGCCACTGATCTTGATCAACCGTTCCAGACTGTAATGTGTCACCTGGCAAGCCACATGGATAAGGGCTATGTGCAAACCATCGGGGATAAATACAAGATCGGTATGAAACTGGCCGTATTCTGGGCCAGGATGAAGAGTTCAAAAGAAAGTGAACTGCAAGATGTTCAAGGGCAATTGCAGGTCTTAAATGGGAAAGGAGATTATTAATGGCAAAAAAAACTGAGGTAGATCCTGCTGCTGAAATCTATGAAGTGGCACAGCAGGATATGAAAACTGAACTTGAAAAGATGCATAAAAATCTTGAAGTGGCTAAGGAAGAATCCTTTGCCATGGGGGTTATCAAAAAAATTGAATATGACAATGCCCATAATGAAGTACTTAAATACTCAGTGTTTTACAGGATCAAACAGTCAAAAGAATATAAAAAAGGTGGCATGACCTGGAAGCAGTTTTGTGAAGCTCTTGGTTTATCCGTCAGAAGAGTTGATGAAATCTTGGATGATATCCGACCATTAATCGAAAAATTTTCGGCGGATTTCGCCGATTTGTCAGGTGTAAAATTCAGTAAAATCAGGTATCTTGGCCGTTCAATTTCGGCGGATTCCGCCGAAATTGATCAAAACGGCATTGTCATTGATGGAGAAACAATTCCTATTTCCGCCGAACACAAAGATGACATTGAAGCTTATATTGATAATCTGAAAAGCTCTGAATCAAAAGCCAAGAAAGAAAAAACTGAAGAGATAAAAGCCAAGGACCGGGTGATCCAATCCCTTCATCAAACTATCAAAAGTCAAGAAAATGACCTTACCCGATATACAAGTGAAGCCAAGCCTGGTGAACTGTCAGATGTGGAAAAAGAACAGTTAAAAGCAATTAAAGAACTTAAAGGTCAGTTCGATATTTACGGCAAAGGGATGGATATGGGTGTCAATTTATATCTCTATGGGGCCTCAGAAAAAGTCAAAGCAGAGTATTTTGCAAGCCTTATGTATGCCAGACAACTGATAGAAGCCGTTTGGGATAATTCAGTGCAAGAAATAGGCATATCAGCTTTGCCAGGGAGCAGCGTGGAGGACTGGCAACCGGAAGAATACCAATCAGATACCAAAACTGAAAAATAAGGAGCTGGATTATGTCATGGCAGGAAGAAATGGTGGCAGAATTGAGCAAGGCAAAAAATGGAAACAAAACCCATATCATGAAAAGGTATGAGGCCATGACCGGGAAAACTACAACCCACCTTTACAGGATCGCAAAAAAGTTTGGGTATGAGACAGTCCGAAAAAACCGTGCCGATAAGGGAGAATGCTGCCTGACAGAACTTCAAATTAAATTTATAGCAGGACAGATCCATACCACGGGCCGGGAAAAAAAAGGTACGATAATGCCCGTCAAGGAGGCTTTAGATATTGCAGAACAAAATAATATTATCCCACCAGGCAGCGTGTCCGTGGCAAGAATGCAAGATCTGCTAAGGGAGCGGGGACTAAATAAAAAGGCTCTCAACACCCAAAGGCCCCATGTTCCTATGCGCTCACTTCATCCAAACCATGTGCATTTTATGGATGTATCGGTATGTATCCAATATTATTTGAAAAATAAACAGCTTCGTATCGAAAATGAGAAAAAATTCTATAAAAATAAATGGGAAAATTTTGGAAAAATTAAACAAAAGATTTACCGTTACGTTCTCACAGATCATTTTTCCCATACCATCTTTGTTAAATATTATATTGCCAAGGGCGAAACCCAGGATAACTTATTTGATTTTCTGACCAGTGCCTGGGGAACTAAAAACAACGGAAAATACCCATTCAGAGGTGTTCCTTTTCTGCTCATGATGGATCGTGGTGCAGCCAATATCAGCAAGGCAATCATCAAATTTTTAAAGAACCTTGACGTTGAGTTCCCGGAACCAGGGGTTCATAATCCAATGCGGCAAGGGTCTGTTGAGCGGGCGCAGAACCATGTGGAAATGTATTTTGAAAGCAAGCTTAAAATACAATCGGTTTCCGATATTCAAGAATTAAATCATTATGCCATGGACTGGTGTGCTTTTATGAACGCAAAGTTTATCCATACCAGATTTGGCACCCCAAGAACTCATTGCTGGCTTAAAATCAAAGAACACCAACTCCGGGAACGTCCTGATTTAAAAGTGCTGCAAGATATCTACAGTAACCCATCAGAAACGCGCTTGGTTGATGGAGATTACTCCATCAGCTTTAAGGGTGAACGATTCAGACTTAAACATGTTGAGGATATAATCCCTAATTATTCTAAGGTGAATGTGTTTTTAAAACCTTTTATATGGCCGCAAATTGTAGTTGAATTTCGTGAAAAAGAATATACGGCAAGACCCATCAAAAAAGCGGATGGTGGGTTCGATGCGGATGCGGCCGTTATAGGTCAAAATCATAAATCCATGCCGGAAAGCACTACCCAACAAAAGATCAAACAGATTGAAAACCTGGCCTATGGTGAAGACCGACACAAAGATGACACACCGTTTGCAGGTCTTCACGTTTTCGGTGGGCAATCTGATAGAATAACAACCGAATTTATGCCGAAAAAATCAATCCCCATGAACATTACTAAAGACAGCTTGGAAGAACGTAGAATCAGCATGTTTGATCTGTTCAAAGATCTTTCCCTGGCGGGTATCATGAGTGCAAGTTTAAACCATGCGATTCGGGCAAAATATGGAGAGTCTATCAGTATGGTGGATCGCGACAGGTTGGTTGATGCCATGGAGGAAGGATTACTGATCGTTGATAAAAATGGGAATCTTAGATTTGAGGGAGAAGATAATGATAGTCTTAAAGCAGTTGCTAATTGATTGTGGGATAAGCCAAGTTAATTTTGCCAAAATAACTCAAGCGAGTAGAGCTACTCTTACACAGGCACTGCTATACAACGACCTACCACACCATAAAAAGAAAAGAATGCAGTTCATACAATTGACCGAGGCATGGGTGAAACGGAATATTCACGCTTCAACCTGGTTAAAAAAAAAGAACAAAAACATTCAAAATATCTGGGAAATCTACAACGGTGAGCAAACCGACAGAGTAAAAAGGCTCTTTGTCCAACTTCCGTCCGGAGATCCCCTTAAAATCAACAACAGGGAGGATATTGAAATGATTTTAACAAGCACGATGAAGCACTTTAAAATGTTTAAAAACCCGTTCATTAATGATGTTACAAAGCGTAAGGATATTTTTCTTTCTCCTGAACACCGATTTTTAAAAGAAATGATGCTGGATTCTGCCAAATACTGTGGCTTTGTTGCGGTTGTGGGCGGGGTTGGTTCCGGCAAGTCGGTCATGAGAAAAGCTGTGGCAGAACAATTGATCAACGATGGTATTAAGGTGGTTTTCCCTTTGATCATTGATAAAGCCAGGATTTCCCCTAGCTCTTTGATTGATGCAATTGTTATGGATATTTCGGATGAAAGCCCCAGGCGCAGCTTGGAACAAAAAACCCGTCAGGCGGTAAGATTACTAAAAGCAAGAGCAGAAAACGGCATGCGTCAGGTTCTCATGATAGAGGAAGCCCATACCATTGACAAACTGGCTTTTAAAGCTCTCAAGCAGATATATGAACTTGAAGCCGGATTTGAAAAACTCATCGGTATTATTCTGATCGGCCAGCCTGAGCTGCTCAAAAAATTGGATGAGGTCGGGAACGCCGATATCCGGGAAGTGATCCGTAGAATTACCACCGCCGAAATTGAAGGACTTGGCAAGGATGTCAAACCATATCTGGAGCATAAATTTAGAGTGACCGGCAAAAAGGTGGAAGATATCTTAAATGATGATGTTTTCGATGCCATAAATACCCGCCTTGAAAGAGCACATCGCAGAAAAAAAATTAACCGCAGTTTCCCTCTTTCTGTGAATAATCTGGTCGCCAAAGCTATGAATACAGCGGCACGGATGGGAGAAAACAAGGTAACTGCTGACTTAATCTTAAATTGTTAACAAGGAGAATGAAATGAAAAGAATGGCCTGTATCTTAGATGATGAAACCGTCCTTGAAAAAGATGTCTGTCCCGTTTGTAATAAAATTTATTACAGAAAAGCTGCCGCTGATGACTTTTTTGAGTACATGTATAATGGTCCCCACCCAAGTGTAGGGAAATATGAGGGATGGGATAATGTAATGGGGATTCTTTGTTCAGAATGCGAAGAGCGCGCCAAGATGGTCTTTGGCGATAAGTTGATCCTTTCACTGTTTGAATCTGGCGACCTGGATATTATTGATAGCCTTGCTGCTGTAGCAAACCAGATGAAAGCAAAGGCGATGGGAGATGTATAACTGCATTCATTTAAGTGATGATTTTCAGGCCTATCTCCATTCCAGATTCCATATCGGGGCTATATAGAATGGAAAATAAAAAAGAAGCGGCCCGGAAGATGCGGGAACATCTATATCCGGGCCTTGTGCAATATACCCATACTGCATTGACAATTTAAATGGACAAAGCCTGAATTGTCAATGAAAAGGAAGGATTATGTTACAAAACAGTTTTTTTTTCAAACAAAAGACCAACAAAAGACCTCCTCTTTATCATGAAATGTATTGTGCCGATTGCGGTAGTATTTTCAAAGCAACGAACACAGGCAAACCATGCAAACGCTGTAGTTCTGAGGCAGTTACCCTTGCAAACAATTGGCAACCTGTATCAGTCAACCATCAAAAAAATCAGTCAAAATAAGGGATTATGAAATGACAACAAAAACAATTGATGAAAAAGATTACATGGAAGACGGCCAATGCCGATTGGTTCATCAGGACAATATTGATGAGATTGACAAGACCCGCAATTCACTTGTTCTGGATCTGATCGGCAAGGCTCAAAATCTTCAGGAAAAATTGAAAAAATTCAAAGAGGATACCGCTGCCGAAATCAGTGCTTTTATTGATCTGTCTGCCATGGAATATGATACAAAAATTGGTGGTGCAAAGGGTAATCTCACATTGTTCAGTTATGATACAAAATACAAAATTCAGGTGCAGATATCTGAACATTTAACCTTTGATGAACGTCTCCAGGTAGCAAAAAGTATGATTGATGAATGCCTGAACGCATGGACAAAGGAAAGCCGTTCTGAAATCAAAACGATTATTAATGATGCTTTTTCCGTGGATCAAGAAGGTAAAATTAATACAAAACGGATTTTAGGATTAAGGCGGCTTAAAATTGATGATAAGCTTTGGCAAAAAGCCATGAAAGCAATCACAGACAGCCTCCAGATAACCGGATCTAAATCCTATATCAGGATGTATAAAAGAGATAGTCAGGCAGGACCTTGGAAGAATATCACCCTTGATTTTGCATCGTTTTAAAAAAGGATTTATAGATGAATAAAAAAAATTATGAATCAAGCAAAAAACAAAGACAGCTTATTGGCATGGCCTGTGCCTATTTTTCCATTAACAAAGAAGATAAAAAGGCCATCCTCCTGGACCGTTTTGGCAAAAATAGCACTACGGATCTAAATTATGCCCATGCCGAAGAGTTGATTGATGACTTTGTGAGCAAGGGCTTTACCATTAAATCCACAAAAAGAAAGTATATGAAAAGAAAATCAATTGTGGGCAAAAAACCTGGAAAGCTTGTCGCTCTTGTATCTCCAGCGGAACTTTCCAAAATTGACGCGGTTGCCGGGCTAATATCCTGGAAAGTTGAAAATGGCTTTCAAAAATGGATGAAAAAGCGGTTCAAGATTGTCAAGGTAAAGACAGCCTACAATGCTTTTGTAGTCATCGAAGGACTAAAAGGGATGTTTGAGAACCAGATGAAAAAGCAATATGGGCCAGATTGGTGGCAGCAACCCCATGAGGATGTTGAGATTCGTTATTATATTGCACAGCATTTTCCAGCGTAACAAATAACAAGAGGATCTAATGAGCCGCATATCAGACGAAAAATTCAAAGAAATGCTTTCCCAGAGCAGCTTGCCCATACGGGCAAGTTACCGACCAGGGGAGGTTTGCAGTCTTCTTGGTATAAGTTCAAGAACTTTCTGGCGTCTGACTGAACAATATGAGATCGATCAGGCTACAGGTTCTCCCCGTAATCCAAACAGCCTTGATTCTTATCTTTTGCGGTCCCACCGGCGGGTTAGATATAATGAAATTCTTGCCTATTTAAATCGTAATAACACATATGAACGTAGGAACTCTCCAGATCCCCGCCAAATGCTTATCTTTGATTAAATCAAGATAGTATTCTTAAAAGGCCCTTGATCTTTTTTGGTCAAGGGCCTTTTTGTTGTGCCAAAACAGTACAAACCGGACATCTTTCTCCATTCACATATGAAATAACAAACCTGTTGAGTGATAACTTTTAAATTAATTCAATTAACTTAATTCAATAGGTTTTTATGGAAAAACGAAAGATTAATTCAATCATACTTCATTGCAGTTATTCACAATTCGGGAACGTAGATCTTATTGATCAATGGCACAAAGAACGGGGATGGCATGGTTGCGGATATCATTATGTCATTACAAATGGTGTCATCAAAGCCCATGAAAAGTATTTGGCATTCCATGACGGCCTGGTTCAGGTTGGACGGGATATCAATAAAACTGGTGCTCACTGTAAAGGTCGCAATACCGGGTCCATCGGGATCTGTCTGATCGGGCGACATACCTTTACGGCAAAACAGCTCTATTCCGCTTTGCCGGAACTCTTAAGCAAGCTGATGTTTGATCATAGCCTTACAATTGATCAAGTCCACGGGCATTTTGAGTTTTCGCGTCAAAAATCGTGTCCGAATATATCAAAAGAAATCATACGCAAGATAGCGGAGTTCTCAGTCTAATGAAGTTGCCAATAATAAGCTTATCTGACAATGAGATTGAACTTGTTAAAGCGGTTTTAGATATGGGCGGCTCAATTACTATTGCCATTCTAATTATTATCGCATTGGCATTGATTGCATGGAAATTAAGCGCCCACCTGGTCAAATTCAGTGGTGATCTTGTAATGGTCATGCAAAACCAAGCCGATGCCCTGGCAGGACAAGCGACGGCCATGGGAGAAATGAAAGATGCTTTAAATTTATATGTTCTAAAAGATAACGATGAGCATCGGGAGATCCTTCTTGGACTCAGCGTAATGGCCCGTGAAATGAAAGACTTAACACAAGTAATTTCGGAGTTAAAGCAATGACAAAAGTAGAAGCAGTTAAGCACGATAGAGTCCGGCATCTAATTTTAAAAAGCTTATCCCCCGGACATCCAGAATCTTTGGACACAGTTGTACTCAGAAGGCATATGGGCACATTCGGGTATCCCATGACAGAAGAGGATTTAAACTCGTACATCGCCTATCTTGAAGAAAAAAAATTGGTGAAAGTGGATAAGCGTCCAGGAAACATTGTGATGGTAAGAATTACAGCAATCGGCATAGATGCTCTGGATGCCAGAATTGATGTTAAGGGTGTGGGCCAGGATTTGGAATAATGGAAGATTTCCAAAAAAAACATAGGGAAATGGCTTTCAAGGTCTGGCGGGAAACAGGCCAGAACCTGGTCAAAACTGTAAAGATCCTTTCCCGGGACCATGGGTATGATATCAGCCGCCAATCATTAGCCAAGTGGCGGGATGACTTTAATTGGGAATCCAGGGCCGGTGCGATGGAGATTGAAGAACTCGAACGCCTGGATGCCATGTCTGATACATCCATCATCAATTCTCTGATCAAGCGGCGAAAACAATATGAAGATTATTTTGAAGGCATGTCCCCTGGAGCAATTGATAACCAGGCCCAGTATGGATTGAACTCTGTTTTAAAAACATTGATCGAAATCAGGAAACAAACAGGGATTTTCAAGGTTGAAGAGTTCTCTGCCTTTTTCAAGGATCTTGTTGATTTTCTTCGTACAGAAGATCAGACGGCAGCTGAGGCCATGGCCAGAAACTTTGATGCTTTTACCAGCCATATCAGGAAAAAATATGTCACTTAAAAAGCTTAATAAAGAAATAGAAGCATTGCGGGAGTTGGTCCAGGCCCAGACCACGCCCCTGCCAGGTGGAAAAAAAGAAAGCAAAGAACGTATCGCCCGGTCTGCTAAGGACTTAGAGTTTTTTGCCAAAACATATTTTCCCCACTATCTGATTAAGCCCAGTTCAAAGTTTCATCAATACCAGTATGAAAAGCTCCAAAAGCTTATTCTTAACGCAGACGAACATGGGGATGGAGACAAACAAGCAGATGCAGCCCCCAGGGGGAATGCCAAATCAACCAATTGCACATTGATTCTCCCGTTGTGGTGTGCTGCATATAAATACCGGTTGTTTCATCTTCTGGTTTCCGAAACCGCTTCCCAGGGGGAAGATTTCTTAACTTTTATCAAGGTTGAATTGGAGAGCAATGAACGGCTTAAACAGGATTTTCCTGACATGTGTGGTGAAGGCCCTGTCTGGCGTGCCATGAACATCATTACCAGCAACGGAATAAGGATTAAAGCAGCCGGTGCCGGTCAAAAACTTCGGGGATTGCGTCACGGTGCCAGAAGACCGGATCTTGTTGTTTGTGACGATCTTGAAAATGATGAAAATGTTGTTTCTCCGGAACAACGGGCAAAGCTTGAAAAATGGTTCTTCAGGGCATTGATGAAGGTAGGGAAAAAATACACTGTCTATATCGTAATAGGAACCATCCTGCACTATGCCAGCCTTCTTTCTACCCTGCTTAAAAAGCCGGGCTGGAAAGGTAAGAAATTCAAGTCAGTTATCTCCTGGTCACAAAGCAAATTATGGGATGATTGGGAAGCAACCTTTTCAGATATTACAGTGGGTAAAGAAGAGGCTGAAGACCGGGCAGATGCTTTTTTTAAAACACATGAAGCACAGATGCTCGAAGGCGCAGAGGTATTGTGGCCGGAGGAAGAGGATTATTACTACCTCATGAAAATGAGAATCTCTGAGGGTGCAGCCCATTTTGATAGTGAGAAACAAAATGAGCCTATCAACCCGGAAGACTGTTTATTCAAAGAAGAGGAAATTGTCTATTGGGATGAGGGTGATGTTGATCTATCCAATATCCCGGTTTATGGAGCAGTAGATCCGTCCCTTGGTAAAAAATCCAGAAAAACAGATCCGTCGGCTATTATCACCGGTAGACATTACAACGGCGTTATCTGGCTTGAGGTTGCAGATATTGAAAAACGTCACCCAGACCAGATCATAGAAGATGTACTGATATATCATAAACGAGATCCTATGCACCTTGCCGGGGTTGAAGTTGTCCAGTTTCAACAATTTTTCAAGGATACCCTTGAAAAAATAGCCCATGACCGAAACATGACATTAAACATTGCTGAGATACAGCAATCCCAGGATAAAACCTTAAGAATCCAGTCCCTTCAACCCTGGATTAAAAATGGTTGGATACGGTTTAAACGAAATATGGCAACACTGGTGGATCAGCTTGTCAAGTTTCCCATGGCCGATCATGATGATGGACCTGATGCTTTGGAAATGTTGAAAACTCTGATTGAAAACTCGCCAGGTCCTGTGATCTCAGATGTACTGCCAGAATTTGCGGAGGCCAGCGCATGAGCTTTTGGAACCGTTTTAAAAGAGTACAGGATACGGTTGGTGTTGAACCAGGCCAGATTTCAATACCAGACGAAAACCTTGCCAGTGGCATAGGCCGTCTCACAAGTTTTTACGGGATCAAAACTCCCAAATTCCCCCTTGAATATCTGACCATCCTTGAACTTTTATCAATCTGGAATCCTGATATATCCCAGGCCCTTTCCATCATCGTCAATCTGGGTAATACTGGCCATGAAATTAAAGTTGACGATAAAAGCCCGGATGCGGTCCTGGACCGAATCAATGGTCTTGCCAGTAAGATCTATAGAACAGGCGGGGGTACAGACGGCCTGGTCAATCATTTTCTACGACAGATATCTTTGATGGGTGCCTTATCTGCCGAATGGGTGGTTGCTGATAATGTCCAGGACGGTGTTAAGGATGTTGTGATAGTGCCGGTTAGATCAATCCGGTTCAAGCGTGAAGACGGTGTTTTTCAGCCCTACCAGTATACAGGGGGAGCTTTTGATGCTGCATATATAAAACTTAATCCTTTGAGCTATAGTTACAACCCGATCCAGACCATGGATGATGATCCCTACGGAATACCCGGTTTTTATGCAGCTTTGAAAAACATTGAGATCCAACTTGATTCAGTGGGCGGCATCGGGCAGATTGTCCGAAAAATGGGGCTTTTAGGTTTTCTGGATGTATCTTTGAAGATCCCGGAAAAAAACACCGGGGAATCCGATCCCGCATATAGATCAAGGCTTGGAACAAGACTTAAGGATTATGCCAAAGCTTTTACAGCAAATTTTTCCAGGGGTGTCGCTGTTCATTATGAGGACCAGGCGCTTAAGCACAACAATGTTGGTTCCACGGCAGCTGCCGGGGCAAAATCGGTTTTTAATCTGAATGAAGAACAGATCCTGTCTGCCCTGGATATTCCGCCAAGCATGATGGGACGCAGTTATTCCACGACAGAAACCTATGCCTCTGTGGATTTTGAGCGGTTGACCAAAAGACTTTTAAACTGTCGTAGAACCACAAAAAGATTTTTGGAAAAAGGCTATAACTTGGATCTTGCCTTATCCGGTATTGATGCAAGGGTGTCAGTCAAATTTAACGGCAATAGCGGTTTCCAGGAAAAAGAAAGTGCCGATGCAGAAGGCCAGCGGATCAAAAATGTCACTGCCAAACGTGATGCCGGGTTTATCAGTGATGACGAAGCGGCAAGAGAGCTTGGCTATGATGAGGCCACGGGTCAGCGTCAACCGGATCGTGACCTTGATCCGGCTTTGACTTTCAAGTTTGACCGGGAAAACAACAGATATGAATTTGTCCGGCCATCTCTTCCCCAAATATTTACATTTGCAAAGGATACTGGCAAGCGGGTTCAAAATTATGCCGAGGCTATCAGGAGCATTCTTGACCCAGGTGAGGCCAAGGCCATTAAAGCTGCCATCAAAGCTGCCGGTCAAAAATATGCCAATGAAACAGCCTTTGCAAAAGGGGTATTCAAAGCCTTTGATAAGGAGTTGTTAAAGCACCTTAAAAAGTCCAATGCAAACAAAGTATCAGACAAATATGTCAAAGAAGCCTGGCAGTTTTTCCGGCATGAAGATAACAGCGACATGCCCAAAAAACAAAGCCGTCAAAGATTTGGTATCAATATCAATCTTGCTGACACCAATGCCATTCGATACCTGACTTCCATTGACCGGTTCTTTTTCGGGTCGGGCAATTATCTAACTAAAAACAAGGTGGTGGGTACAAAGTTTATCAACTGGCTTGAAAACGAATATATCACCAAGGGTCTGAATATCCGGGATGAAAAGACCATGCAGGCTTTTTCAAAAGAATTTTCCGGCATGGTCAAGACTACCACCTGGGACAAGATAAATCAGCTTGTAAACACCACCATGGCCCGTGTTCAAAATTTTGGACAGACCATGAAACTGTATGAGGCAGGGTTTAAAAGATTTCGCATTGTGGGGCCTAAAACAGCCCCTATTTGCTCGTTTTGTTCAAATATGGTGGGAAGAGTCTTTGAAGTAGAAAAAGCGGCGAAAAGGCTCTCTAAAATTGTTTCAAAAGGTTTTGAAGATGTATCGGATCTGCCTTCATTTATCACAAATGAATATTCCCCGGATGAGTTGGAAAAATTATCAGACAAACAATTGCAGGATGCTGGCTTTGAAAGCCCTCCCTATCACCCTGAGTGCCGACACAGAAAAGCGGCTGAAGATTAATAACAGGAGTTAATTATGCCAAATTACAAAGTGATCAAAGAAGGATTTGCCCAAGCCAGGTTTGATCTGGTTCCGGAACATATGCCTCTTCAGAAGGGATCAAAACCGTTTAGTTTTGAGGTGGCGGACCAGGAAGAATCTGACCAGCCAAATGATGACCAGTTTATCAAGCTGTTTCGCTGCCTTTCTGCCAGCACTACCCAGTCCAGGTTTTTTGATTTTTCCACACCTGGAGTTCTGAAGGCTGCCGTCCCGTTTTTTGAAGGTGTCACCATCTTTGCCAATCACCGCATGGATGTAACCCAGTGGAAGGGATACACGCAAAAGGCAGTGTGGGACGCAAAGAACGAACCCAACGGCGTTAACGCCCAGTTCGTCCTGGACAGGGTCGCAGATCCAAATCTTGTAAGGGGTGTGGAAACTGGAGCCTTGAAATCTGCCAGTGCCACGGTCTGGTTTAAATATAAGAAATCCCACCCGGATCTTAAGTGGTTTTATGATCATTTGGGCACGGAAGTGGACGGACAGATCGTGCGGTTTATCGTCACCGAGATCAGCAATGTGGGTGAAATGTCCATTGTTTGGGAAGGTGAAGACAGATATGCAAAATCCTTTGAAGCCGGAAAAGATCCGGACAATGAAAATTTTAATCATGGAGAGGAAGAAATGGAATTTACAAAACAGTTTTTAGGACAGTTCAAACTCACAGGGGAGCCGTCTTCGAATGAGATTGAAAAGGCAATCCTTACGGAAATTTCCTGCCTTGAAACTAAGGTTGGAGAACTTGAGAAGGATGCCAAGATCGGTATTGAATATCTGACGGCAACCAGGGAAAAGGCGGTAACTCTTTACAAGGCTGCAAAGGGTGAAGATGCCAAGGAAGGCTTTATCACAAACGTGATTGAAACAGCAGACCTTGAGACTGCAAAATCCTTTGTTGATGAGTACCAGGAAACCTTTGAAAACGCCCTGCCCATGAAGTGCGGCAAGTGCGGAGAAAAGTTGTCCAGGAGATCGTCCCAGTCCCAGGATGTTGGGGACAAAAAATCCGTGGATATCAGCAATTTTAAAATGTCTTAAGCGTTCCGGGCATTGAGCCGGAGAAAAAGGAGAACATCATGTTTGACATAAGTTTTGAAGGGATCGGCCTTACCGGTACCGTAACATTTTTGAAGGGTATTGGTGTCACCGTGGCAAATGAGAACCATGTGGGCAAGTTATCCGCTGCCCAGACCGTGGATGTCTGTGATGCAGAAGACGTGTTTTACGGAGTTATTGGAAAAGTTGAAGAAGAAAACGACATCCTTGCCCTTGAAAGGCACGGCATGAACGAAGTTTCTTTCACCGGCACCATAACTCCCGGATACAAAGAACTTGTTGCAGACGGGGCAGGAGGAGTCAAAGAACCAGCCTCTGCCGGAACCGGCAGGATGTTCCATATCGTTGAAGTTAACGATGGGGATAAGCTTTTGATGCTGGATCTTGGTTAACAAACTGTAAATTTTAAGGAGAATAAAGAAAATGCCAGTAGCAATCACGAAAGAAATTTATCCGGAAGCCGGGGCCAAGGGTTTGACAATGTCACAACACCTGGAAAAGGAACGGCCTTCAGAGGTCGAGGGGCTTGATGCTTTTGAATTTGCACTTTCGGAGCAGAATATCAACCTCAAAAACGACACGGTTGAAAAATTTTACCGTACAAGTGATGACAAGGTTTTATTTCCGGAATTTATTAACCGCAACTTGCGGATCGGTATCGCTGGTCTTGGTAAAAAAGACGTGACCCTGGAAGATATCATTGCCACGACAACCACCATTGACAGCGGCGTGTATGAGACCATCAAGGCCGAATTTGCTAATAAAAGCCTTGATTTTAAACGGATTGCAGAAGGTGGGGCTTTTCCCACTGTGCGTATGTCCGTCGGTAAGCAGTCCATTCGCCTGGGCAAGATCGGTATTGCCCTGGAGGCAACCTATGAAGTCCTGCGTCGGATGAAGTTGCCCTTGCTGTCCATCCACATGCAGCTTATAGGCAAACGGCTGGCAAAAAAGATGGTGGCCTATGCCGTGTATACACTCTTGAATGGTGACGGCAATACCAATGCTGCCGAGAAGGTTAAAAAGGCCCTTGATTATAAGAATCTTCTTGAATTTGACTTGGCAATGGATGACTGGGAAGCCTCTATCTGGTTCTCCAAGAAGAATACAATCCAATCTTTGTGCTTGATTGATGAGTTCAAGGACACCAGGCTGTTTGACACGGCCAAGACAGGGGCCTGGGTCACGCCTTTCGGCAATTCCATGAAAAAATTTAATTGGAAAGACACTACTTTAGGCGATAAGCAGATTTTTCAGATTGATAAATCCGCTGCCCTGGAACTTGTGAAAGAGGCCGGGGCCGAGCTTGTGGAAACTGACAAGGTCATTGATAAACAGTTTGAAAAAACCGTGGCAAGTCAGGTGATTGGTTTTTCCAAGATTTTTACCGATGCCTGTAGAGTCTTTGAGGCTACTTAATGACGACTATCATCCAAATGGTCATAAACCGCCTCCCGGATGAAGCGGAACTGTTTGCAGGCTCCCTGGACTCTTTTATTGAAGAGTCCGGAGCCTTGGCAGGTTTTGAGGGTGTTGCTGAAACTAACCTGACTATACTGCAAAAATCCCTCATTGCCGACATGGCCGCCAAAGCTTTGATCCTGCCTTCTATGAGTAAATATAAAAAGGCTTTATCCTCAGCTGAAGGTGATGGAGCCGGTAAAGCTGAGTTTGCTGATAAGCTTAATTTTCTTAAGGAAATGGCCAGTAAATTGGATGCCGATATCCTGGAGAAAAAGGCCGGCGCATGTGTCAGTGTCGATACCGGTATTCCCATGGTGGTGGTGAGCAATGACTGACCTTTTTGATGATGCCATGACCGCTGATTTTGTTAATGCAATTCGATCCGTGACAGACACTTTCCAAAAATATCCCATCGTCTTTGGCGATGGGGATGACTCAATTGAGTTATTGTGTGGCCGTAAATCTATCAAAAATGAGCTTTTAGCCCAGGAAGAAGGTGAGTCCATAGAAGATGCCTTTGAAATCAAAATAAACAGGCAATATCTGGCTGAGAAAGGACTTGTTGATGAAAATGACACCCTTCTTATCGGGTATGACACCCCGGTTGAAATGGATGGAGAGCAGTTTACTATCATAAAACTGGGAGAGCCTGCCGTATTCAGGGACAAAAAACTTAATGTTGTCATGGAGGTGATCAGATAATGGGAGTTGATCTTACAGGTGATTGGAAAAAGGTATTAAATACCCTTGATGGTGCTGCAAACAACATTAAAAAGAATATGTCGGCAAGCATTAATAGAAAGCTGATTGATGCTGAAAAACTGGTGCTTGCCCATGTAGATGATCAGGATCTTGGCTGGGATGAATTAAGTACTTCCCATGGAAAACGAAAAGAGAAAAAAGGCTTAAGCCCGGATATCTTAAGATCTTCAAATCAGATGTACAGCAACATCACCACAAATCAGACCGATGCTTTTACAGGGGCTGTGGGTGTCAAGCGTGGTGTAACAACAAAAGACGGTGAAGATATCACGGATATTGCCATCATCCATGAGCAACCGGACAATGACGGCAAGAAAATACCGGCCAGAAAATTATGGCAACCGACCTTTGACGAAATCAAAGACACTACCGGTGCGGATCTTATGGATACGGCAATAAAGGTATTTAAAAATGATTGAAGCATGCAAACAATTTTTAATTGATCGTGTCCAGGAGATCACAGACAGTGACCAGGGCCAGCCTTTCACGCCGGATAATATTTTTTTCAGTCCTTTGCCAAGGGATTTTCTAAAGAAAAACCGGTTTGCAGCATGCCTTCTTGTCGCAATGGACAAAAAGAAAAAAAATGGCCGGTTGATGTCCAACGTGCGGGATCTTGAGGCACATGTTTTTGTCCGGACATACAAACGATTTGAAAGAAAGATCATGGTCAGGTGCATCCTTTACGCATCTTCTTTTGAGGATCTTTGGAGCAAAAAAAAAGGTGAAATATGGGATTTGAATGCATTCAAAGGGTTTGTGGATCAGCTTGAGCAGAACATTGCAAAGCATAAGGTGATAGCGGATGAACTTAATAATGCCGTCAAGATTACCCTGGAAGATTCTATCCGGCCCTGGGATCTTGAGGAAGGCAGACAATCATTAAAGAAAACACCGCACAAGGCAATTGTCAGGGTGGAATTTAAAGGCGGGATCTATGTGCAAAAACAAGTTCCCATTATTAAATCTGTGGATATTCAACCGGAGTTTAAATAGGAGGTTTTATGGCTAATAATAAGCAAACACCCCATAAAAAATCGGGATCAGCCAGGAAAGGAAAAGAAACCCTGATCCCGATTGAGGAACTGGCAAAGGCAAACGGTCTTGCGTCCTGGGAGGCGGCGGCAATTTTTGCAGCTACTGGATGGGCACCGGGAAAACAAGTGTCTGAAACACAGTTTTCTTCAGTATTAACTCAATTTAAGCATCGTCCCCAGGGCGGTGGAAGGATAAAGGCATAAGCCATGGGTGATGTACTAGAATTTTTAGTAAACGGAACAAGCGGACTTGCACCGGGAGGCGTGGAAGGAACGGCCCTTATAGCAGGAGTTTGCAGTGCTGGCGTTGCCGGTAAGGGCTATTTGTTGGGCAAAGAATCGGATCTTGGGGCAATGCTTGGTGTTGGCCCACTGGTGGATAGGTTGCAAGATATTTTTGCCACCGGCGGTCAGAACCCTGTTGTTATTGCCGTGCCTGTGGAAGGGCTACCCGGTGGATATATTTCATCCATCATGCATACGGGTACAGGACCCGATGGGGTTGTGACGGGAACACCGGTCGAAAATGCCGATGTTGTTGTTGAAATTGCAACCGCTGGAGCCTTGGGAACTGTTGAGGCCAAAGTGTCAAAAGATGGCGGGGCCAATTTTGAAGCAGCGGCGATTGTCCCGGTAGACGGGCAGATCAGTATCGGCGCAACGGGAGCAACCCTTACCCTTGAAACCGGTACCCATGTCCTAGGTGACAAATACGAATTTGCCGTAAGAAATCCAATAGGCCCTGTGAAAAAAACCGGGACAGGCCCTGATATTACCATTACCGGCACGGGGCGATCTGCTGCCCAGATTATCCTGGGTATAGTGTCAGCCGGGGGACGCAATGATGCGACATATCAATTGAGTATTGACGGCGGGGATTCCTGGAGCGGGATCAGTACAGTTCCTGTGGACGGTGTCATTGTTGCGGGCACTACCGGGGTTTCTATTACCATCCTCGAAAACCCGGACCTTGTGGCGGGTGATATGTACGAGTGTGAACTGATGCCTCCGGTGCCGTCAATTTCCGCTGTTATGACAGCTCTTGAAAAACCTTTGAACCTTTATGATATTGAATTTGTCCATGTGGTGGGGCCATCCGATGCCGTTGACTGGGCAGCCATGGGAGCCAAGGCTGAAGAACTTTGGAATAAACATCGTCCCACTTATTTTCGTGCAGAAACCAGGTTGCCCCACGCCAACGAAGATTTAAACGATTGGGTAGCTGCCATGGTCAATGACCGCCTGGGTTATTCCCATAACTTTGTTACCGTGTGTGCAGCCTTCGGGGAAGTGTCCGATGTTACCGGCAAACGAGTTAAAAGAAACTGGGGAGGCCTTTTGTCCGGACGTGTTCTTAGTATCCCAGTTCAAAGGGCGGCTGGAAGGGTTTTGGACGGTCCAATCTCCCAGGGAAGCCTTCCCGATGATTTTACCGAATCCATGCAAATAATCCTTGAAAGCAACGATTATGTCACAGCAAAGCATTATGCTGGTCTTCCAGGAGCTTATTGGGGAGATTCTAAAACCCTGGCCGATGCTACCAGTGATTTTCAATATGAAGAGGTTCTCAGGACGGTTTTTAAGGCTGTAAGAAAGGCAAGAATTGCAGCTTTGAAATCCATGTATGACGAAGCGGGTGACTTGGCCCTGGAAGGCAATGCAACCGGCATTGGATATTTAAAAGCCAATATTGAAAATGCTTTGAATACTATGGTTGCTGCCGTTCCCCAGGAACTTGCAGGTCATGTTGTAGGAATTCCTGAAAATCAGGATGTTGTCAACAATGGAGTTGCTGCCTTGATGAAGCTTTTGGGTATTCCGATTATCAGAGAGATCAAGCTGTATGCAAACTATGCGTATGCAGGTTCTGCTTTTGATCCAAGACTTACAACCGTTACATAAAGGATTTTTTATCATGTCAATCAATGGAAATGATTATGACTGGGAATCAATGGAAATCAGACTGCCCTCCGGTGTTGCCGTAGATATCGAGGAGATCAGCTACAACGATGAAGCCCCCATTGAAGAACACTATGGCAAGGGAGGTACTCCCATAGGCTATGGACGAAAAAATTATAAGGCTGCTGGCTCCATGTCCTTGGGATTGCCGGAATTTGAGCGTTTAAAAGAACATTTGGGTGGCAGCATATACAAGGGCAAACCGTTTCAAATCGTTGTGAGTTATGCCAACGATGATCAGGTAACAGTAACAGATACCCTGCCGGATGTGAAAATCACGAAAACAGATACAAGCGGCAAGCAGGGAGATGACAAGGTTGGGGCCAGAAAACTTGATTTTAAGATTCTAAGTCCCATCAAATGGAATGCCAAAGAGGCTTATTAAAGCTTTTTACAATCACAATACTTAAATAATTCAAAGAGGAAATTATGAACAAAATTGACGCACACAAAAAAAATGATATTGAAAAACTTAATGTACCTGACGAAGTCAAACAAGTTTTGATGATAGGAGCAACGGTTTTGATGCTGACAGGGGAAAATGATGATCAGTATTATTTTAAAAAGCCAAAGCCTGTGGATTTAAATAGGTTTTTAGCCACAAGCAGCAAAGGCAAGCTTGCCGCTGCCGTTAAAAATTTGATTTTTGAATTGGCAGTCAAGCCAACGTCTGAAGAATTAAAAACCGAGTTCAAGGATAAACCAGGGAGAATGATCGCATTGAATAATGCCCTCCAGGGCGAGATAGGATTAAATGAGGATTTTGCCGTAAAAAAGCTTTAAGCCGGGCTGGTACCCTGTTCGATGCTAACTGGATCGAACAGGGCTCATTATTAATCAAACATTATCTTGCCCAGGACCCAGGAGAAGACATGGAAGAATTTATCAACCAATATGCAAGGGCTTTATGGATCGAAGAAAGACAAATGAACCTTATGGCCAATGCATTTTCAAAAGCCCTGGGAGGCACAAATTAATGTTAGTTGGAATTAAAAAGAAAGATACCAAACAAAGCTGCCAGAATGCCTTTTTCAAAAGCTTTCGGGCCTTTAAAAGTAACACAAAGGGCTGCATGAAAAATCAAAACCACGACGCAAAACAACCCTATGAAGGCCGCTAAAATAATTATGGCAAGTATGTATTCCATAACTATTAAAATATTGTACACAAAGGATGATGTCAAATGGAAAGTATCTTTAAGCTCGGCATACTATTATCAGTAATTGACAGGGTATCAGGCCCCAGCGCTTCGATTGGCCGTGGTATGACCGGCCTTCGCGGTAAAGTCATGTCCCTGGGGCCTGCATTTGATAAATTCAAAACCTATGGATTGATTGTTACCACGGTGGCGGCAGGGTTGTTGTCCGTGATGTCGGGAACGGTCATGGCCACGGTTGCAACACAAAAAGCCCTGGGTGAAGTGTCATCGGTTGGCATTGAAAACCTGCAAGCCCTGGAATCAGCCGCCACCGAATTTTCTGGCAAATGGGCAGGCACAACCAAAGCGCAGTTTATAGCGGCCTCCTATGATATCAAATCCGGTATTTCATCTTTGACAGATGAGGGTGTTGCAAAATTTACAAGGCTTTCAGCCCTTACCGGCAAAGCCACCAAATCCACAACCGCGGCAATGACAAAATTGTTTGCTCTTGGTCACGGTATTTTCAGTCAAGACTTTATAAATGACGATGCATTTGGAAATCAATTTTCAGCAGCAATTTCAAGTGCTGTTAAACGATTCCGGACCGATGGTGACGATTTGGCACAAGGAATGTTCAGTATTGGGGCTAACGCAAAAGCCATGGGGGTTAGCCTGGCAGAAGAATTAAGCATCATAGGAACGGCAAAATCAGCGTTTAATTCTGCATCGGAAGCCGGGACTGCCTACAATGCATTTTTGGCGGGAGCTGTAAAAGCTCAAAAATCTCTTGGTTTAACATTCACTGATACAAATGGTGATTTGTTGCCCATGGTGGAAATTTTGGGACTATTAAAGGCCAAATATGGTGATCTTAATGCAGCTGAGATCGGAGAGATATCGAAGGGCTTTGGCAGTCAAGAAGCCACAAAAATAATCACTGCACTAATCCCCAAGACAACACAATTGAAAGCCAGTATTGAAGGGCTGAACGCTGACATGGCACAGGGTACTAATTTTACCGAACAAATGGCCATGGCCATGAATAAAGATATCGGCTCTGGTATTGCACTTCTTTCTCAGCGATTCAGTAATCTTGTGGAAGTCATAGGCAACCAGCTTACTCCTATCCTAATTCCTTTATTTACCTGGATCGGCAATATTATAAACTGGATAATCAAGTTTGCAGGAGAACATAAAATATTAACAAAAATTTTGGTGGTTGGAATCAGTGTTTTTGCCGTTGTCGTGTTTGTCCTGGGAGTGCTGGCAGCTGTGTTGGGGGCTGTGGGTTTGTTGGTTCCCCAGGTTACTGTGGGTTTTTCCATGGTAGGCAAGGCAGCATTGTTCATGAAAACAGGTCTGTTGTCTGCTGTGGCTTCAACAAAGAGCTGGATACTTTGGCAACGTCAGGCACTTTTAACAAGCTTGTATTTTCATGGAGGTGTGATGGGACTTGCCCGGAGTCTTGCTACTTCTTTTTTAAGCGCCATTGGTGCTGCAATAACAGCCGTGTGGAGTTTTACTGTAGCTCTTCTGGCAAATCCCCTAACATGGATCGTTGTGGGTGTGATCGCCCTGGGGGCAGCATTATATTTTCTATATCAAAAATTTGATATCGTAAAAAAAGGGGTGGATACAGTGCTGTACGGGCTTGGTTATTTACTGGGTGTTGCAATTAAATTCGGGCGTGGGCTATGGGAAGCAATCACCCACCCCATGGAATTTATCTCTTTTCTTTTTCATGCAGGAGGAGAAGCAATTGCTGGACTTATTGGCTGGTTCAAATCCCTGGTTCCTGCCATAAAATCCACTGCCAAGCTTTTGCTTTCAATCATGTTTCCCCCTTTAGCCATAGCGTTTAACTGGGATGCCATCAAAAATGGCGTAAAAAAAATGGTAGGCTGGATAAAAGGTATAATTCCCTCATTTTTTACATCTATTTCCCGGGTAGGTGGATCGGCAATTAAAGGTCTTATAGGCTGGTTCAAATCCTTGGCACCCGCCATAAAATCCACTGCTAAGCTTTTGCTTACAATCATGTTTCCTCCCTTGGCCATAGCGTTTAACTGGGATGTCATAAAAAATGGGGTGAAGAAAATGGTAGCCTGGATCAAAGGCATGATCCCCAATTTTTTAGCATCGGGAAAAGCTTTATGGGGAGCGTTTACGGGCGGGCTGAAATCCATGATCATGGCACCGGTTAATTTTGTAAAGTCCGGACTTTCTAAAATCCGGAACCTATTACCCTTTTCCGATGCTAAAGAAGGGCCTCTTTCAACACTGACTTTGTCAGGGGTTAGGATGATGGAGACCATTGCAGCTGGTGTGCAATCGGCGGCTCCTGGACTTGTTAAAGGAGTGTCTGCCGCAATGGCAGGAGTTGCGGCTGTATCTGTTATCGGTGGCGGTATTCAGGCTCCTCCTGGACCGATTCTGCAAAATCTGTCTTTAAATCCTCCTCAACTTAAACAGATTGCCGCAAAAAAAGATATTATACCTACCATCAAGTCAATGGGCAAAAAAGATACTATCCCTACCATCAAGCCAATGGCCAAACAAAAGATTATACCTACCCCAAAGCCTGGGGATAAAAAAGTGTTCAATATTACAATCAATGGCTTGACCTTGCCCAATGTCAGTGATGCAGATTCTTTGCTTGCACAATTACAAAGACTTGCGGAGGGATACGATAATGACTGATGGGTATCTAAGTATAGAACACGGCCAGGTCAGCCTTGGCAATCAAATGGTGCCTGGAACTCTTGTTTCAATGAACATTGACGGGACAGTAAGATTTGATGATGCAAAAGTTGATAATCAGTCCGGAACAAAAAAGACTCCCATGGGTTGGGATGATTCGGCGATCAGCCTTGAAATGATGCTACAAAGTGATGACTCCGGCAATTGTTACGAAAAATTGTCAAAATTGAATAGCATTTTCAAAGGATTGGATAACAAGTCAAATCCCAAAATATATGAAATTATCAATGCACACACTCTATCCAGGGGAATTGATCAGGTTGTTTTCAAAGCTTTGGGATCGGCTGAGACCAATGAAGATGATGTGATCTTGATCACTTTGGCTTTTGATGAACACAATCCCCCTCAAATTCCGGCAGAAGTCAGGGCTTCAGCAACTAAAACACAAACTCCTGCCACAGATACCGCCAGCAAAGAAGGAGAGGTGGCAGATGCCGTTGTCACAGCAGACACGATAAATCCTTTTGATGCTGGATTTAAAGAGGGGATAACATGATTACGGGCCTGAATACATATATCAAGATCGGTACAATTGAAATGTACAGAGTACCGGAACTTAAAATTATTTCCCATCGGCAGTATCCTTTGACCAGGATGGAGATTACCTTGCCTGATCCTGGGGGGACGTTTTTTAGGACGTTAAGACCCGGCACCCCAATATCTGTCATCCTTGGATACCGGGACCAGGCCCAGGCTTTATGGGAAGGAACGCTTTTAAAAACATCCACTGGCCATAATATTGATCAGATCATTGTTAAAGCGGTTGGTCCTGAAAAGCCCTTAAGTGAAATTATGATCAAGCAGTCCTTTTATCGGGAAACTCCCGAGGCCATTGTAAAATATGCCATTAATCAGGCCGGTCTAAGCCCTGGCAGGATAGATTCCCCAGGTGTGATTTTTCCCCGGTTTGTTGCATCCAATATCCCTGCCTGGCAAGTGGCAAGGCTTTGTGAGCAGACCTGCAAAAAAGCCTATGATGTTGATATGCGGCACTGGGCTTTATGGATGGGAAAAGACAAGAAAGTTAACTGGGGACCCTTTGATGAAGCAGCGGATATGCCGGTGATAGAGAACAATGCAAATTTGATCCGGCATTCTCCTGGAAACAATAATTCAGAGTTGTCCAGGATAGAAACTTTTATGCTGCCTCATCTGATGCACTCCATGAAGTTTTGGCTCAAAGATATTAAGCGAGGCATTGAAGCTGATTTGAGAGCTATCAAAGTGGTTCATGTCCTGAAGGACACCCGGGCTAGAACATTTATCAGCTACGGAGAAGCCTATGGAAGATATTGATTTAAAAGCCTTGCTGAAACGTGTTGTTGAACTTGTGATGCCGGATCTAAGATCCTATTACAGGGTAGTCCGTAAAGCCAGAGTTGTCAAAACCTACGCCAGTAACAGCCAGTATTGGGCCGATGTGCAACCGCTGCGTAATGATGACTCCATCGATGATACTGAGCCTGTTATCCCCAAAGTTGAAATTCCAGTTATCTGGGCAGGGCCTGACCGGGGCGTTGTCTGTCCCCCGGAAAAAGGGACCTATTGCGATCTTGAATATTATGACGGAGACCCCAATTTTCCCAGAATAAGTAATTTTAGATGGCATGGCGGCAAAGCGCCAGCGGTTGAAATCGGCGGGCTGACCATCCAGCGCGAGACAGGTACCCATATCAAAATTGATTTTGAAAACAATATTATCCATGTGACCCCCGCCGATAAGCAAAACACTATTGGGAAAAACAAGGCCGAAAACATAGGCAAAAACTGGACGGTGGAAGTGGGCGGCCATGCCAAGATTAAAGCTACCGGGACAGCTACAATTGAAGCTCCTCAGATCAATATGATCGGCAATATGACTTCCGGCGGTGCAGGTGGCGCCACCGGCACAGCATCGGAAAAATGCAACAAAACCCAGACCGGCAACTTTACTCTGATTGGTAACTTCAATGTTACCGGCAATATCCATGCAACGGGTACCATCATTGATGAGGACGGCAACACAGCAAATCATTCAGGACACTAATAAGGAGCTATGATGACCGAAATATACGGACAGGACATCAAACTTGACAGCGGTATGCAGGCCCTTGTTTCTGCTGGTGGCGAGCTGCTGTTAACACAAGATACTCAAACGGGTGTCCAGGACATCAAGTTGCGGCTTTTTACCCGCCTGGGCCAGCTTTTTTATGACAAGGAGTTTGGATCTTTGATTCATAACTGGATCAAAGAAGAAAATACTTTATCGTCCAGGATGGGATTTGAAGCTGAAGTATCCCGGCGTGTTTTGTTAGATGAGCGGGTCAAGCCTGGGACGGTAGATTGTTCAATTTTTGAATGGAATCCATCCGGCATAAAGGCAAAAGTATTCTGGGAATTCATAAACGAAAATCACGTATATAATCTGGTGATAGAAACAAATTCAAAAATGGAAATGGTGATAAAAGATGTCAATCCCGGTTAATAAAACCCTTGAAGATATCAGGACAGAAATGTTTGCCAGAATCAATGAAGTCCAGGAAGAATACATTCAAAAAGGCTGGCTTCCTGCATTGTTGAATCTGAACAAAGGCATTATACGGGGCATGATTGAACTCTGGTCCTGGGGCTTGTTTCAGTTATATAAATTTTTGATGATTGTTTTAGGACAAGCTTTCCCAGCATCCGCTACGGATCTGTGGCTTGATTTGCATTGTAAACAGGTTGGAATAGAACGCAAATCTGCAACAAAAACAATTGGTACAGTCTGGTTTTTAAGAGTTGATACAACAGGTAATGTTCCGATTCCTTCAGGCCGTATTCTTAAAACCCTGCCAGATGGGGCGGGTAAAGTTTATCGGTTTATAACCATGGAAGATGTTGTGATGACTGACGGCTTAAGTGCAGTGGCTGTCAAAGTCCAGGCAGAAAATACCGGGGCGGGAGCCAATGTTACAATGGGCCAGATCTCTGAAATTGTCACTGTGATAGACGGAATCGATTCCGTTGAAAACCGGGCTGATTGGCTTGAAAGCGAAGGCACGGATCAAGAAAGTAATGAATCCTTATTTGCCCGGTACCAGCTCAAATGGCAGGAAGGAGCTGGATATACAAAATACGCTTATCAAGGATGGGCATTGAGTGTGGCGGGGGCTGAAGAGGTAGCTGTTCTTGATCAGCACCCCAGGGGCCAGGGGACTGTTGATGTCATTGTCCGGGGAACCGCCGGTGTGCCAACTCAACAGGTTCTTGATAAGGTAGCCACTGCCATTGAAGCTGTTCGGCACCAGAATGACAATGTCCAGGTTAGAGGGGTAACTCCGCACAATATCTTGATTGAAGGTACTTTGCAGTATAAACCGGGATATATCAAAGAAGAGATCCTTACCGCCGTGGATCAGCAGATCCGCGCATTATTTGATTATTCAGCAAAAGATAAGATCAATATCCCTTTTTCCATCGGTGAAGATGTGACGCTTGATCGTCTGACGGCAACGGCCATGCAAGTGCCGGGGGTAAAATCAACGCCCTGGGCGCAACCTTTATCGGATACTGGTGTATCAAATGACGGTTTGGCTTTCCTTGAAACCCTAAATGTAGATGCCGTGGAAGCATCGGAGGGCTGATTAGATGGGTATTTTTTGGCAATATTTCAAAAAAACACTTCGATGGGCACCAATATGGGAAGATGGGCCTTTGTCTGCCCTGGTTAAAGGTGCATCTTTTACCCTTGATACGGCCAGAACATCTATTTTATGGATCAGAGATCAGTTTTTGCCGGAAAAATGTGATGAAGAATATATCCCCATGCATGCCCGAAGCCGGGGGATCGGGGTAAAGCATTACAGAGAAACCCATACCCAGTATCGCAACCGGGTGACCATGGCAAAGGTTTGGCATGAAAAAGGCGGCAAAAATACCGGGATAACTGAAATCCTTGATTATTACGGCTTTGAAGTTGTGATCTTAAATCTGAGAACAGAAGATGCGGACCGTTGGGCAGAATTTCGGCTTTATGTCCGGCCTAAATTTTGGATGATGGCAGAAGATTATGATCTGCTCACAGAAATTACAAACGAATATAAAGCTGCAAGTGCAAAGCTTGAAACCATTGTTGTTGAATTTGAATTAAACCAGGCTGTTTATACGGGCATAACAATACTAACTGCAACCCATCTAATGGTGGAGTGTAACTGAGGGGTAAAATATGGCAAGTTTTTCAGGTGGTGTAATAACAAATAAGGGAAAGGATCTAAAAGCTAAAACAGATACCGGTGTCACCCTTGAATTATTAAGAATTGTCATGGGTGATGGGGTCGTTACCCAGGGCACTGATACCAAGACTTTGAACAGCCTGGTCAATCAAGTCAAAGTGTTTGATATAAGCTCATTCACATTTTTGGGCTCCGGTCGAACAAGGATTCGGGCCAATTTATCCAATGCCGGACTTGTAACAGGTTTTTATGCAAAAGAAGTGGGATTGATTGCCAATGATCCGGACGAAGGAGAGATTTTATATTCTTATGCGGCAGCTGATCCCGCTGATTGGATACCCCCCGAAGATGAAAGCTTTCAACAGATTTTTGATATAATCGCTCTCACGGGAAACACAGAAAATATCACAATCTCATTAGATCCTAATGTTGCCAACCTCAGCCTGGCAGACATGCAGGATCATGAAGCTAAGCAGTTAGATCCCACTGATACTGATACTGCCAAAGAAAAACACTTGTCTAACGCCCAGGCAAAAAAATGGGAGGATCATACAAAAAACAAAAGCAATCCCCATGCTGTGACAAAGGCACAGGTCGGACTAAGCAGCTTACCCAATGCAAAATCAGACTCCACTGGGTTGAGTGATTCAAACAGTCTTGCCACTTCCAAGGCTGTTAAGGCGGCTAATGATTCGCTGAACACCCATAAGGCTTTGGTGGTTGATCCAAGTAGCACCAACACCGCCAAAGAAAAACACCTGTCCAACGCCCAGGCCAAAATCTGGCAGGATCATACAGCCAATAAAAGCAATCCCCATGCTGTGACAAAAGCACAGGTCGGATTAAGCAGCTTACCCAATGCAAAATCAGACTCCACTGGGTTGAGTAATTCAAACAGCCTTGCCACCTCCAAGGCTGTCAAGACGGTTAATGATTCGCTGAATACCCATAAGACTTTGCTGGCTGATCCAACCAGCACAACCACCCAAAGAGATAAACATCTGTCAAATGCCCAGGCAAAAAAATGGGAGGACCACACTGATGATATTAATCTGCACACACAAAATAATATTTTGATAAATGGGAATTTCGATA
>JAAELK010000245.1 GCA_024226935.1 Desulfobacteraceae bacterium
CATCATCCACTTCCACGGTTTCTATTCCGTGTAAAAATTGTTCTACCATTAAACTTGCCCTCCATTATTGATTAAAATCCAATCCGGCAACGGAGCAGTTGAGACCCCACCCGTAATTGTTTTGGGAAATTTATCCTTAACTGCATTGTTTAGTGCTTGTAATGCCTCAACCCCGCCTTTTGTCAATATATCCATTTGTTCTGACACGGGTAGATATCCGTCCGATCCAGTTCTTAGAGCAATATAATCCGGTTCAATAATATCAGCGCCTTGCACTATATCAGGGCCATGTTCTTCAATATCAGCTATAAATTGATTATAATCTTTGTTGCCTGGCGCTTTCGGAATCGCGGCATTGTCCGAAAGTCGAATAATTATATCGTCGCTTTGTATTTTATACATTTTTGCTCCTTATAATTCTGCATCAGCTGTAATGTTAAAATAACAAAAGATTGCAGTGCTTGCTGCATTGTATGTACATCTGATCACACACCCACCATCACCATGACGTACAACCGACGCCTGGTGCCCACTACCTATCGCAGTATCACAACAACCCGGCGTACCATTTTTGTCATAAACAATTGTCGTGGGCACATCCCTCATTGTCACCCCAAACTTTACCGGCACATCAACTATATAAACTGAGTGGGGCATATTATTTATATATAAGCCAATTTGTCCATCAACTGTAGACTCGCCGGGACTTACATTCTGTAAATAACTTTTAAAAAAATAACGCTGGCACAAAGCCAATTCCATCTCCGGCAATCTTTTTTCAAAAGCGGTTGCTTTTGATCCTACCTCTAATTGTACTTGAGCGATGTCCAAAGAATATGCATGAACAACTCCAGGAGGAAATCCGATTGAAATATTAATATAAGATCCGGATCTTATTGTTTTACCTGATATTTCCGGCATATTAAAAGTTAAGACATTTTTTTGAAAAGATGTTGTTATGTTAAATTTTGGGGACTGATCAACAACCATGTTTGATGCAGATCCACCGACGCCAAAATTTTGAATGATGCGAATTGCCACATCGTTTGCCGGGATAGTACCGATAGATTTTAACCACAAGCTCAATGTGAATTTTTTACCTGCCCAGGTCTGGACATCTTCAATGTGTTGAGCAAAAAATACGTGATCCACATTACTTGTATATGTTAATCGTGCAAAATATTTCGGATTATTAGGGACATCAGTTTGACCCACAGCAAAAGCTTGCCGGGAAACATTACCGGAAAAATTCAACCCTTCGGTTTTCCACCTGTCTGCTGTATAAATATTTGTTGTATTATCAATATTAAAATTTGTTCCTCGTTGCCAGATATCAAAATTGCCATTTATCAAAATATTATTTTGTGTGTGCAGATTAATATCATCAGTGTGGTCCTCCCATTTTTTTGCCTGGGCATTTGACAGATGTTTATCTCTTTGGGTGGTTGTGCTGGTTGGATCAACCAGCAAAGCCTTATGGGTATTCAGCGAATCATTAACCGTCTTGACAGCCTTGGAAGTGGCAAGGCTGTTTGAATTACTCAGCCCTACTGAATCTGATTTCGCATTTGGTAAATTACTCAACACACCATGGGGATTACTTTTATTTTTTGTATGATCTTCCCAAACCTTGGCCTGGGCGTTGGACAGGTGTTTTTCTTTGGTGGTGTTGGTGCTGCTTGGATCAATCCCCAAAGCCTTATGGGTGTTCAGCGAATCATTAACCGTCTTGACAGCCTTGGAGGTGGCAAGGCTGTTCGAATTACTCAGCCCTACTGAATCTGATTTCACATTTGGTAAATTACTCAACACGCCATGGGGATTATCTTGATTTTTTGCATGATCTTCCCAAACCTTGGCCTGGGCATTAGATAAGTGCTTTTTTTTATTTATATCTGTATCCGTGGGATCAAGTTGTTCCAAGGCATGGGCCGACACATCAGCTTTGGTAGCCAGGACAATATCAGGATCCACCACCAAATTAACAATGTCAGCATTTTCAAAATGGAGCGGTATCCGCAATATCATGTCCCGGACGGATCCGTCAGTTGCCACAGGTTTTGCAGTATCAGGGAAATTACCCGTTATACACAATTGCCCATCATCACTGACCAGTCCAACCTCACGGATGTAAAAAGGCCCATCAGCGGCTGGTATAACAAATTCAAACACTATGGTGTTGGGATCTGATTTGCTGCGAGTCTTACTGCCCACCACGCCTGCCCACACCTGATTAACCAGGGCGGATTGTCCTTTGTTGGGAATCACATTTGCCCCGTTACCATCTCCCACCACTGCCGTTGTGATATTAAAGGGGGCATCCAGGGTGGCATCCCCTAATTTTGCAAGACCATTGTCTGTCCAAAGCGTATAAAAATCAGTCATAGGTTCCTCTACACATCATCTCCTGCGCCAATACGGCCCAGGGGATAAACAGTTGTGATTATCCCGGAGGTAACTGCGGCTGAATAAGTGGATCTTTGATTCAGACCTGCCGGGGTTAATTGAATAGCTTTCAAGTGACTTCGTGTGTTCTTGGCCTTCATGGCTACCCGCTCAACCTCATCGTAGGTAGCTTGATCTACGGCATATCCACCGGGCACTAAAATATTTAAATCAAAGGTTCCGGGCGTACCTTTAGGATACTTTTCCCACCATTCGATTATTTCAACACCAAAACCCAGGGATTTTAATGCCAGTTCCATGGCTCCCCTGGTCCCCTTGTGCCGATGGATTATTATGCTGTTTTTGATCATCTGACGTTGTTGGGTTTCACTCCAGGAGGGATCCCAATCATCCACAGAAAGTGCCCACACAAGCAAGATAAAGAATCACGCCGGACAAAGATCCGGATTCCAAAGGTGACAGGTGTGAACATCAATTCCCTCAATCCTTGAAGAAGCAGTCTGATCAACAGCCTGTTCTAAATCACTATAATTTGGAGGTAAAAGATTCATAACTTCTCCACTGTGATCTTTGTGCAATACGGGGCTTGGTGAGACAGGGCCTCAACATCATCGATAGGAGTATTTAAATGAACTTTTTTTACACCGGGCTGGTGGAGAGCTGCATAAAGCCCTGAAAGGGTCGCCGTATCTTTCAGCCTATGGCAGGCTTTGGTATATTCTTCGACCTTCTTTTTTGCTTCGGCCAGAACCACATCGGGATCAGGCCCCGTGTAAAACTCCAGTTTTGCGTCAACTATGTAAGAAAGAATTTGGGCACCCTGGACTATTACTTCGTCGGTTAAAGGCCGAACAAATTTTTCAGCCAATACGGCATCTACTTCATTCAAAAGACTTTGTGTTGGTGTGCCA
>JAAELK010000246.1 GCA_024226935.1 Desulfobacteraceae bacterium
ACTACTGGGTCGACAGTTTTCTTTGCAGTATCAAAAAGAGACATTCCTACAATAATCCTTTCGAATATAAATTATGTAAGCACTAGTGGATTGAGTGTCGAAGGCACCCAAAAAAGTCATTTCGCTGCTTATTTTTATGGTTCTTCGGTTAATCTTTATTGTTCATTTTCAGCAAGCGTAGATGCGGAAATATAAAAATTGTAAAAAAAGGAAAAGTTCTATGTATAAAATAATGACAAGCGACGAGAGTATAAAAAGACTATCCGATAATGCTGTAATCCCCCATGCCCCCGGCAACAAAGATTATAATCAATTCCTTGCTGATATCAAGGCATATGGGACGGACATTGTGGAGGGTGCCGATATTATTGAGCCGGATTATATTGCTCTGAGAACTGGATCGGACGGATATCTACCCGTGTCAGAACAAATGGATATATTGACAAAAGACGGGGTTGAGGCATTACAAGCACTAAACAATGCTGTTAAGGATAAATTTCCCAAAACAATTACGGGTGGGGTCTCAACTGCTCCGTTGCCGGATTGGATTTTAATCAATAATGGAGGGCAAGTTTAATGGTAGAACAATTTTTACACGGAATAGAAACCGTGGAAGTGGATGATG
>JAAELK010000247.1 GCA_024226935.1 Desulfobacteraceae bacterium
ATGCCAGCATGGTGTCATGCTTAATGCCCTTCATCTCAATGCCGTAGCGCGCAAGCACAGACGCATCGTACTTAAGGTTCTGACCGACTTTGGCTTGACTATCGTCTTCTAAAATCGGCTTCAGCTGCTCGAGTACCCAGTCACGATCCAGCTGTGCTGGCGCGTCTAGATAGTCATGTGCCACAGGTACGTAAGCGGCAACACCCTCTTCTGTCGCGAATGATAAACCGACTAGGTTTGCCACCATGTAGTCAAGGCTGTCAGTCTCTGTATCAAAGGCAAACACTTCCGCTGCTTTTAACTTCTCTAGCCACGCGTTGAAGTCTTCTTCATTCAGAATCGTTTCGTACTTACTGCGATCAATGGTCACTGCAGAAGTGTCCATCTCAACGCTTGATGATGTCGATGCAGCCGCAGAGCGCGTAGCACCCGCTGCGCCAGAATTTTCATCGGCTTCAACCACACCTGTGCCGCCTTCTAGCAGCTCATTGAGCCATGATTTGAAGACTAA
>JAAELK010000248.1 GCA_024226935.1 Desulfobacteraceae bacterium
GGAACAAGTGCAAAATCTATTGTCTCAGATAAGATATCGAATATAAAAATGCTTTCTGCCGTTCAATGCCTTGGGATTCAATTACCTATACATTGTTTAGACTCTTTATTTGAAAATTTTACCTTTGCTCTAAAGTCCCTGAGCGATGGTGAGTTCTTTAATTCCTTGGAGTCGTGGATCGATTCCTTTTCCATGCCTTCCGGGGTAAATGAAGCCCTGGTAAAGCTAAAGGAATATAAAGATTTGATCCAGGAAAAAATAGCTAATCTTGAATTATTGAATAAAGTCTTTGATGAATATGAATATCTTCAAGGAAAAATGCAAATGGTATTAGGATCTGTTGGTTCTCTGGTTGGTTGTATTGATCGCAGCGCTGGAACTGATCTTACAAGACATCTTAATTCTGTGACTAATCCATTGTCTGAATTAAACACAGACTTTAAGGCAAGTATTGACGCAGTTAAAAGTTCAAAAGAACACTTCACAAATCCTACTGATATCTTGAATGATTCTAAATCAAGAATAACTGCAAATCTTGATTTGGACGGTTTGGCAGAAGGAACCGCCAATGATTTTACAACGAGATTGAATAGCTTGTTGGGTTAAATGCAACATGAATGTCCCCACGGGGACAGAACTTCAACTTTAGGAGAATAATATGCCAGATTTTATCGTAAAAAAGCCCTGTCGCCCTGATGGAATTAAATACCGGACGGATGGAACTGTTACGCTGACCCAGCGCCAGGCTAAATATTTAGTGCTGTCCGGACATCTGGAACCAGAACTTCTGGAACCCAAAGTCCAAAAGACTGCCAAGCCCAAGAAGGCGACAAACCAGTAAAATGGGCATGAACGCCGTCACAGGCAAAGACCTGGCAGGCCTTGAGCATCTGCGCCAAAGCATTGCAGATATTTTGGGAACGCCCATCGGCACAAGAGTAATGCGCCGGGACTACGGCTCCCGGCTGCCGGATCTTATTGATGCTCCCATGACCCCGGAGCTGACTGTGGAGATTTTTGCAGCCACGGCAGAAGCCCTGGACAGGTGGGAACCCAGGATCAAGTTGTCCAGGGTGCAAGTTGTTAATGCCGTAGCCGGTCAATTGGTGATTGATCTTTCGGGGATTTATCTGCCCGAAGGCAAGCTTGTAATCATGGAGGGAATTATCATCCAATGAACGCATTTACCGACATTGACCTGTCCCAGTTACCAGCTCCAAAGGTGGTTGAGGAGCTGTCCTTTGAAGTGATCCTAGAAGAATGTAAGACCGATTTTCTGGAACGTTATCCCGATGCGGTAGCGGAGCTGGATCTGGAATCCGATCCTGTGGTCAAGCTTTTGGAAACGGTTGCATACAGGGAGCTTAATTTGCGCCAACGGGTCAACGATGCAGCCCGGGCCGTGATGCTGGCATTTTCCTTGGACGAAGATCTGGATCATCTTGCAGCCATTATTCCCCTTGAACGCAAAATCCTTGATCCGGGGGATCCTGATGCAGTTCCGCCTGTGGCTCCCACCATGGAATCCAATGACGAATTTAGAAAACGCATACAGATGGCTCCGGAAGGTTTTTCCACGGCGGGACCGGATGGGGCTTATATTTTTCATGCCACATCTGTGACCGATTGTCGGGATGCATCGGTGGAAAGTCCTAATCCAGGGCAGGTGGTGGTGAACATCTTGGGTTACGATGGTGATGGCACACCAACACAAAGTCTTTTGAATGAAGTAGATGCCGTATTGGCTGAAAAATTTGTTCGGCCTTTAACCGACGAAGTAATAGTCCAGGGTGCCCAAATTCTTTCTTACATAGTTGACGCAAAACTGGAGTTTTACAC
>JAAELK010000249.1 GCA_024226935.1 Desulfobacteraceae bacterium
ATTATCGGGCCTATTTGATTGGCGAAGCTCATTCTGTATTTGAATGCGCAATTCTCGAACTCTTTTGATATTGACTTTTTCACCATATTCTCTGTGACAGTATATTGCAAGAAGCAGATAGGTTATAAGTCCCGCCAGAATCTGTACCATCAATCCGTGTTTGCTTCTTGCAATGAGATGGTACACCCGTAAGTGTCGTTTCCACCATGCGAAAAAGGTTTCAATATCCCATCGTAATTTGTAGATTTCGGCAATTTGTTCAGCGGTCAAATCCCTGCGATCTGTTGCTACCCAATAATCGGTGCCATTGATACAATATCCAACAAGGCGTACAGGGGTTTGGGTTTGATTTTTGTTTTCAACGGTACCCAAAAGGGCTTCCGCATCACAGAAAACAATACTGTCAGGATTGATATCATACTTTTGAATAAAGGTTCTGGTCGTATTGACTTTGATCCGAATAACAAAACTTTTGCCATCAGCTTGAAGGGAATCAAATAGGGCATGCTCTTGATAGCCCCGATCAGCTATTCCGGTTTGGCCTCGTGAAATGGTCTGTGAGAGAAAAGGTCTTTCAGCTCCTTTTCCCTCAGTGAGGTGGATTTTCATAGGGATTCCCTGATTGATATTGAAGCCAACATGAACTTTGGCTTTTTTCGATCCTTTTCGATAGTCAGCCCATGTCATGGAAAGAACCGCATCGATAAGAGAACCATCAAGAGCGACAAGCTGTCCGAGATGATCGTATTGACTAGGGAGATTATCGGACGCCTGTGAATACAGTTCAGAGAATACGTATTGAAGTTGTTCAAGACCTCTTCCGTTGATGGCTTCCGAAAAGCTGCTTTTCTTAATGCCGCATGTTGGAGCGATGTTCTTCCGTGCAAAATCATCCTCGTTAAGTACTTGGACGAGATGACGAGCAGAAGAATGCTCTTCAAGATGAAAAAAAATAAGCGCTTTCAGTTGATCCTCAAAAGTCATTTGCAATGGTCTGTCTCCACGGGATTCAAGCACTGGTGTTTCAGGCAGTATTGCCGAAATCGGTTTGATGAAATGATGAAACGCCTGTGAGTCAAATTTTTTGTCATATTTTTTGCTGTTTGGTTCAAATGCGATTGGCACCGGCTATCTCCTTGATATTATTGATAATATCAAGGTTGGGCAAAAAAATTCTTGATTGTCAAGTAAAAAATGATTTTTTTTCATTTTTTTCATTTTTCTTATGCAAAAACCTAACCGGACACTACTGGGCATATGTACGAAAATATTTTTTCATAACAGAGATATTCTTCCAAAAACGTTAAAATCATCAAAGGCTTTATGACAA
>JAAELK010000250.1 GCA_024226935.1 Desulfobacteraceae bacterium
AAACTAAAGGTCGTGGGAAGCTTGGCGGGCAGCCAGGAAAAATTTGTGTTCCCATCAAAGATATTTGGGTCTTTCCTCTTGATAAAAAGTTTAGAGTTTTGCTTAAATCAACTCATGAATGACTAACCCGAATATTTACAGAATTAGCATTTTTTATTAAAAGATATCCAACCTTTGACAGGGATCGATGCAATTTTTTATCTGGAAAATTTTTAAGAGCAAGGGGCCTGACGGCACGTTGAAAATTCTTTAATACATGGGAAGGCACTATCTGTTTGTTCGTTCTAATACCCAGTGATTGAAGCTTGTTGTAAATTTTGTTACATCTTATTCTGGAAATATGACTCGATAAGTCAAAGACAGCAACAATATCAAATTTGAAAGAGTAATGATCAGATCTGTTTTCAGTAATGCCGGTACTGGCGTTGTAAAATGCAAATGGATGTTTAAATATCTTTGATAAAATTCTAGTGTGTGGCAGTTGTTTATTATAAGATAGTTTGTAAAAATCAAACATAGTGTATATTCCTTTGGATTATGTAAAAACAATAACCATTTAGTATATCACATATTATGTTCTATTTCAACTTTGGGTTTTTTTGCCCATCCCCCCAAAAAGAGCAACAAGATGTTGGTGATGGTCAAAAAAAGTTTACATAATGGAAAATTATCAGACCCAACGGTTTTTAAAAACCACAGCCTGGCTCCATGATCCCCTTTTACAAGCAAATATCATTTCAAAAATATTACAAAAAACGACTTGATTTGCAAAAAGATAGATCTTCCATTTTCTAAGGTTTTCTGTCTTTTTCGGGGTTGTCAGAGCTTCCAGGACCAAAAAACATATTTTTTTTAGCGCAGGCGTCCTCCTGAGGGTTGTGAAGTCGATAGGACCGGGGGGATGGGCAAACAAACACAAACATGGTATCATATTATTGTTTTTCAAATCAGTTTAGCTGCTGCCCCTGGGGCGTAGTGTTGCAGGGGCAGCTTTTAAGCCAAAGAGGTATTAAGCAATGCCAACGAGGATTCAAACCGATTTTATTTTTAACTCGATGATCCAGTTTTTTTATTTGTAATGACAAGTCCACATTAAAAGATGGAAAGGCTGGTCAAGTCGATGGTATAATACAATCTTAAAAGGTCGCATCTCATCCATCGGTTGG
>JAAELK010000251.1 GCA_024226935.1 Desulfobacteraceae bacterium
ATCTGCGAAACGAGCGCCGCCCGGCCCCCGGCGGCCTGGTGCCTGAGCAACCAATTCATCTGATTACGTCGAAATCCGAGCCGCACCGCCGTACCGGATCGCGCCGGGAAACTGTCTTTTTGTTTCAGTTCCAACCACAAAACCCGCCCGTGGAAACACAGCATTACATCCGGGATTCCCACGGATAGTGCGTCCTCAAATCTTTGATAATGTAAGTTTTTCTCTTTATCAAAGTGCTTCAAATCAAATGAGTGATTCAGTTTTTCAAGTTCTGTTAAAGGTTGGGTTTGACGTTAAAGGTTCAGCTAATGTTTTGACTCGAAAGGTTGAAAAGGCTGATACCGTTATCGTACACTATCATGAATATGATGGTGGAAAAAAAATAAATAGTCGAGCTATTGGAATTCAACCAAGAGATTACGAGCTAAATAAAACTGAATCGGTATTTACCAGAAAGTTTGAATTCAGAACATTGCCATTAACAAATCGAATTGAGATTTTTTTGCAGTCTAATCAACAGTATAATAAAAGGAAAACAACGGATATAAATATAAAATTGGAGGAGTTTAAATTGTTTCAGTTTCGGGAGGAGAGACTTTGAAATTAAACAACATAGCGCCTATTATCGCCTTATTATTTCTGATTTCTATAGGTTTTTTTGCTTATGGATATATTGCAAAAGAGTTCAAGGTATTCCCGTATCAGTATATTGAACATGTGTATCTGGCTCTTAAGGGTACAGATGTTGATAATAAGACAGTTGTGGATCGATTAGTAATGCATCCACAGGTACGGTGTGTGTCAAGCAAGTTGTCGCCTTTTCCTAAAAAGATTTCTCAGCTTCACCGCAAAATCTCCTCATGAGTTCCGACGGGTCATTGAAGCCCATTCTCACCCATGAGAAAATTTTGCTATTGTGTCGCTACTTTCA
>JAAELK010000252.1 GCA_024226935.1 Desulfobacteraceae bacterium
AAACAAACTTCTCGCTGGAAAGTGGTAAGCCTACAAACACCCCGGGCTGTTCCTTTTGAGGAACAGCCCTATAATCATTTCACCATTTTCTATCCAACATGTCAAATAAAGAAAACTGGATCATCGAGTTAGAGATTATAAGAAATTGGGATATTTCAAAAATCGGCACATTGTCTTTTATTCGACCCCGCGACCGGGATAGCGATACATGTTTACCAGGATAGCGACACCAAAACACCGGGATAGCGATACATGTTTGCCGGGATAGCGACACCAAAACACCGGGATAGCGATACATGTTACCGGGATAGCGGTACATGTTTACCGGGATAGCGATACATGTTTACCGGGATAGCGATACATGTTTACCGGGATAGCGATACATGTTTACCGGGATAGCGATACATGCTTACCGGGATAGCGATACACGACTAACCGTTGAAGCCCTTGATAACAAGGTTTTTCAGCAGTTTTTTTTTGGGATAACCCTTTATTAACCCTTTATAACCTATCCACCATTCTAAAAATTTTAATTACAATAGGTAACCATCATGAGAAGGCACAGAAAACCGGCTCACCCCGGAAGAATTTTGAAGAAACATTATATTGAACCTTCAAATCTGACTATCACAAGCTTAGCCGAAACTCTTTCTGTCCATAGAAAGGCTTTATCTGGAATTATTAATGAAAAGAAGAGTATTACGCCTGACATCCTGCGTTCCCGAAAAATAATAACGAGAAAATGATATATCTATTTGGAAATATAATTAATACCATTTTCTTGAATTTTAGATCGTTATAAATTTCACTTTTGCAACTATAAATTTGCAGTCCGACATTGCACTTCAATACTACACTCCTTGTAAATATTCGGGTTAGTCATTCATGAGTTGATTTAAGCAAAACTCTAAACTTTTTATCAAGAGGAAAGACCCAAATATCTTTGATGGGAACACAAATTTTTCCTGGCTGCCCGCCAAGCTTCCCACGACCT